>JBIOUY010000205.1:0-21061 GCA_044867445.1 Gemmatimonadales bacterium
CGTAGATCAGGTGGTAGATCGGATGGTCGAGCGGGACTTCGACCAGCTCGTGATCGGGAAAGAGCCGCTTGATCTCGCGACGAAACGAGGCATCCATGCCGTAGTTATCGCTCGCGTGCAGAAATCCACCCTGCTCAAGCCAGCGCCGCAGGGTAACGAGATCCTGGTCGCTGAAATGGATGTTGCCGTGGCCGGTCAGGTGGAGGTAGGGGACCGACCAGAGATTGTTGTCCGATAGCGTTACAACCACTTCCGTGTCCGCGACGGCAAGGCGGGTTCGTTCCCGGATGGCGCGCAGCAGGTTGGGCAGAGCGGACGGGTTGGCGTACCAGTCGCCGCCGCCTTCATAGTGCAGCCGTCCGATCGTCATGACCGGGGCGGAATGCGGAGGGGATGAAGGCGAAACGCCGGTGATCCCGAGCGCGAGCAGGACAGCAGCACGAGCGATCACGGTAATCCCATCACCAGTCGGTAGGCATCGTTGCGGGAGAGTCCGAGAGTCTCCGTCAGACGGCGAGCCACCTCCCGCCGGCTGAGTCCCTCCGCCAGCAGTCCGGTGGCTTGCTCGACGGCGTCCTCGGTTCGATCCGGGCCCGCCGCGGGAGTTCCGGTGCCGGCCACCACGATGGTCACCTCCCCCCGCGGGGGGTTCTCCGAATAATAATCCGCCAGTTCTGCCAGAGTCCCCTCTTGGAACTCCTCGTGAATCTTGGTGAGCTCCCTGGCGACGACAGCCCGACGATCCGGGCCGGCAGCCTCCGCCAAATCACGCAGCAGCTGCGCCAGACGGACCGGCGCCTCGAACAAGACCGTGGTCCATTCCTCCTCTCCAACCCGGGCCAGCAGTCGGGCCCGCTCCGCTCCCTTTCGGGGGATGAAGCCTAGAAACAGGTAGCGATCGGCCGGAATTCCCGACGCCGAGAGCGCCGTAGCGACCGCGGATGCTCCAGGAATCGGTGTGACGGACAGGCCCGCCGCACGTACCGCGGCAATAAGGTCGGCTCCCGGATCGCTCACAGCCGGCGTGCCGGCATCGCTGACCAGGGCGACGTCCCGTCCTTCCCTCAGGATCTCGAGGATAGTTTCGGTCCGGCGATCGTCCGAGTGGGCATGAAAGCTCAATGTGGTCGGACTGGCCCCGAGGTGGCTAAGGAGGCCTCGGGTGCGGCGGGTATCTTCGGCGGCCACGACCGATACAGCTCGCAGCACCTCCGCCGCCCGGGCGGAGAGGTCGGCCAGGTTCCCGAGCGGGGTAGCCACCACGTAGAGAGTGCCGGGCATGTACGGAAGTTAGGTGAGGACGCAGAGGACGCAGAAGACGTAGCGGACGGAAGGATACGTCATCCGAGGGAGCCAACGCGACCGAGGGACCTACTCAACGGGCTTCGATACCCGCGGAGCAGGTCCCTCGCGTTGCTCGGGATGACGTCCGTCTTACCTCTGCGTCCTCTGCGTCCTCTGCGTCCTCAGGCGAGATGCTGCTTGATCTTTCCTTCCAGCGTGGCCTTGGGAACCGCGCCCACGACCGTGTCCACGTGCTGTCCGTTCTTGAAGAACAGGATGCTCGGGATCGAGCGAACATTGAACCGCATGGCAGTCCGCTGATTGCTATCGACGTCCACCTTGGCCACTTTGGCGCGGCCGGCATACTCCCCGGCGAGCTGCTCCAGGACCGGAGCCACGATCTGGCACGGTCCGCACCATGTCGCCCAGAAGTCCACCAGCACGAGACCATTCGCCTGCTCGATTTCGCTGGCGAAGGATGCGTCGGTGACATGGACGGCAGGAGTATTTGTCGCGGCCATGATGTTATTCTCCTCTGATTGTTACTTGCTCGATCCATCGTTCGGAGGGATGGCGTGCCCGATCGCCCCCGTATCGCTCATGTTGGCATCGCCGTGCCGGACCTTGAGGCGGCGCTCGGCTTCTATCGTGAGGTGCTGGGCTTGGACCCCCATCCCCCGGAATCGGCCGACGGCGCTACCATCGCGTCACTGCCCTTCGGGGACACCCAGGTAGAGCTCCTCGAGCCGCTCCACCCAGATAGCCCAATCGGCAAGTTTCTCGCCCGCCGCGGACCGGGAATTCACCACATCTGCTATCGGGTTCCCGATCTTGACGCTGCCCTGGATGCCTGCAGAGCCGCGGGATACCGACTGGTAGACGATGTGCCCAGAATTGGTGCCGGCGGGCGCCGGATTGCCTTCGTTCACCCCAGAGCGACCGAAGGAATCCTCATCGAACTGACCGACTAAAATAACAAGGAAGGGTTCCCCAGGTTCCCGGATCTCATGGCTTCGCCGTCGAGTCCGACGGGGCCGTGGTATCGGCTTGGGCCCCGGGCTCACAGGGGCGCGCCGGGTTGCCTGCGGCAGTCAGGTCGACCTGGTTCACGATCCAGGCTCCGTCGGCGCTCTTGATGGCGACAAAGGGGACCACCCAAGTGCAAAGGTGGCGGCGCAGCTCCACTTGGATGGCATGCCGGTTCCCGGTACTCTCCGGGGCGTCGGAGACGATGCGCGCGGTCTCGTGCCGAAGATAGTGCTGCATGACCACAATGCGGCGCTCGTAGTCACTCGGCATGTGGGTCGTTGCGGCGGGGCCTCTGGCAGTCCCCCACAGGGCGGCCATGCGGTCGACATTGCTGTCGGCGACGGCTTGAAGGAAGCTCTCGACCGCCGCCGCCGCGGTATTCGTGGGATGCACAGCGGCGCTGCCGGAGCCGCTGCCGCCGCCACATGCCGCGAGTAGCAGCACTGCGGCGAACCACCGTCGCTGGATCATAAGGTTCTCACGTGGCGAGTGTTAGCGAGCGAAATTAACCGGCTGCCCAGTCCCGAGCAATGAGCTCCATGCGACTGTACGTCAACATCGATCACGTGGCCACCCTGCGGCAGGCGCGGCGGACCGACGAACCCGATCCGTTCGCCGCGGCTCAGCTCTGCATGGCCGCGGGAGCGGATGGCATCACCGTGCATCTCCGGGAGGACCGTCGCCACATCCAGGACCCGGACGTCGAACGGCTGCGACCCGCCGTCCCAGTGCTCAATCTGGAGCTCGCCACCAGTGCCGATATCGTCGAGATCGCCTGCCGGCTCCGCCCTTACCAGGCCACCATTGTTCCCGAGCGACGGGAGGAGATCACGACCGAGGGAGGCCTGGACCTGCGCCGGCCCGGCGAGCGGCTGCGCTACACCCTGCGTCGTCTGGACGAGGCGGGGATTCGAGTGAGTCTGTTCGTCGATCCCGACCTGGCGGCACTCGACGCTGCCAAAGATCTCGGGGTACCAGCGATCGAGCTGCACACTGGGCGCTATGCTCACAGCTGGCGGGAGAGCGATGCCGCCCTCGAGGAGCTGCACCGGGCCGCTCGACATGCGGCCGACATGGGGCTCGCGGTGCACGCCGGCCACGGCCTCACCTACCTCAATGTTGAACCGGTTGTCCGCATACCCGAAATCGAGGAGCTCAATATCGGGCACAGTATCATGAGCCGGGCGATCCTAGTCGGGATGCAGTCCGCCGTCGCGGAGATGCTGGCGCTGGTGAAGGGCGCGCGACGCTGAGGTCTTGCCGCGGACGCGGCCTTCTGTCGATTATCCAATCCTTATGACCAATCCCCTAGCGGCCGCTGACTTCTTCGTGCTGGAAGCCGGCGAGGCGCTCGACCGGCTCGACGCACTCGTCGCCGGTGACGAGGCACCGCATGCGGCTGATTTCCTGCGCCATGCGCGGGTGCTCCGAGGCTCGGCGCTGATGGCGCACCAGCAGTCCATCGCGCGTTGTGCCGCGTCCCTGGAGACCCTGGGGCGCGCGTTGCGCGACGGTCGTCGTAGTTGGGATGCCGCGGTCCGGGAACAGGTGTGCCAGTCGCTCGCCGAGTTCCGCCAGCTGGTTGCCCGGGTTCGTGACTGGGAAGAGTCGGATACCGCCCGCGCTGGTCGGCTCGCCAGCAGCCTGGAGTCGCTGGTCGGCGGTAGCGGAACGCTAGAGGGGTCGCGGAAGGGCGGAGCTGGAGAGCTCAACCCTGGTGTCCGGGCGTTCGTGGCGCGTGAGGGCGCGTTAGTCGCGAGCGCGCTCGACCGGGCTGCTCGTTCGTTGCAGGCCTCGCCGGGCGATCGGGAACCGCTCTACACCGTCATCCGCCGGATGCAGTCCTTGCGGGGCCTGGCCGAGCTGAGTGACCTGGTTCCCCTGCCGGAGATCCTCGATGGCATCGAGTCGGCCATTGGAGATCTCACCCGGCTTTTTGCCCCGCCTCCCGGCGTTGATGAAGTGATGGGCGCGGCGTCCGCCGCCCTGACCCGCATCGCCCGCGACATCGCGGAGAGCGGCCGGCCTGATCCGGAGGCCCAGGAAGCCCGACATTTCACCGATCTCCTGCTTCGCGCCTTCGCGGTGGAGCGAGACGTCGTCCCGATCGAGTCGCTGTATCCCGAGGGTGAGCCCCATCCAGCCACCCCACCTCCCTCCCAACCACAGTTCGCATCTCCCGCTCCGCTGGGCCCCCTTGAGCTGGTGAGCCAGGGAGAGCATCTCGGTCAGATCGCGGATCAGATCCGCCACGCGCGCTCGGCCACGGAACGAGACCTCCGGCTCTACCACCTGGTAGGGGCGCTCCGCTCCGCCGGTGGACCCAGTAGCGATCCAGTGGCGAGTGCCCTCAGCGTATTCGCCCGCTCAACCCGTGAAGCACTCGCGGCGGGTGTCGCGGCTCAAGCCACAGCGGAGCTGGCAACGTGCCTGCGCGATGCCGGGGATCTGCTTCGCTCCATTGCCGACACCGATGACCGAATGCTCGTGTCCCGCCGGATGCTCGACGTGGCCTACCGTCTGGACCAGCTGCGCGCGGCCCCGGCGCCTTCAGTCGCTGCCCCCGCGCCGGAAGCGGAGCTGGATCTGGTCCCCATCGAGTCACTGGCCTATGCCGTGACGAAATCGGTCACGGCGGAAGGTGCGATCGTCCCCATCGAGCGTCTGGCTCCTGACGAGCTTGCGATAGTTCCCATCCAGCAGCTCGCCCCCGATACGCCGATCCCGCACGGCGGACTGGAAGCGAGCTTCAGCACCTTGGCTCGCCTCGGGCGGGAGCAGAGAGCGCCGGCACCGTCGCTGGATGGACTGCTCGGCCGGCTGAGTCCCGCGCCTGCGGCTCGGCCTGCCGAGGAAGCAGTTTCTATCGAAGCCCTCTGTTACAGCGGAAGGGCGGCACTGGAGCGGGCGGCGTCGGTGCGGGACGATCTCAACGCCAAACTCGCCCATCGGGCGGACCTCGAAAGCATCCGCCCGCTGATCCAGGAGCTCCTCGATCTCGTTCCGCTCGCGCTGGTCGAGTCCTGAGGTGCGGGTCGCCGGATGGACGATGCAGCGCGTCCTGGCTGGCCTGATCGGCATCGGGCTCGCCTTCGGACTGCTGCTGTGGGCTTTGCGCGGGGTGCGCCTCGATGAGATAGTGCACAACATCGGAGCGGCAAAACCGGCTCCGCTGATCCTGGCGATCCTGATCGCAACGGCAACCTATCCCATACGACTTCCCCGGTGGCGGCTTCTGCTCCGAGACGACCGGGGTGAGCCCCTCCCGTCGGGACCGCTCTGGCACTCGATCGCGATCGGGTTCATGGCCAGCAACGTCCTTCCGTTTCGGGCCGGGGAGCTGGTCAGGACGTATGCGGCCACTCAACTGGCCGGGATTCGGTTCACGGCCGCCCTCTCCTCGATTGCGGTCGAGCGGATCTTCGACGGCCTTGCGGTCGTGGCTCTGCTCGCCTTCGCGCTCCTCAAGTCCGACCTCCCTCCAGGCATCTCCGTGGGTGGAGTCTCCCTGGCCCATGTCGCCCAGGTCACGGGCCTCATGGCGGTAGGGGCTCTGGTGGCCGCCACGCTGGTGGTGGTGTTCCCTCTGGCCGCGGAGGGACTGGTGCGACGAGTACTGCCGTCGGGCAGAGTCACGAATGCAATCGTCGGCGCTATCGAAGGAATCCGCCAGGGACTCTCGTCGCTTCGCTCTCCCCAGCGGGTTGCGGGGGTGGCGCTGTGGTCGCTGGCAGTCTGGATGTCCAATGCGCTGGCCCTCTACCTCTGCTTCGTTGCATTCGACATCCCGGTGGGCTACACCGGCGCGCTGTTGCTGCAGGGCATTTTGATCTTCGGCATCTCGGTACAATTCACGCCCGGATTTCTAGGACAATTCGAGGCGGCGATCGTGGCCGGGTTGGCGCTCTACAGCATACCCAACGGGCTGGCCTCGTCCTATGCAATCGTCTTCCACGGCACGACCCTGGTCCCCATAGTGCTGCTAGGCGCCTGGTCCCTGGCCCGAACCCCGGTCGCCTTGCGCGACCTGAGACAGCCGCAGGCGTGACCGGCGGCGCTGTCACCTTTCACCCGCACGCCAAAATCAATCTCCTTCTGCGGGTGCTGGCGCGGGAGGCGGATGGGTATCACGGCCTGGAGACTCTCTTCTGCCTGGTGAGCCTGACCGATTCGCTGACCGTGGAGCGACGCGACGGGCGGGGTGCGAGTATCGAGGTGACGGGCTTGGATGCGGGGCCGCCGGAGCAAAACCTTGCCGTCCGAGCGGCTCACGCGGTGCTGGAGGCAACGGGCCACCGGTTTGCGGTCCACCTGACTCTCGAGAAACGCATCCCGGCACGGGCCGGATTGGGAGGGGGATCGAGCGATGCCGCCGGCGCGCTCCAGGCGGTCAACCAGCTCGCGGGAAACGCAGTACCCCGGCACGAGCTGCTCCAGTTTGCCGCGCGCATCGGAAGTGACGTGCCGTTCTTCTTGAGTGGCGCACCACTCGCGCTGGGCTGGGGACACGGCGAGCGGATGCTGCGGTTGCCGGCACTCCCTTCGGCCCCGGTGCTGTTGCTGGTACCTCGAAGCGGCATCAGCACGGCCGAGGCTTACAGCTGGGTCGCCAGCGCCAGGCAGGAGGCCGGCCGGCGAGGTGCGCTTGCGCTTGATCTCGACGCGCTCTCTCGCTGGGGAGATATCGGCAGAATGGCCGGCAATGACTTCGAGTCGGCGGTGTTTGCGCGACACCCGGAGATTCGCGCGGCGTTCGAGGCCCTGGTAGGAACCAGGCCGCTGGTCTGCCGGATGAGCGGATCGGGCTCGGCCCTCTTTGCGATCTACCGCTCAGCCCGGGATCGTGAGGACGCCCGGACGATGCTGGGACAGAAGCATGGGGGCCTGCTCTCGGTGGAAACGCTGGCAGCGCCTCCGCCTATTTGACCTGCACGATTTTTCCTACCGAAGGCACGCCATTCCCATTCAAGATGAACAGCAGATAATGCCCCTGCGGGGTGCGCAGCCGAGTGGTCGGAGCGGTCACGGTCAATCCGGTCGAGTCGGCGGTGAAGGACAGCTTCTGGAATCGCTGGTTCATGTCGAATGCGTGAGTGGTCGAGCCCAGCCGGATGAGGCTTACTTGAGTGATAGAGGCTGCGTCGGTGGTTCCGATCCGGAAAGTCGTGTTATAGGCGAGCCGTGACGGCTTGCTTGTGATGGTCGGCCGCGTGCCATTGTACAGGTAGGGTGGGGAGAAGATCTCGGCATTGAGCTCGCTGGGCGAACCGGCCCCATCACCGCTCCCGGTGAGGAGCACCCGCGCATCGGGAAGCAGGACCGCGGTGGTGTGATAGCCCCGGTTCACGGTGTTGCTCGCGAGCGTCGTCCAGACGCCGGTGGCCGGACTCCAGATCTCCGCCGGGTGCACCGCGGTCGAGAGGTCGTTGAAGCCGGTGCCGCTCAGTCCCCCGACCACGAGGACCTCGCCGGTCGGCAGGATCACGGCGTTGTGGTGCCGGCGCTGATAGGCCATGGCGCCCGTCCAGCTCCACGTGGGCGACGTCTTGGTCAGATCAATCGTCTCGGCGGTGTTGGTAGTGTGCCCTCCTCCGACATAGAGAATCTTCCCCTCGTCATACATGACAGCGGACCCGTAATCGCGGATGCCATAGAGCCGGTTGGGGCCGCTGGTCCAGAGGCCGGTGCCGGTGATTTTGAGCCAGCGCGAGCGCTGATTCTCTCCGGCATAGAAGAGCTTCCCGTTAGGGGCTAGGAACATCCGGGGATAGTACGGGAGCGAGAGAGGCGCCGTAGTGAGCTGTCGAATTGCCCCGCTTGAGCTCCAGATCTCGGGAATGGTGACCTGCGTCCCAGCCTCATCCCTTCCCGCGATGATGACTACCTCGCCCGTGCCCGTGGTCGTGTTGGTGGGATACCACCGGCCGCGCTGCATTGGGGTAGTCTCGGACCAGCTCTGGCTCCCCGGGGTGAAGATGGACATGTCGGGCAGGCCATGGTCGTCTGTGATGTGTCCTCCCGCGACCACGACCCGGCCATCGGTCGTGAGCGAATGGCCCGCGCAGAACAGCTCCGCCGAACTCGCCACCAGGGTAAAGATTCCCGTAGCGGGATCCCACACCTGCGGGTCACCGGCATGACCCCAGGAGAGCACCCGTCCATTTGACATGAGAGTCAGGTGCACAGCCACCACAGGCCAACTGAATGGCGCGGTCCACCCTCCTGAGGACTCCGGCCCTCCGATCGCCAGAAACGCAGGCGCCGGCGTCGAGGGGGTGCAGGGTACTCCACCGTTGGCTCGGACCGCGATCGGGGTCCCATTGAGCAGGAGCTCCACCGAGCCCTTGTTGCGGGTCTCGATCAACCGCTCGCTGTATGCCGGATCCTGACTCGGCGCTGCACTGAGCAACGCCTCGGCTTCCTCATCGGTACCGGCGACGCGATAGGTGACGCTGACCGCGACGGAATAGGCGTTGATGATGAGAAACCGGTTGCCGCAGACATAGGACAGGCGGATCGGGGCGTCCTGGGATTCGTCGGTTTCCGCCGGGGGCGACGCTTTGGGACCCGCACCATCCCCGGAATTGTCGACGCACCCGGCGAGGAACAACCCCAGTCCCCCGATGAGGCTCAAGAGGGAGAGATGAAGACCGCGCACAACAGCCAAGCAGTGGGGACGACGCATAGGCGACTCCGGGGATCAGTTGAGTCGGACGATCCTGGCCGGCGAAGGCACCCCATCGCCGGTGAGGAGGAAGAGCATGTAGTCACCAGGCGGCGCGAGATTCTCTCCGCTGGGAGCCGTCAGGGTGACGCCACCGGCGCTCCGCCTGAGGGCCAGGTCGTTGAACCGTTGATTTTGATCGAAGGCGTGGGTGACCGCGGACAGACGGATCCAAGTGGCCCGGGTGACGGTCCCCGCATCCGGAGTCGCCACGAAGAAGTTGGCGCCGTAATCGACAGTCTGCGGCGCGCTCGCGATCACAGGCCGGGCCCCGTGGAACAGATAGGGCGGTGAGTAGAGCTCAGCGTTGAGCTCTCGGGGAAGGTTGTGTCCGTCGCCGCTGCCGGTGTGCAGCACTCGCCCATCGGGCAGGAGCAGGGTCGTCGAGTGATAGACTCGGGTGACAGTGTTGCCAGCCCAGGTGGTCCACTGCTCCGTGTCCGGGTCCCACACCTCCGGCGCGTGTACCGCGCCCGCGGGGTCGCTGAATCCCGCTGCGCTGGTGCCTCCCGTAGCAATGACGCGGCCGTCGGGCAGGAGGGTGGCGTTGAATTGCCGGCGAGCATTGGCCATGGAACCGGTGAAACGCCAGCTCGGCGCCGGTTCAGTGAGATCGATGATCTCCGCACTGTTGGTCGGCGCGGCCTCAGCCGGATTACTGCCGCCAAGGATGAGGATCTTCCCGGGCCGGTACATCACGGCGGAGCCGTACTCACGGCGCCCGTAATGAGAGCTCGCAACCGGTATCCAGCTGCCCTCTCCCGAGACATCCAGGTAGCCGGTCTCGGCCAGCTCACCGGCATAGAACACCAGACCATTCGGTGCCGCGAACGTGCGGGGATAGTAGGGGAGCTCGCGCGCCGCGCCCGGCAGTGGAGTCCAGGTCTCACCGTTCCACAGTTCCGGCTCGACGACGAGCTTCCCGTCCTCGTCGCCGCCACTCAGCGCCACGACTCGTCCATCCGAAAGCATGGTGAGCGTCGGGTACCAGCGGCCATGAGCCATGGGGGTGAGCGCAGTCCAGCTCTGAGTCGAGGGGTCGAACAGATTGACGTCAGGAAGTCCGTGATCGTCGCTGATGTGGCCACCAGCCACGAGCAGCCGGCCATCAGGCAGAAACGTGTGGCCGGCGCAGAACAGATCGCTGGTAGCCGGCGCCGGAGTGAATTCGCCGGTCTCAGGATCCCAGAGCTGGGGCGCGCCCTCTCGTCCCCAGGAGAGCACCTTTCCGCTGGGCAAGAGCTGGAGGTGCACGGCGACGACAGGCCACCCAAACGGCGCCGTCCACTCGCCCATGGTGGCCTGGGGCTGAGACGGAACCGGAACCGGCGGGCGACAGACCACGCCGGTGTTGCCTTGCTGAGTGAGGTGCTGATGCAGATAGGCGATCACCACGCCGCCCCTCTGGGCCGTGGTCAGCCGGGTTTGGCTCGGCTGGCCGGGTGAAGCGGCCCCGGCAAGCGTCAGCTCGCCGGACTCGCCGGTTCCTTCGACCTCAAACTCGACCGTCACCGCCATGCTGTTGCCATTCGTGAGATCGAAGTTGTTCCCGCATTGGTAACTCAGATCGATCAGGTCGAGATCCACCGCACCTTGTGGTTCGGTTCTGGTGGCATCATGACAGGCAAAGAGAACCGCAACCGCTAGCACCGAAACGCAGGCGCTCCAGGGTAGGATCGCCCGCTTATGCCGCATCCACATGTGCGTTCGGGGGAACTCGCCGATGAGCCGACGCAAGACCAATACCTCGTCCTCCCCGCGCGAACGGCGCGCATCTCCGATTTCCGAGTCCCGGATGCGGTGAATCCGAACTCTCAATGGCAACAAGAGTTTGGAGAATGCTTCTGCAGTCGCATGACCTATCGTGGGGCACCGGCTAGTTTGCTCGCCGCCGGCTCCCGTTGCGCTGGCTCCACACCATCGCACCTCAGGTGATCACTGGCCGGAGCAAGTCGGTGGAGATTAGGTTCTGTGCGCGACTGGCCCTTCGTCCAATGGCAGGACAGCGGACTTTGGATCCGTTAATGGTGGTTCGAATCCACCAGGGCCAATTGTACTTAGCTTTCTCCGCACCAGTTTGTTGCCCCAGGTTTGCCCGCTTATCAACCGATTAGGCTCAACCCCGCAGGCCGACGCATTCGCTAGCCCCTGGCCGTAGGCGGCCCATCTCCCACCCCCCGTCAGGTGTCCTTCCTGGCGGCACTATCATCCCGCCGTTAGGCCAAGAGAGCATCAAGCCGCTTGAAGAGCCAAGCGGGCAGCATAGCAACGCCGCTGGGCGTTACAGACTGGGAATCCAGGCGCGCCGATCCAGTTTTGCTACCCCAGACCACAGGCAGCTACCCGTGGGGAGGATGGCTCTGAGGGCGGGATCGTGGGTCCTGGTGGCGCCTGGACGCGGCCCGCGGGGTTTCTGAGGATTAGTGCTCGCCTTCGGCCTAGCCGCCGAGGAAAGGGCGGCCGTCCCGCGCGGACTGCACCGGCCCCGGGCGACGCCGACATCCCGCCCGGGGAGACCTGGGTGGACGACCCGCGAACCGCCCCGTACCTTCTAAAGGAAATTCTTATTCCTATTCCTGGGTAAAGGAAATTCCTATTCCTTTCGGGTCGACGAGGCCCGCGCCCCTACTGTTGCAAATGCTTATTCGCGCACCCAGGCGGCTGGATCGCTGTAGCGCGCTCGTGTGCTACCTTTCCTCCGAACTCACTATGTAGCGGCCGTGCACTTCTAGTCGAGGTCGCGCTGCAGGCTGCCTTGCCAGACGATTTCCTGCCGATCGCTCAACCAGACCTCGACGAGGACGACATCGCCGAGGTCGTGGAGACTCTGCGCAGCGGCTGGTTGGTCTACGGCCCCAAGACCCAGCGCCTGGAGCGCGATTTCGCCGAGATGGTCGGCGCCCAGCACGCAATTGGCGTCAATTCCTGCACCGCCGGGCTGCATCTCTCATTGCTCGTCGCGGGCATCGGGCCAGGCGACGAGGTGATCACGACGCCTCTGACCTTCGCGGCGACGGCCAACGTCATCCTGCACGCCGGCGCGACACCAGTGCTCGCGGACATTTGCGCCGACGATCTGAACATCGACCCGGAGCAGATCGAGCGCCACGTCACGCCGAGGACCAGGGCGATCATGCCGGTCGATTACGCGGGCATCCCGTGTCGCATGGACGAGATCCTGGACATCGCCCGCAGACATCACCTGACGGTGATCGAGGACGCAGCGACGGCCGCGGGCTCCGTCTACAAAGCACGAGTGGTCGGCAGCATCAGCGACTTGACGGCCTTCAGCTTTTATCCCGTGAAGAACATGACGACGGGCCAGGGCGGCATGGTGACGACAAACGACCGCGCCCTCGCGGACCAGGTCATCGCGCTGCGTAACCATGGCCTGGAGTCGAATGCCTGGAACCGATACTCCGCCGAGGCCAACCGGCTGTTCTACACGATGAGCGCGCCGGGCTTCAACTACGGCATGTTCGACCTACTGGCCAGCATTGGGCTGGGACAGCTGCGTCGCCTTCCCGGATTCAATGAGAAACGCCGCGTGCTGGCCGGGCACTACACGCGCGCGTTTGCCAGCATGCCGCAGATCGAGACGCCGGCAGTCCGCGACGACGTGACTTCCAACTGGCACCTATATGTTATCCGCCTGCGCGACACCAAGGTGACACGCGAGGAGTTGGCGGCTGGATTGAAGCAGCGAGGCATCGGCACGTCGGTGCACTACTACCCGGTGCACTACCACCCCTACTACCGCGAGCGCTTCGGCTTTCAGCGGGGCGAATACCCGGTCTGTGAGGCCGAGTTCGAGCGGATTCTTTCGCTGCCTTTGTTCCCAAAGATGAGCGAGGGGGACGTCGAGCGCGTGGCCGCCGCCGTGGGCGAGATCCTTGGCTGACGCAGACCTTCGGCGTGGCCTTGAAAGTGGGCCAGGCTCGCGATGCGAAGTCGAGGCGTGAGCGTGCAATGCGGGCTGAGAGCAACGAAATACAGCGGCGGGCCTTCGACGTGATCGTGGCGGCTTTGGGGCTGATTGTCCTTAGCCCGCTGATGGCACTCATCGCGCTACTGATCAAGCTGGAGTCGCCCGGACCAGTGCTGTTCAAGCAGAAGCGCGTGGGCAAGGACGAAGAGCTGTTCGAGGTGCTCAAGTTTCGCTCGATGGCCGTTGCCCAGGCGGACGAACAGCGCGTCGACAAGGCCGTCGGCGACATCGAGTCGTTCGTGTTCAAGCCGCAAGGCCAGAAGACGCGCACCGGCCGCGTCCTGCGCGCCTCCAGCCTGGATGAGTTGCCGAACCTGCTCAACGTGCTGCGCGGCGACATGAGCATCGTGGGGCCGCGGCCGGACGAGCCGGAGCTGGTGGCACAGTACCTGCCGGAGTGGCGCCGCCGCCACCGCGTCAAGCCGGGCATTACTGGGCTGGCACAGATCAACGGGCGCGCGGATTTGACATATTCTGAGATAATGGCCTATGACCTCGAGTACGTGGACCAGCACTCATTCGCGGGGGACGTACGCATCCTGCTCAAGACGTTCGGAGTGATCGCCCGACGCGAAGGAGCGCGATGAAGGACGCAGCCGGCAACGGTCGCCTCGGCCAGGCGGGCCGGGCAGCGCTCGCCCTGGTCCTCGACATCGCCATTGTTCTCATCGCCTACACGATCGGCCTGTCGCTGAGGTTCGATGGCGAGGTTCCGGAGGTATCGTGGCGTACGCTGGCCTGGGCGGGCCCGCTCATCGGGTTTGCTTACATCATGGCGTACCAGGCGGTTGGCGTTTATCGCACGGCCTGGCAGTACGGCAGCCTCAACGACGCGCTGCGCCTGGCGGTCGCGGTTGCGGCCGTCACGGCAGGCATCCTGGTGGTCAACGCCCTGCTGCCCAAGCGGCACATCCCGCTAACCGTCAACGTGATCAGCGCCGCGTTCATTCTCCTCGGCCATGGCTCGGTGCGCATGCAGCCGCGTTTCTGGGACTCCAACGGCACCGCAATGGCCTCCGACCAGCCACGCCAACGAGTGCTGATTGTCGGGGCCGGAGACACGGGTCAGACACTAGCCCGGGAATTGGGACACAACCGCTCGCAGCCTTACCAGGCCGTCGGCTTCGTGGACGACGAAGTAGGATTGCGGGGCAAGCGCATTCACGGCATCACGGTCGCCGGCGGGCGCGCCGATATCCCGCAGGTGATCGAGAAATATCGCGTCAACCTCGTGGCTATCGCCCAGCCCCGGCAGACGCCGCGCGAGCTGCAGGAGGTGCTGTCACTCGTCGAGCCGGCGAAAGTGCCTGTGCGCCTGGTACCCGGCGCGGCAGACGTGCTCGAGGGCCGCGGCCCCGCCGGCCAGCTGCGAAAGATCACCATGGAAGATCTGCTGGCGCGGGAACAGATGGACGTCGATGAGGAGGCCTGCCGCGGGATCATCTCGGACCGTGTCGTCCTGATCACAGGCGCTGCCGGGTCGATCGGCGCCGAACTCACGAGGCGGGTTTTCGAATATGGCCCGGCCGCGCTGCACCTCATCGACATGAACGAGACGGGCCTGCACGAATTGCGCATCAAAGTCAAAGTGAACCAACGCTCGGGCGGTGCGACGCCGATCAAACCCTGGCTCGCGAGCATCTCCGATCGCCAGAAGCTGGATGCGATCTTCGAAGCATCCAGGCCACAGGTCGTGTTCCACCTAGGCGCTTACAAGCACGTAGGCATGATGGAGGAGAATCCCGACCAGGCTTTCAAGACCAACGTCCTGGGTACGCTGAACGTCTTCGAGGCGGCACAGTCGGTACAGGCGGACAAGGTTGTCTTCCTTTCGAGCCACACGGCGGTCAACCCGGCGAGCATCTACGGCGCCTCAAAGCGCATCGGCGAGCTCCTGACCAGCTCGATGCCCAAAGGCCGCGCGAAATTCTGCTCGGTGCGCCTGACCAACGTGATCGACTCGCAGGGAACAGTGCTGGCCTTGTTTACGCGTCAGATCCAGGCCGGCGGCCCGGTGTGTGTTACCGACCCCGAGGTGGCGCGTTACTTCCTGACGATCAGCGAAGTAGCCGGCCTGGTGATCCAGGCCGCGGCCCTGGCCAGGGGCGGCGACATCTTCCTGCTCGACTGCGGCGACGAAATCCGCATCGTCGAGCTGGCGGAGCGCATGATCCGCGCCCAGGCCAAGGAGCCGGGCAAAGACATTGAGATCATCTACACGGGCCTGCGACCCGGCGAGAAGCTGACGGAGGCGCTGATCGGCGAGCACGAGACACTGCAGCCGACGTCTCACCCGAAGGTGCAAGTTGCGATGTCGACGTCCAACTTCACGGGCGCGGAGCTTCGCGCCGGCATCCGCGAGCTGGAGGTAGACCTCCGCAGGCGTCCAGGCAACCTGGCGGCGCGGCTGCACGCCCTGGCGCGCTTCGACCAGGCAGAGGCCGATGAACAAAGCACCGGGAACGCGGAACCAGGCCCCGCCCTGTCGTCTATCTCCGAGGCAGGGACAGAGGACGCGGCACGGGCCCGGCCCGAAGAGCCCTCAGAGCCTCTCTGACGGGCCGGTCATGAAAATCGGCTCTCGGGCTTTCACGTCCATGCCAGCGTGGGGGTGCCCGAGGACGATCGCGCCTTCGCCTTGCGGCTGGCCCGCTATTGCGCCCCGAACCCCGTCGCGCTGGACCGCCTCACGTATGCGTCGAAATTCCCCACGGCCCCAGGTGTGCCCCAGGTTGCACGGTGATTTCGTGGTATTCGACGTGACGGGATCCCACAATAGCACTCAGGTCCTTGATCCCCAGTGAATGCGCTGTACCTCGGCTTCCCTGCCGGTAGACTTGGATCCGTTCATGGTGGTTCGAACTCACCAGGGCCAACTTGCATCGCACAGCCAAGCCGCTGCAACACATTGACTTAACCGGGCTCTCATCAACCAGAATCGAGGTCTCCACGAGCGGCGTCGTCATTGCGCCCCTCTTCCTCTCCCCGCAATATTTAGGACCTTGGCTCTCCATCCCAACGGCGCATGACAACAACTCTGAGTTGTCTCCACTGCGGTGACGCTCTCGCACCCGACAGCCGCTTCTGCGCGCAGTGCGGGCTCGAAGTGTTCGAGGACGCCATGGCGCTGGAGGAAGACACCAGCTCTCCCTGGCTCGAGGTAGTGCAGCGGCTCCAGAGTGCTACGCTGGGAGAGTTCGAGATCGGACGCGAGCTGGGCCGGGGCGCGATGGCAGCGGTTTTCCTGGCGCACGACATCGCGCTTGACCGCAAGGTGGCGATCAAGGTCATGTCGCCCGGCCTACTCATGGGCGAGGGCATGATCGAGCGCTTCAAGCGCGAAGCGATCACCATCGCCCATCTCAATCACCCCAATATCGTCTCGGTGCATTCCGTGCGGCAGGCGGAGGGGCTGCACTTCTTCGTCATGCGGTACATCCACGGACGCTCACTGGAACAGGTCATTCATCAGGCCGGCAAGCTGCCGGTTCCCATCGTCCGGTCGATCCTTTGCCAGGTGGGATCGGCCTTGACCTACGCCCACCGCTCCGGCGTGGTCCATCGAGACATCAAGCCGGCCAATATCCTGATCGATGAGGATGGCAACGCCGTCGTCACCGACTTCGGCATCGCCAAGGTCGCCGAACTGCCGAGCGACACCCATAGCGGTGCGCTGGTCGGCACGCCGGCCTACATGAGCCCCGAGCAGTGCAGCGGCGCTGAAGTGTCGGGCGCGTCCGACCAATACGCCCTCGGTGCCGTGGCCTACCAGATGCTCACCGGTCAAGCGCCATTCACCGGCTCGACCCTCACTGTCATGCAGGCCCACGTAGAGCAGCCGCCGCATTCCATCCGGGAGCTTCGAGGCGATTGTCCGCCGGAGATGGAGGCCGCGATCTTCCGTATGCTGGCGAAGGATCCCGCCTCTCGCTGGGGCACCATGGCGGAAGCCAAGGCAGCACTCGGCGCCACGCCACTGGGAGAGGAAGATCCGCTGCTGGCGGAACTCCGCCGGTTAGCCAGTCCTGAGCGGGACAGCTCGCCCGGCCTGTTTGCGGCGCTCGATCGAGCCTCCCGGGCAAAACCGTCTGCTGTCCGCGCCTCTCCACCTCCCGGCCTGGTCCGCACGATAACCATTCTCCCTCCGCCGGCCGCTCTGGAAGAGGGAGAGAGCTTCGCTCTCGTCGCCCAGGTGCGGGGAGAGCACGGAACTCCTCTCCCCGGCCGAATCGTCCAGTGGAGCAGCGAGGTGCCTGGTGTGCTCCGAGTCGATCCCACCAAGCAGGTTGCCTTCGCCATCGCGCCCGGCGCAGTGTGGCTCACCGCGGCGTGTGAGGGAATCCGAGCCCGGCTGCACGTGCAGGTGGCTGCCGCGATGGCGGACGAATTGGAGATTCCACCGAGCGGCGCGGTTGCGTCGATCGAGATCTCCGCTCCTCCCAAGTCGGTCAAAGTGGGTGACTCGTTCGTGCTCACCGCGACGCCCCTGGACTACCGCGGAGACAACCTCGCCGATCAGCCGGTACTCTGGAACACGAGTGATGTCGGCGTCGCGGTTGTCACGGCCATAGGCTGGGTCACCACACTCGGTCCGGGATCGGTTGTGTTGACCGCCACCTGCAAGGGTGCCAGCGCGTCCATCACCGTTAATGTCGAGCTCGCGGCACACGCTCCCAGACGCGCCGGGCCAGCCGCGGCCACGGCGCGAAACCTCACGCCGACGGAACGGCGTCCGGCTCGGCGTAGGCGCGGCTCCCGCACCCGCCGGCGGCTAGCCTTCGCCCTCGGCCTGGGAGTCGTGATGGTGGCGGCGCTGTTCTGGCGCAACGGCAGTTTCCGCAGGCTCGCAGCATATTCCGCCCGAAGACCGGCAACACTTACAACGGCCAGCACCACGCCGACCAGCCGCCCTGAATCAGTAGCCACCATCCTCAGAGGCGCACCCGCTTCCGTGGCCATCACTCGCCGACCCCGCCGCCCCATGCTGCTGGGGGCCTCCACCAGGGTGACGGCCGAGGTTCGGGACGTTGCCGGCCGAACGCTGCCACGGGCGACAATCGAGTGGTCCTCCAGCAATCCTCGCGTGGCGCGGGTCGACTCGGCAGGGGCAGTGCGCGCCGTCGCTCCCGGCCGAGCGCAGGTGGTCGCCGCGAGCGGAGAGTGGCGAGACAGCACCTTGATTGTGGTCCAGCGTCCCGCTGCCGGCCCTCCGGTTCCCGCCTCACTTTCCATCGCTCCGCTCGGCTCCCTCCGGGTCGGGGATAGCGCGACGCTGGCGGCCTCGGTGTTCGACGGGAGCGGCGCCCCGCTGTCCGACGCGGAAGTCACCTGGAGCTCGAGTGAGCCTCGCGTAGCCGCCGTAGATCCGCGGACGGGCGTGGTCCGCGGCTACGCGCCCGGCACCGCACTGGTGATCGCCAACAGTGGCTCTGCTCAGCCGGCGATGTCGCTCATGACCGTGGTGGCGGGTGAGGGCGCAGGTGATACCCTCGGGCTCGAGGCGTACGCTCCGGAAGGCGGCGGACTCAAACAGACAGAGGAGACCGCAAGCCGATCGCAAGGGGCCTCGTTGGAAAGCGATGGGGCGGGACGCCGACAACTCGAGGCCATGATCATCTCGCAAGTTGAGCAATGCTACGAAGCGATACGGACCAAGGACATTGCCCGAGTGACGGAGCTGTACCGGCCGGCCACGAGATCCGATCAGGACCAGTTGAACAAGCTGAGCCGGATCCTCCGAACCCCAGAGTGGAAGGCTGTCGTGAGCGAGCGGGTCGATGGGGCCCCTCAGTTTGGCGAAGAGGCGGCCGCCATGGAGTTCAGCCTCAAATTGAGCTGGAAAGACTCTGGCGGACGCCCACTCACCAGCCGCCCGCTGTTCCGAGCCGAGTTCGGCAGACACCGGAGCGAGTGGGAGCTGTCCAGCTGTCGGATCGTCGGATCACCGGAGCTGTGACTCCCGCTCACCACGGCGCGGTAGTGAAGCGGAGCGCCTCTCGATTGACGCTTTGCCCATCCGCGTCCTCACATCTGGTGTGAACATCGATCATCCCGGTGCGCTCATACAGGATAAGTTGGGCCGTCAAACGCCGAACGCCGAGCTGGTGGGAGTGCGGAGTTCCGGTGAGTGACAGGACCAGCCGGCGCCGGCTGGCGTCTCCCCGAACTTCATAGGCCACACGCCTGCCACAAAGTGGATAGAGATCCGACCAACCAAGCGCGATCGAGCTGGAGAGACCCGCGCTCGGGGGAATCAGACAATCGCTCCGATAGGTTCCGGAGGACCGCGCAGGTGCTTCGGTCCGGAAGGTCATGAAACCGGCGGACGAGAGGTCGAAGCGGGCATATCGGGTACCGAAGAACTCGAACTCGAAGCCCAGAGGGAGCGACCCCGTGGGCTGGTCGTCGTGCAGGTGAAGAACCTCTCCCACCGGTTCGGGCTCGGGCGCGTAGGGGATGGACATCGCCGTGGCCCTCCCGCGCCGAGCGCCGCGATTCAGATGGCGGGTTGGAATGCCGGATGCCAGCTCAGCGTCACTCAGAGGGAAGAGCACCAGGGCCGTGAGGGAGCTATCGAGGGCTGCTCGGCATTGTGGTCTCAACATGATGCCTCCTGACCGAAGGTTCCCCGCTTATTCTGCGTCCGATGGTGCGCTCACTTCATCAAGCAGGTCTCAAGTCCCGCTTTCCGGCCCACTTCCCTCCTCATTGACAAGTCCCGCGACCCTCGGGACTTTCGGTGCTCATGATTCACTGCCGCACACTGGGTCCGGTTGAGCTTCGAGTAGACGGCGGGCCCGCGCCTGCCGAGCTGCTCTGGCGCAAGCACCTGGCCCTGCTGATCTATCTGGCGCGCTCACCCCGTCGAGGCCGGACCCGGGAGCACCTGATCGGTCTGCTCTGGGGAGACCGGAACGACGCCGCGGCCCGGCACTCGCTCAGCGAGGCGCTGCGGGTCATCCGCCATGCCGCCGGGGACGATTCGGTGGAGGTAACGGCAGGACAGATCCGATTGTCGCCGGGTTCGGTCGCCCTGGATGTGGACCGGCTGGAGGAGCTCGCGACTGCAGGAGACTGGATCGGGGCCGCCGAATTGGTCTCGGGACTCTTCCTGGAAGGGTTCGCGGTCTCCGATTCGTCTGAGTTTGAGAATTGGCTTACCGCCGAGCGGGAACAGTGGTGCCGTCGCGGGGTCGACGTTCTGGTCCAGGCGGCGGAGGCACTCGCGCGGGTGGGTAAGGCGCAGGAGGGCTCGGGCCTCGCATCGCGTGCGCTTGGGCTCCTGCCAACGTCCGAGCTGGCCCTCCGCGCCGCGCTGCGCTGCCGGTCGTTGGTGGGGGACAGGTCCGGGGCCCTCGAACTCTTCGAACGCTTCCAGGCTCGGTTGGCCGAAGACGTAGGGGTGGAGCCGGAAGAAGAGACTCGGGCGCTGGTGGAGCGAGTGCGTCGGGAGCGTGCCCCGCGCCCCGAGATACGGGCAACGTTCGCCGATGCCGAGTCGGCAATTCGGCCGCCGCTCGAGGGACGAGGCGAGGAGCTCCAGCGGTTGCTCGAGCTGGCAAACGAATCCGCCCGGGGCCGGCGCGCCGTGCTGCTCGTCCTGGAGGCTGACTCCGGCATGGGAAAGAGTCGGCTGTTGGAGGAGATGCTGGCGCGCTTGCGGCTCGATGGGACCACGATCGCGTCCGCCCGGGTGGTCGAGGCCGATCAAACAGAGCCCTGGAGTGGGGTGCTTTCGCTCGCCCGGGGCGGCCTGCTGAATGCGCCGGGCATCGCGGCGGCTCCGACGGCTTCGCTCGCCGTCTTCGCCGGGGCCCTTCCCGAATGGGCCGATCGATTCCGCGGCGCCAAGTCACTGGAAAGCCCCCTGCCCTTCGGTCGGGCTCTGGCAGAGGCGCTCCGCGCCGCAACCGATGAACGGCCCGTCGCCGTCGCCGTCGACGATGCCCAGTGGCTGGATCAGGACTCGGCTCTGGCACTCGGCGCGGTTCTGCGGGACCTCGCCGCCACGCCCCTCACCCTGGTTCTCGCAGCCA
>JBIOUY010000206.1:0-17663 GCA_044867445.1 Gemmatimonadales bacterium
AAAACACAAACGTCCAGGTATCCGAAAGCTCGTCCAGGACCTTGGACAGTGGCTTCCCTGCACCATGGCCGGCACGGGACTCGAGCCGCAGCAGGATCGGCTGCGACGAGGTGGTCGCGGCCTGAAGCCGTGCCGTCATCTTTCGGGCGTGCATGGGATCGACCCGCGTGTCGCTCTCCGCCGTCGCGAGCAACACCGCGGGATAAGGGACTCCCGGACGGACGTGGTGATAGGGCGAATAGGCGCGCAGCCAGGCGAACTGCTCAGGGTCGTCTGCCGAACCGTACTCCGGGATCCAGAGCCGGGCGATAAGAAACCGATGATAGCGCAGCATGTCCAGCAGGGGCACCTGAATCACGATCGCCCGGAAGAGCTCCGGCCGTTGAGTGACAACCGCGCCCATCAGGAGTCCGCCGTTGGACCCGCCAGCGGCGGCCAGACGCTCCGGCGTCGTGTAGCCCTCGCGAATGAGCCACTCAGCCGCGGCGATGAAGTCGTCGAAGCTGTTCTGCTTGTTCGCCAGCATCCCGCCCTGGTGCCAGCTCTCGCCGTACTCGCCCCCGCCACGAAGGTTGGGGACCGCCACCACGCCGCCGTGCTCCAGCCAAAGAAGGAGTGAGCGAGAGAAAGCGGGGGACATGCTGATGTTGAATCCCCCGTAGCCGGTGAGATACGTCGGATGCCGCCCATCGCGCACCAGTCCGGTGCGATGCACCACGAACATGGTCACCGATGTTCCGTCGCGGGAAGCAAAGCTGGTCTGCACCACCTCGAAGCGCTCGGGATCGATGTCAGCGTCGACCCGGCGCCAGAGAGACTGCGCCCCGGTCTCGAGGTCGATGCGGTACACGCTCGGTGGGACGGTGAAGGAGGAGAACCCGTAGAACACCTCGTGTCCGTCCCACTCCGCCCCGACTCCGAACAGGCTGCCGAGCGTGGGGAGTGCCACCTCCTGAAGCATTCGGCCATCGAGGTCGGCGAGCCGCAGCCGGGAGGACGCTCGTTCCAGATAGGTGAGAACCAGGCGATTCCCGGCTACCCGCATGCCGTCCAGGACCGCATCCGAGTGAGGTGGGACCAGCTCGCGCCACGTGCTTCGATCGGGATGCTCCGGATCGACCACGTAAAGGCGATAGGTCGGGGCGTCGAGATTGGTACGCAGGAAGAGCCGGCCGTGGGCAATCTCCCCCTCAAATGAGGCGGGAAGGTCCCGGGCCACGGTCACCAGCGACGTTCGAGCCATCCGGTCTTGCAGATAGACGTCGGTCTGATCGAATGTCCGGGCGACGGCGATCAAGAGCCACCGGCCATCGGGAGACACGCTGACTCCTGGCCAGTGTTCCTTCTCGGCCGGCTGATAGATCAGAGGATCGGCGGCCGGATCGGTTCCTAGCCGATGGAAGTACACTGCACGGTGATAGTGCTCCTCGCCCTCGGGGACCTCACCGGCAGCGGGGTACCGGGTGTAGTAGAAGCCGGTCGCGTCGGGCAGCCAGGCCAGGTCGGCGGCGCGGGTCCGCGGGATACGGTCGGGCAGGATATCCCCCGTGCTCAGGTCGAGCACATGGAGCACGCTCTGCTCGCTCCCGTTCTGGGAGAGGCCGTAGGCCAAGAGCCGGCCCTGGTCGTCGGGATAGTACCAGTCGAGGGCGGTGGTCCCGGCAGGGTCCAGCACGTTGGGATCGATAACCACCCGGTCCTCACCATCGGCTCCCTCACGCACGTAGAGAACAGGCTGGTTTTGGGATCCGTCACGCCGTTGGTAGATGTACCTCCCCCGGGCTGGCGTAGGAACGCTGATCGCGCCGATCGCCAGCAGCTGCTGGAGCCGCAGCCGGATCTGCTGTCGGCCGGGGACCCGAGCCAGGTACGCCTCAGTTTGGGCGTTCTGCTGCTCGGTCCAGGCCCGGGTCTCGCTGCTCTCCCCGTCCTCCAACCAGCGATAGGGATCGGGAATCGCCTCGCCATGGAGGAGATCGACGGCGTCGACGGTGGGGGTGGAAGGATAGTTGGCGGCGGACATGTGAGAAGTGAGAAGTGAGAAGTGAGAAGTAAGAAGTAAGCAATGAGAAGTGAGCGGTGAGAAGTAAGCAGTGAGCGAGTATGGATGCGAGTCGTGCTCCTCATCCCGAAGGACCCTGAGCACAGCGAAGGGACCGAGGGATCCACTCTGCTCGGCTCGAAGACCGTTGAGTTGCAGTTGAGTAGATCCCTCGCATTCGCTGGGGATGAGGAACTCCTTCCTTCTCACCTGTCACCTCTCACCTCTCACCTGTCACCTCTCACCTCTCACTGCAGTTCAGTCTCCCAGGCTGATCCCCAGCTCCCTGGCGGTGACGATGGTGTCGCTGTCCAGGGGAACGTTCTTGGAGCGTCCCACAATTTCCTCCAGCGATATCCGGGTGATATCGGCGCCGTTGAGGCCCACCATCACCCCAAAACACCCGTCTGCGATGGCCCGCACCGCGGCCGCGCCAAAGCGCAGGGCCAGCAGTCGATCATAGGTCGTGGGGCTTCCGCCCCGTTGCAGGTGACCCAAAACCAAGGTCCGGGTCTCCTTGCCGGTCCGGTGCTCGATGGTGCGCGCTACCTTGCTTGCGATCCCGCCCAGCCGGTCCACTGTCCCGACGCCGCGACGTTCCACCAGCTCGATGGTTCCATCCTTGGGCCTCGCGCCTTCCGCGACCACCACGATACTGAAGCGCCTGCCGGCGGCTTCCCGGCTCCGGATCTTCTGGCAGACCTTTTCCATGTCGAAGGGAATCTCGGGAATCAGGATCACATCGGCGCTGCCCGAGAGCCCGCTGTAGAGTGCGATCCAGCCGGCGTAGCGCCCCATCAGCTCTACTACCATCACCCGGTCATGGCTTTCGGCGGTGGAGTGGAGCTTGTCGATCGCCTCCGTCGCGGTACTCACGGCAGTGTCGAATCCGAAGGAGCGCTGAGTGCCACTCACGTCATTGTCGATCGTCTTGGGAACGCAGACCACCGGCAGTCCCTTGCGCCACAGCTCGTACGAGATCTGCAAGCTCCCGTCGCCGCCAATGGAGACCAGCGCGTCGAATCCGCTTGCCTGAAACGCCGCTACGAGGTCATTGGACCGGTCGACCTCGCATTCATTGCCCTCGTGATCCCGCATCACGTAGCGAAAGGGATTGCCGCGGTTGGTCGTGCCCAGGATGGTGCCACCGACGTGAGTGATCCCTCGAACCGCAGCCGGACCCAACGGGATCACGCCGTTGAAGGAGAGCAATCCCTCGTATCCTCGCTGGATCCCATAGGATTGCCATCCGCGATGGTACGCGGAGAGGACCACGGCCCGGATAACGGCGTTGAGACCGGGAGCGTCACCGCCCCCGGTCGAAATGGCGATTCGCATGTCAGGAAGAGCGCCGGATCAGACGCACGATTTCCCCTGGCTCGGCGTGCCGTCCCGAGGCCTTCTTGGAGAAAAGAAGGTTCCCGTCAATGGTGACCTCGAACACGCCGCCCGAGGACTCCACCAGTCGAATCTCGGCATCGGGAAAGGTCTGCTTGAGCTCAGCCGCCAAACTGGTGGCTCGAGGTTGGTAGTTTCACACCACGCAGTATTCGATTCTCACCTGCACTGGCGTTCCCTCCCTCAGTCAATAGCGGCCCGGGGGCCGCCGCGAATCGTAGCGGCACCGGCGAACCCTGCCAAGGGCAAGGGAGCCATGTGATCGTGCTCCTTGTCAGCCGTGCCTGCCGGGCGTATCTATTTGATCCATGCGAACCTATCGACTAGCCGCCGGGCGGCCTGGCTGGGCCCCCGACGTCCTCGTCGCCCTGGTACTGCTGTTCGGATGGACCTCGGCGGGCGAGGCACAGGACCGCCGGTATCTGGTCGAGATTGGGGCGGCGGGAGCGTACCAGTCGTTCGATGACGACACTGAGCTGAACGGTGCGGCCGGCGGAATCGGACGGCTCGGGGTCTGGCTGCCGCTGCATTTTTCAGTTGAACTGGAAGGGTCATTCGCCTCGCCCAAGACCCAAACGGGAAGCGTGGGGGTGAGCGTCAAGACCTTCGCCGCCTCCGCCCTCTACAACTTCCTGGTCGGTTCTGCCAGTTCGGTTTATCTCCGGCTAGGCGGAGGCGGGACCAAATACGGAGGCGATTGCCCCACGGGGACCTCCAGCCGGATCATCTGCGGCAGCAGCGGGGCGCTGCTGGCGGGAGCCGGCGTCAGGGCGGCAATCAATCCGCTGTTGATGGTGCGCGGTGAAGGCGTCTTCAATCACAACCGCAGCAAGGGCGTGGCCTCCGGTAGTTCCGTCAGCATCGACAACTTCGGGATCAACGTCGGATTGAGCTACATGCTGGGCAGCAAGCCGGTGCCCGACAGTGACCACGACGGCGTGCTCAACAACCGGGATCGGTGCCCCGACACGCCGGCAGGCGCCCAGGTGGATGCTCGTGGATGTCCTGCCGATAGCGATGGTGATGGCGTACCCAATGGGGTGGACAAGTGCAACAATACCCCCGCGGGTGCCACGGTGGATGTCAACGGCTGTCCCAGCGACTCCGATGGCGACAACATCCCGGATGGAATAGACCGGTGTCCCGACACACCGGCAGGGGTGCTGGTAGACCCGAGGGGCTGCCCCAAGGACAGCGACGAAGACGGCATTCCCGACGGTCTGGATCGCTGCTCGGACACGCCGCGAGGTGCGACCGTCGACGCGCTCGGATGCCCCGGCGACGAGGATGGCGACGGAGTGCTCGATGGGCTCGACCGCTGCCCCCGCACTCCTGCGGGCGCCACGGTCAATGCTCAGGGATGCGTGCCGGGACAGCAGCCCGGTAAGCCGACGCCTCAGGCCGTTCCTCAGGGCCAGGCCCCTCCAGATACCGCGGCGCCTCGTCCGCGCCCGCCTGCTCCTCAGCCCCAGCCGCGGGCACAAGCGCAGCCTCAAGCTCGAGCCCCTGCGGGTGGCGCCATCACGCCGGGGATTCTTCCGGGCGTGGGCTTCGACCCCGGCACGGCGCGGCTTCGGCCGGACGCGTATATCGCGCTCGATTCGATCGCCACAATCCTTCTGGCGAATCCCTCTCTTCGGGTGGAGATCGGCGCTCACACCGACAATGCGGGCCGGCCGGCGGATGACCTCCATCTCACCACGCTCCAAGCGGAGGCGGTGCGCGACTATCTGGTAGTGAAATCGGTGCCCTACCAACAGGTGGTAGCCAGGGGCTATGGCTCGAGCGTACCGCTCACGCCCGATAACACGCCGCGGGGCCGTGCGGCCAACCGGAGAGTCGAAATTCGACCGGTTCTTCCGGGCCCCTAACTTGCTAGCGTAGCCGATAGCTCCTCGATGTCATCCTGAGGAGCGCAGCGACGAAGGGCCAGTTTCCCCTGGCCCTTCGCTTCGCTCAGGATGACAACCATTTGCCCCACGACCCCATGCGCTCCATCTGCCTCGGCATTTTGGTGGTTTTTCTGCACATTGCGTCGCTCTCCGCTCAGCAGGCGTCGGGGTGGGGTGACGAGCTTCCCCCTGCCCCAGTACTGCCGGATACGATGCTCGCGATTCCTCAGGTTGTGCTACCAGTGCAGTGGCCTGCACCACCACTCACGCAGCCACCCCAGGCGGTACACGCGATCTACGTGAATGCCTGGGCGTTTGGGGGAAAGCGATTCTACGATCTGGTGAAGCTGGCGGACCGGAGCGAGATCAACTCGTTTGTTATCGACATCAAGGACGACACCGGATACCTGACGTATCGGTCGGAAGTACCCACTGCCATCGAAATCGGCGCGAATTCCCAGCTCCGCGCCCGCGATACCCGCGAACGGCTGCGGGTGCTTCGAGAGCACGGAATCCATCCCATCGCCCGTATCGTGGTGGCCAAGGATCCGCTGCTGGCTTCGCGAAAGCCGGAATGGTCAGTCAAGCACGTAAACGGGGGACTCTGGCGTGACCGGCTCGACTTCGCCTGGGTGGACGCGTTTAACGACTCGGTGTGGGTCTATGCCGCGCAACTGGCGAGTGAGGCCGTCCGCCTGGGATTCGCCGAGGTGCAATACGATTACGTTCGATTTCCCGACGAACCGGAGAGCCGCTTGGCGCTGGCCGTCTTCCCTGGTCGCCACCAGGGAGAGACCAAGCGACAGGGAGTGGCTCGCAACCTCAAGCTGCTGCGAGACCGAACCAAGAAGCTCGGGGTGCCGTTTACCATCGACGTGTTTGGATTGACTACCAGCGCTCCCACGGACATGGGAATCGGTCAGATGTGGGAAGACCTGGTGACCATGGCCGACGTCGTCCTGCCGATGGTTTATCCTAGCCACTACTTCAGAGGCTACTATAGCCTGAAGCACCCCAACAGCGAACCCTATCTTGTCATCCGGCGCGCGATGCAGGACGCTCTCCGGCGCTCGGAACCGCTGGGCAAGACCGCTGAGATTCGCCCGTATCTGCAGGCCTTCACCCTGGGACAGCCGCGGTACACTCCCGCTCATGTTCGTGAACAGATCCGAGCCGCCGAGGAGCTCGGGCTCATGTCCTGGGTCTTGTGGAATCCGCGGAGCGCCTACGACGCTGGAATCTTCCGGCCCAAGCCGACCTCAGTGAGCCTTCTGGGACACTGAGGGTACGGCGCTGGCTCTCCCCACCCTCCTCGGCCAGGCTGCCGGTGAATTCTAGCCTCCACCACTGATATCGTAACATCTTACTGCATAATCACATCCCAGCATGCGGACGGTCGGCGTGCTCCTTGCCGTCCCTCGCCCCGCGCAGTATTCTCTCCCACTCGGCATCGAGTTCGCCTCGCCCATTCGCGACAGGAGTCCCCCTGATGGAAATTCGGAAATGTCTCGGCCTGGTGACCACCCTGGCCCTGGTCCTTTCTGTTGGGCCCGCTGCGGCCCAGGCTCCGGCCGGCGTCACGCCGGCCGCGATCGCCAAAGGAGACAGCATCTTTCACAAGGATGGGAACTGTTACGCCTGTCACGGAGCCAACGGTCAGGGAGCGGTTGGCCCCAATCTGACCGACGCGACCTGGATTCACAGCGACGGTTCATACGACGCCATCGTCAAGCAGATCACGACTGGCGTTCCCCAGAAAGAGTCCAAGAGCGGCATCGTGATGCCGCCCAAGGGTGGCTCGACCATCAGCGATGATGACGTGAAGGCCGTCGCCGCCTACGTCTGGTCGCTAAGCCACAAGAAGGGCTGACAAAAGCAGTAAGGAGTGAGGAGTTAGGAGCGAGGAGTGAGGAGGAGGGCTCCTCATCCCGAGCGTAGCGAGGGACCTACTTGGCGGTTGTCGAAGCTAGGCGAGTAGGTCCCTCGGTCGCGTGCGCTCCCTCGGGATGAGGACCACCACTCCTCACTCCTCACTTCTTACTCCTCAGGCTGACTCTAACTCCTCAGGCTGACCCTCACTCCTCACTCCTCACTGCTTACTCCTCACCGCTTCTCCTCACCTCCGCTTAACTTCCAGGCATGGCCACCAATCATCTGGGTCAGTCCACCTCGGCCTATCTCCGGTCCGCGGCGCACCAGCCGATCCACTGGTATCCATGGGGCGATGAGGCCTTCAGCGCAGCGCGAACGCAGGACAAGCCCATCCTGCTCGACATAGGCGCGGTATGGTGCCATTGGTGCCACGTCATGGACGGGGAATCGTACGAGAATCCGGAACTGGCCGCGCTGCTCAATCGCGAGTACGTGTGCATCAAGGTGGACCGTGACGAGCGGCCAGACGTCGACGCGCGCTACCAGCGCGCAGTACAGGCCCTGACCCAACAGGGCGGCTGGCCTCTCACGGCCTTTCTTACTCCCGCCGGAGAGGTGTTCTACGGTGGGACCTATTTCCCCCCTGACGGGAAATACGGGCGAGCGGGGTTTCGAACCGTCCTGCTCAGCGTGCTCGAAGCCTTCCGCTCTCGTCGGGATCAGGTGAATGCGCAGGCGGGCACGATTCGCCGCGTTCTCGATAGCCACTTGGACGAGAGCGCTCCAGGTGAGCTTTCACCGGACGTATTGGACACTGCCGTGGGACAGATGTCGCGAGCGTTTGACCCGGTGCATGGCGGGTTCGGCTCGCAGCCCAAGTTCCCCCACCCTGGAGCGATCACCTTCCTGCTGCACCGTTGGTTCGATCAGCCGAGCGAGGCAGTCCGCACGATCATCGATCGCACGCTTCAGGGAATGGCCCGCGGAGGCATGCATGACCAGCTGGGTGGGGGATTCCACCGATACAGCGTGGACGCCGGCTGGATCGTGCCTCACTTCGAGAAGATGTCCTACGACAACTCCGAGCTGCTGAAGGCGTACCTCGACGCCTACGCCCTCTTCGGGCAGGAGGAGTACGCCGACGTCGCGCGCGGGATCGTCCGGTGGGTGCGGGAGGTGGCCTCCGATCCCGAGGGGGGCTATGCAGCCAGCCAGGACGCCGACGTCGGACTGGAGGACGACGGCGATTACTTCACCTGGACTCGGGAGGAGGCGGCCGCAGCCCTCACCGCCGAGGAGTTTCAGGCCGCCGCCGCGTACTACGACATCGGGACCGCGGGCGAGATGCACCACAATCCGGGAAAGAATGTGCTGTTCGTCGCCGCCACCATCGGGGCCATCGCATTGCGGGCTGGACGCACCGAAGCCGCAACCCGTGAGCTGCTCCGCTCCGCCAAAGAAAAGCTCAGCCTGGCGCGCTCCCGCCGGCCGGCACCGTTCGTGGATCGGACCCGGTACACCAACTGGAACGCGATGATGGTGTCGGCCATGCTCCGCGCTGCTGCCGTGCTGGGCGATGAGTGGCCGCGTGCACATGCCTACCGCACCTTGGCTCGCCTTCGTCAGGAGTCCTCGCCGGCGCCGGACGCTGTCAGTCACACCCCCGGGGGCTTGACTGGCCTGCTGGAGGATCAGGTCTTCACTGCCGCGGCAGCGCTCGACGCCTATGAGGCGACGGGAGACCGTACCTGGTTGGAATGGGCGGAGCGGCTGATGGATCGGGTGTGGACCGATTACTGGGATGAGACCGATGGCGGACTGTGGGATACGGCAAGACGCCAGACCGATGAGCCAGGCTTGCTACCGGCTCGGGCCAAGCCAGTCCAGGATGCGCCTACGCCTTCACCCAATGCCGTCGCCGGCGTCGTCGCGGCCCGACTGCGCGAGCTGACCGGAGGGCCGCGTTGGGGGGAACGGGTGCTTCGTCTGGTCCGTGCGTTCGCTGGGCGGGGAGGGGAGCTCGGCCTCTATGCATCAACCTATCTCACTGCCGTAGACTGGCAGCTCAATCCCTCGACCCATCTCGTCATCATCGGCGAAACCGGTGATCCCGTGGCCGATCGGATGCACCACGCCGCCCTGGCCGGCTTCCTGCCCCGCCGGGTGGTGCAGCGCCTCGAGCCAGACGGCCTTGGGACTGGGACGCTCCCACCCGCGCTCGCCGGGATGATCAGTGCCGGCCGAGCACCCTGCGGCTACGCCTGCACCGGCACCAGCTGCAGTCAGCCCGCCGAGGATCTGGACGCGTGGCTTTCCACCCTCGAGGCACTCCGGCCTTCAGTCCCTGCCTGATCTCGTCACGGCGGAGCGCGACGAGTACATTTTCGTGGTGCTCGTTCCTTCCCCAAAGCAGCTCGAAGCCATCGAAGCGCCCCCCGGCCCGGTTTTGGTCGTGGCGGGTCCCGGCGCGGGGAAAACGTTCTGCCTGATTGGCCGGATCGGTCACCTGATCGATCGAGTCGGAATCGAGCCCAGCCGAATCTGCGCGGTCACCTTCACCAACAAAGCGGCTGACGAGATCGCCCAACGGCTGCGCCGGGAGATCGGGTCGTCCGCCGAGGACATCGCTCGTGGGACATTGCACGGGCTCTGCTTTGCTCTGCTGCGAGAGCACGTGTCTGTCATCGGCCTTCGGCGCGGCTTCGGAATGGCGGACGAGGAGTATCAACGCCGGGTGCTGCGGCGACTCCGGGTACGGCGGGAGCGCCATGCTCAGCTGCTGAATCTCTTCGGCCGGCATCAGCTCCAGAACTATCCGCTCACCCCCGGGGATCTGGAGCTGTTCCAGGAGTACCAGGCTCTGCTCCGTTACAGAAATCTGGTCGACTACGACGACCTGATCGCGCTCACCGGGTCGCTCCTGCGATGCCATCCGACGATAGCCGAGCAGATCCGACGACGGTGGGACTGCATTCTGACCGACGAATTCCAGGACCTGAGCCTGGCCCAGTACGATGTCATCAAGTATCTGGCCTCGGAGCATCGCAACTGTTTCGCGGTGGGAGATGACGAGCAGTCGATCTACTCCTGGGCCGGCGCGGACGCGGCGATTCTTCAGCGCTTCCAGCAGGATTTCGAGATCGCCGACCCGATCGTGCTCGAGCGTAACCGGCGCTGTTCCCGACAGATCTTCGAGGTCGCCCGGCATCTCATCGCCCGCAATCCCGCGCTTTTCACCAAAGAGATTGAGGCAGATCGCGACTCGCCCTATTGCGTGGCCGCCTACCTGTTCGAAGATGAGCGGGCCGAGGCGAGCTGGCTGGTGGCCGACCTGGCACGGGACCACGCCGGCTCCGGGCTGGAGTGGGGTGAGTATGCCATGCTCTATCGCACCCACCGGATCGGACAGCAGCTCGAGACCCACCTCATTAAGGCGGGGATTCCCTGCCGCGTGGCACGAGGCCAGGCGTTGGGCGATGACGAGCTGATCGGTTTCGTCATCTCCTCGCTGCGGGTGGTCCGGGATCCGCGCGACCCGGTTGCGCTCGATGGATTCGCGGAGAGGGTGCTGCCTTATCCGCTGCTGCAACAGGTGCGGGTGCGCTTTTCTGACCTGGAGCTCCTCGCAGGGTTTCGCGCGTTCGCGCGGGAGAGCCGGGGTGACCCGGACGCTCGCATGGCCTGGCGTTTCGTCTTTCACGTCGAGAATCTGGCCGCGCTCGGTCGGGCGCACGAGCGCATCGATTCCTTGGTCGAAGAGCTACTCTCCCAACGTGTCGGGCGATACCGCAATCCACTCGACGAACGCGCCGACGAGCTGACCGACCCAGCCGAGTTTCCCGGCGCCCGCCTGCTGGCCCGCCGGCTCAGCCAGGCGGCGGTCAGTGGATCCAGGGTGTGGGTCGAGCCCGATGCCGGGCTGGAGATCCCGCTACTGCAGATGCTCCGGGCCGGGTTCGATGGCGAGGTACTCCCATTGGACATCACTCGACAACCAGCTCCGAGCGATCTGGTGATCCCGGCCAGGGCCGCGCGACCACTCTTGATTTTCAAGGCGCTCCAGCTCTTTCGCTGCGCGGGCCTGGCGGATCCACTGCAGGACTACGTTGCCTTCGACCTGGAGACGACCGATGTCGACCCGGCAGAGTGCGACATCGTGGAGCTGGCCGCCGTGCGGGTCCGCAATCGGGTCATCGTCGACCAGTTTCAGCAGTTGATTCGAACCAGCCGGCCCATCAGCCCCAAGGCGACGGCGGTGCACGGATACCGGAACGCTGATGTGTGCGACCAGCCGGAATTCGCCGAGGTCTGGCCGGCCTTCCGCGCCTTCGTGGGATCCGATGTCCTGGTGGCGCACAACGGGCAGACCTTCGATGTGCCCGTGCTCCGGCGGCTGGCGGCGGGCCTGCCAGGGATCGAGGATCTCGTGTTCTTCGACACGCTACCACTGGCGCGTTCGCTGATTCACGAGAGCGCCAAGCTGGCGGATCTGGCCCATCGATTCGGAGTGGATGCCGGCAGGTCCCATCATGCGCTGGACGACGCGAGTGCTCTGGTCGGTATTCTCCGTTCGCTCGGCGAGCTCAAGCTGGCCCGGTCGCGCAAGCTCGCGCTCCCCAACCTGCTCGGCTGGCTCGGCTTGGCCTTTGCGCTCCACGCTCCGGACGATGAGACTCCGGAAGAACGCGTGCTCCGTGACATCGCGTTGCCGGCAACGTTGGGTCGCTATGGAAACTGCCTCGAGATCTACTCAGCGGAATGCGAGGCGGCAGGGGCACTCCCGGTAGAGGAGTTGATCGAGCGACTCGGCGGCGCCCGTCTGATGGAGCGCATTCGGACGGAGCGTTCAGCGGCCGAGCGCTACCCCAGCTCGGTCGAACGCCTGGACGCCCTGCTGCAGGCGAGCGCCGCGCCAACCCTCCAAGAGAGTATCGATCTGTTGCTGAGCCGGGCGGCGCTCTCCAAGAGCGATGGTGCGTCGGTGGAAGACCAACGGGTAAACCTTCTGACCCTTCACTCCACCAAGGGCCTGGAGTTCTCTCGAGTCTACGTCGTGGGCGCGGAGGATGGGCAGATTCCCGGCCTGCAGGCTCTGGATGAGGGCGTGCAGCACGAGATTCAGGAGGCCCGGAGGCTCTTGTACGTGGGAATGACCCGGGCAAAGGATCGTTTGGTGCTGACTCGCGCGGAGCGGCGTGATGGGCGTCACAGCGGCGGTGACCTGTTTCTCAAGGAGGCAGGGCTGCAGGCAGCTGCCGCGCCACTAACGGCCGACCTGTTAGATTAGCCTCGACATCATCCTTCGAGGCAACTCGTGGCCAAGACCGCGACTATTGAAACCAGCAAAGGCACCGTCGTCCTCGACCTGTTCGATGCGGAGGTGCCCAACACCGTAGCCAATTTCGAAAAGCTGGCCAATAGCGAATTCTACGACGGCACCCGGTTTCATCGGGTCATTCCCAACTTCATGATCCAGGGAGGCGATCCCTACTCACGCGAGCCGGGCAATGCCCGGGTGGGCACCGGTGGCCCGGGTTACAAGATCAAGTGTGAGACCCACCTGAACACCCACAAGCACGTGGCCGGCACCCTCTCGATGGCCCATGCGGGCAAGGACACCGGCGGCAGTCAGTTCTTTATTTGCCACTCACCTCAGCCGCACCTCGATCGGGTACACACGGTCTTCGGCCAAGTGCGCGAGGGCATGGACGTGGTCAACAAGATCCGGCAGAATGACGTGGTCACCTCCATCCGGGTGACCTGAGCTGCATCTCGACTTCGCCCTCGTCGCCGACTATGCCCTCATCGACCAACAGGGCAAGCTGAGTGTGCTCGGCATTTTTCAGCATGTCTGGATCGCCAACTTCCCGTCTGTCTGCCCCAGGACGCACCTGGTCCTGAGAGTGCGTGGGCGCCGAACCGAGATCGGCATTCATACGATCCGGATCCGCTTTGTGGACGAGAACGGCAACGAGCTGCTGGGTGGTGAGGGTACGGTCCAGTTCGGCGAGCCGCCCGCTGGGGTGGTCGACGTGGAGGCAGGGGCAGTCCTGGTCTTCGATGTTCCCCTTCCCCGCCCTGGGCAATACGCCTTCGAGATCACGCTCGACGGCGAGGTGGAGAGCCGGGTGCCGCTGACGGCGGCGTATGCTCAACAGCAGTGAGACGTGAAGTGAAGAAGCGTGAGACGTGAAAAGTGAAAGGTGAAAGGGCCACCTGGCCACCGCCCGCGTCTCTTCACGTTTCACCTTTCACGTTTCACCTGTCACGTTTCACCTTTCACGTCTCACGGCCCATGACCCTCACCCGCCCCCAAGCTCTCGACATCATGCACCAGTACACCGCCTCCGACGCGCTCCGCAAGCACATGTATGCCGTCGAGATCGCGATGCGGGCCATGGCGGAACGGGCTGGCGAAGATCCCGATGCATGGGGGCTGGTCGGACTGCTGCACGACTTCGACTACGAGCGCTTCCCCAACGCCGCCCATTCTGCCACCGAGGAGCATCCCGCTGAAGGCGTCCGGATTCTCGCGGGACAGGGACTGCCGGAGCCGATGCAGCGGGCCATTCTGGGCCACGCGAACTATTCCGGCGTCCCCCGTGACACGGCGATGGCGCGCGCACTCTTCGCCGTGGACGAGCTCTGCGGATTCCTGGTGGCCTGCGCTCTGGTCCGCCCCTCTCGCAGCCTTCAGGACCTCGAAGTGTCGAGTGTCAAGAAGAAGCTCAAGGATAAGGCGTTCGCCCGTGGCGTGAACCGGGAGGAGGTCATCCAGGGGGCCGCCGAGCTGGGCGTGCCTCTGGATGATCATATCGGCTTCGTGCTGGCAGCCCTCCGGCCCCACGAGCGAGTGCTCGGGCTCGGGTCCCCGTGACCGGTAGTCCTCTCGGCAGCGCCGACCAGTCGGTGGCATCTGCCATCAACCGCGCGGCCGGAGGGCGACCAATTCCGGGCAACCGGGTGGATCTGTTGATCGATGGCCCGGACAGCTACTGCGCGATGTTCGACTTGATCGCGCAGGCCAGCCGCTGGATCCATCTGGAGAATTACATCATCCGCAGCGACCTCGTCGGCCGCCGCTTCGCCGATCGGCTGGTGGAACGGGCCGCGAGCGGCGTGCACGTGAGAGTGCTATACGACGGCCTGGGCTCGCTGCTGACCCGGCGGCGCTACTGGCGCCGGATGCGCGAGGCAGGCATCGAGGTGCGGCCCTTTCGCCCGCTTCACGCGCTCGACCTGGTGTCCAACTTCTCCCGCAATCACCGCAAGCTGATGGTCGCTGACGGCTCGCGTGCCGTCCTCGGCGGACTCTGCATCGGCTGCGAATGGACCGGAGAGGAAGTGGCTGGCGGGCAGCCCTGGCGTGATACGGCAGTGGATATCGCCGGCCCGGCGGCGGCAGTGCTGGATCAGGCGTTCGCTCGGACCTGGGCCCTCGCCGGAAAGCCGGTCCCCGACGACGATGTGGCGGGTCGGGTGACCCCGCAGGGTGATGCCGAGGTGCGGGTCATCAGTGGCGAGCCGGGTCGGGAGCGGGCCTACCGCGTCATCGAGCTGCTCGCCGCCGGAACCATCGAGCGGCTCTGGATCACCGACGCCTACCTGGTAGCGCCTCCCAGACTGTTTCAAGCCTTGCGTGACGCCGCGCGGGACGGTGTCGACGTCCGTATGCTGGTGCCCGGGTCCAGCGACCTTCCCCTCATCCGCAACCTCTCCCGGATTGGCTATCGGGATCTGCTCCGGCATGGGGTCCGCATCTACGAGTGGGACGGTCCGATGCTGCATGCCAAGACCATGGTGGTGGATACCCGGTGGGTACGGGTCGGCTCGAGCAATCTCAATCCCTCGAGCCTGCTGGGCAATTTCGAGCTGGACGTGTTGATCGAAGATCGCAGTCTGGCAGAGGCGATGGAACGACAGTTCCGCCTGGACATCGCCCAGAGCCGGGAAGTCACCCGCCGTCGGCTTCGAGCGCCCCGGCGCATCAGCTCGGCGCTCCCGACCGCGCTCAGCCGTCGGCAACCCGAGGTTCCGGCCGCTGGATATCACCGGAGCCGGCGTGAGACCGGCCGGCGAGCCGCGCTTGCGCTCCGCGCCATCGCAGCCAACGCGCGCCGCTCGGTCTTCATTCCTACCAGTGCGCTTTTCGTCTCTCTGGGCCTGCTCTTCTTTGCACTGCCCACCGCCACATCATACGCCTTCGGCGTGCTCTGCGGCTGGTTGGCCATCGGAGCGGCGCGGGAGGCCTTTCGCCGGCGGGCCGACCGGTGAGGGCCGCGCCAGAGGGGATCAGATGCGACCATCGAGGAGGCCGGGACATCTTGTCTCCAGTATCTTCGACCCCGCCGTCCACTCTCTTTCGCCACGGGCAGATGAGCATGACGCGCCACCGGATCACGCTCATTCTGCTGGTGACGTTCGCTGGAGGGGCGCAGCTGGCGGCCCAGGAGCGCTCGGTGACGCTCCCCGACGCGTTACGGCTGGCAGAGCGGGTCCAGCCGCAGGTGATCCAGGCGCAGACCGACGTGCGCAATGCTACGGCGCAGCGCCGCACTGCCTGGGGAGCGTACCTCCCGACCGTGACCGCCAGCTCCTCGGCCAGCGATTTCTTCTCCGAGGGCGCCTCCCGGGTCGACCCGGTGACCGGGCAGCTCACTGGAGGTAACTCAACCAATCGGAGCGTGAGCACGTCGTTGGCGGCCAACGTGGATCTTTTTACCGGGTTCCGCCGCGGTGCCGACATGCGGGCCGCGAAGGCCGGCGTGAACGCGGCGGAGGCATCGCTGATCGACGCGCGGTTCCAGCAGGCGCTCACCACCACCAATGCTTTCTTCGACGCGCTCGCGGCTCAGCAGCTGCTCGCGGTGCGAGAGGCAAGCGTGCGCCGAGCGGAGGAGCAATTGAAGGTTTCGGTCAACAAGCTGCGCGCGGGATCAGCCACCCGCTCCGACACGCTGCGGTCGCGGGTGACGCTGGGGAGCGCGCAGCTCGATCTGCTGCAGTCCCAGACCGACCTGGCCACCACCGAGGCGGCTCTGGCGCGATTAATCGGCGAACCTGGGCGGGTGCACGCGGCGGACGATTCCGCCTTCTACCGCATCGTCGCCGCAGTGGACACAGCAGCCATTCGCGCTGAGGCCGAGGCCAAGTCGCCCCGGGTGCAGAGTGCGGCTGCCACGGCCGCGGCCTCTCGTGCCTCGCTCAGCGCCGCGCGCTCGGCCTATTGGCCCATACTCAACCTGTCGGCCAGCACGGCGTGGAACGCCAGCCGGCTGAACGACTACACCTTTCTCAACCAGCGGCAGCTGAGCCTGGGGCTCCGCTGGAATCTCTTCAACGGGTTCGATCGCGAGCTCACTATTACCCAGCGCACCTCCCAGCTCGAGGTGAATGAGGCGACCGAGCAGGACACCCGGCGCGCCGTCTCCTCCGAGCTCACCTCCCGCATGGCGGAGCTCGAGGCCGCGCGCGCGAAGATCGATATCACTCAGGTGAGCGTCACCGCGGCCACGGAGGACCTCCGGGTGCAGCAGGAGCGCTACCGGCTGGGGGCCTCTACCATTGTTGATGTGCTCACCTCACAGGAAGCCCTGAACCAGGCAGAGGTCGACGTGGTGAATGCGCGCTTCGATTATCTCCGCGCCAAGGCGCAGCTCGAGGCGCTGATCGGGCGGACGCTGTGACCAGCACCCTGGGCGATACCGCCGAGCGCATGGCGATGCTCCCCGCCGATGTGCCGCGCGATGCCCTGATCGTTACGCGGAACCTGCAGCGGGATTACGACATCGGCGGAGAGGTGGTACACGCGCTCCGCGGGGTGGATCTGATCATCCGGCAGAATGAGTTCGTGGCCATCATGGGGCCGTCCGGTTCGGGGAAGTCCACCCTGATGAACCTCATCGGCTGCCTGGATAGCCCCACAGCCGGCGAGTACTGGCTCAACGGTCACCGGGTCTCCGAATTGAACGACGACGCCCTGGCGCGGATCCGGAACCGTGAGATCGGTTTCGTGTTCCAGACCTTCAACCTGCTTCCCCGGGCGACGGCATTGCACAACGTCGAGCTTCCGCTGGTGTACGCGGGCATGGGCTCGAAGGAGCGCCGGGGCCTCGCCATGCAGGCGCTCACCCGGGTGGGGCTGGCCGACCGGGTGCAACACCGGCCCAACGAGCTCTCCGGCGGCCAACGCCAGCGGGTCGCCATCGCCCGGGCGCTGGTGAACCAGCCCAGCATTCTGCTAGCCGATGAGCCTACTGGGAACCTCGACAGCGCCACGAGCGAGGAGATCATGCTCCTGTTCGAGGCGCTCTATAAGGACGGACAGACCATCCTCCTCGTCACCCATGAGGTGGCCATCGCCGCCCATGCGCATCGGGAGGTGCACTTGAAGGACGGCCGGGTGGAGCAGGATTTTGCGACCGGAGGAGCGGCGTGATGATCACGGAGACGCGTCCTCT
>JBIOUY010000207.1:0-8519 GCA_044867445.1 Gemmatimonadales bacterium
CGGGCCCACCGCTCTAACGCCGCCGTGAATGCGTCGTGCAGCGCCTCCTCGGCCAGGTCGAAGTCACCGAGCAGGCGGATCAGGGTAGCAAGCACGCGGCGTGAGTCCGATCGGTAGATGGCATCCACCGCCTCGCGGATCGAATCGCCAGCCGGCCGGCTTGCCTGCGCCGGATTGTCGGTTCCTGTCGGCTCTATCATGCTGCCGGGCGATCGCTCTCCGGGCCCTGGTTTCGCGACTTGTCCGCCTCGACGATGCGGTTTCGTTGGTAGACGATGAAGCCGGCCATGAGCAGCACCGCGGCGACCACGCCGAGCGTCACGGCGTACAGGGTCCGGAGCCCAACAAATGCATAGCTCGCAAACAGGGTAACTCCGGCCCCGGCGACAATGCTGTTGACGAAGGCGATCATGCTCGCGCTGGTAGTGACGAACGCAGCCAGGGTGCCGAGGCGCAGCGCCGGAGTCGTCACCGCGGTCCGGGTGGAAGGCGGCTCTGACTGCCTTGCACCCGGAGCCGAAGAGAGAATTGGACGATCTACGGCCGGTTGAACTCCATGATCGGTCGGACTTCGATGCTCCCCGTCCGGGCCGACGGAATCTTCGAGGCGACCTGGATGGCGTCGTTCAGGTCCCGAGCGTTGATGAAATAGAACCCGCCCAGTTGTTCCTTGGTCTCCGCGAAGGGGCCATCGGTGGTCGACACCTTGCCGTTGCGCACCCGCACGGTTGTAGCAGTTTGCACCGGCTGGAGCGCCTCCCCGCCGATGTAGTGACCACTCTTTTTGATCGCGTCGGTAAAGGCGAAGTATTCGCCCATAAAGGCGTCCGAATCGCTCTTGGACATGGCGGCGATCTTCTTTTCCTCGTCGTAGATCAGGCAAAGGTACTTCATGGCTCCCTCCGGTCGTGGTGGAACGGCTGTGGATGCAGATAGTCGTTCGGGGGAGCCCGGAATCGACAACTGGTCACACCGCCGGCGCCCCCTGCCGCAGGGGCCCGGTTCGCAGCGTCAGGGCGAAAGCAGCAACCAATAGCAGCAGCATCGTCCAGGTCATGAGACTGTACCCCTTGACCCCGTAGTAGATTGTGGCGCCCACCAGGTCCCTGCCACTCAGTCCGGTGACCAGCATTCCGATAGCCAGGACGACCGCCAGGACCCGGCCCGCGGGAGAGAGGGTGCCGACCCGAACCGCCAGGAAGGTGGAGAACACGAACAGCAGGCTGACCAGATGGGTCGTGAAGGCAATGGGAGAAAGCAGCAACCCCGCCAGGAACACGCTACTGATCTCGAACGCCGACAATGCCTTTCGCTGGATCCGGAGCATTATCAGCTCGCCCAGAAACATGAGCATGACGATCGCCCACAGTGCATGATAGGTGCGCTGCGCGGCCTGCTCCGAGGCCCGAAGGTACCGGTAAGAGACGCTCCGCGGGTTCTCTGCCGGTCGCATCATGCGATTCACGAACGGGGCCAGATTCTGACCTCCGGTGTACTCGCTGATCTCTCCGTGTTGGTGTTCTTCGAGGAAGGAGCGATAGTACTCGACCAGCTCGTCGGCCCCCCTCGCGGGCCCTCGCAGCAGCATCGGCACGAGTACGCACCCGAGGGCCAGCACCGGAACCGCAAGGGCAGCGCGGGCTCGTCCTCGGACCACCAACCAGGCGACGAAGAAGATGGGTGTGATCTTGATGGCCGTGGCAGTGACGATGTAGGCCGCAGCCCGCACGTCCATCTCGCGCAGATGGGCATCGATCCCCAACAAGACCAAGACGAAGATTACTTGGTTCATTTGCGCGTGATGAAAGTTGTCGAGGAAGAACTGGGCGGAGAGCACGGCTCCTAAGACGAGGGGCCAGGGCCCCGGATTGCGGTCGGGGAAGTTTCGGGCCAAGATGCTGCGGGTCAGGTAGACGGCCGCGACCCAGAGTGCCAGGTTGAGCAGCGAGAATAGGGTCCCGGCCACCTGCAGCGGAAACACGCCGAGAAGCACAAATACCATGGCCGCGAATGGGGGATACTTGAGCGGCCTGGCTCCCGGCAGGTAATCGTGGTACAGCGGATGGCCGGTCGCGAAGTTTCGGCCTGCCTGCCAGAACACGGCAAAGTCATTCCCGATGTGCTGCCCGTGCCCCTCATGAACGGCAAACGCGATCGCGACCGCGAGCGCACCCATGAGCAGGAGGAGCCGCGAGGTAACCGCGCCAGGGCTATGCGTCGCGCCGCTTCTCGGCCAGGTAGGCATATCTCGACAGTCGGCGTTCCACCGACAAGGTGTGCACGCAGTCGAGGAAGCGCTGAAGACCGTCGAAGTTCGCTTGGCCTTCGCGGGCCACCAGCGCGTCCCGGTAACGGGCTCGGGCGTCCCGGCGGCGGCGAGACACCTCCGCCGCATTGTCGGTCACATCGTCGACCTCGACGACGGTGAAACCGGCCTCACCCAGCAGTCGCTCGTTTTCGCCTGGCGGAACAAAGAGATAGAAGCCGATCGAGCTGCGGATCGCGAGCTCCTCATGGGACACGATCCCCGTGACCACCATGGCGTCGGTGAAAAGCGCCCGGCCGCCGGGCCGGAGGACCCGATACCAGTCGCGCAACACGGAAAGCCGCTGGCCGATGTGGCACATCGCGTCGTTGGAGACGACGGCATCGAAGCCTGCCTCGGAGAACGGCAGCGGCTGGTTGGCATCCAATACCTGGAACTGGGTGCGGTCTGCGACGCCGCGGGCCTCTGCCAGCCGGATCGCGTTGCGCACGCCGTGCTGGTTGATGTCCACGCCAGTAATCCGGCAGCCGCGCGCGAGGGCCAGGTAGACTGCCGGTCCACCGGACCCGCTGCCCACCTCGAGTACTTCCGCAGCCGGGGTGATCCCCAGCAGGTCGGCGAATGCCAACCACTCCTGGGCGGTTAACCAACTGCTCTGGCCCAGATCCTCACCGTACGTCTCTTGCCGCACCGCGGCCTCGACGCTGCTGGCGAAGTCGGCGTAGGCGTTGTTGTAGAGATCGACCGGGCTGGCTGTCACAGTGCCTCCCCTGAAGCGTTCGCGTTGCTCAGGAGCAACGGCTTGCCTTCGTGCTGTCTACGATGCTCGTCCGTATCGGCCCAACACCAGTGACGTAGATCTCGGTTTCCTCCCCAGCGCTCGTGCCCTCCACATGAGTGCGACCGGCCGGCACCGGAATGAAGCTACCCACCGGATACTCGCTGACGGTCACTTTGCCGCTGGAATCGGCTACGCCGAGCCGAAGGGTTCCCCGCATCACCAGGCCATGGAGCTCTCCATTGTGGGTGTGCAGCGGGCTGCAGTAGCCAGGTGGGAGGATGAGGCGCTGGGCGAAGAGACCGGGCCGGTCCCGGGAACCCGCCAGGGGCACAATACGGGGCGCGGTTGCTGAGGCCGCCTCGGACCGGTCGATCCACGATTGGGGCAGTTTGCTGTTCGGCCGCTCGTCGTCCCAGACGGCGTTGGTGATCCACCAGCGGCTGCGATCCCAATACAGCAGGAGATAGTTCACCCCGCGTCCCAGCAGAGGACCATTCGCCGTTCGCCGCATCTCATAGACGCTGCGTACCTGGGCGACGTTGCCGAAACGTTCCATCCGATGGCCGATCTCCGTCTCGAAGAACCCCTTCTCCACGAGCTCGGCATTGACCCCTCGCCGGAACTCCTCTGGGGTCATCACCTTGGCAACCGGCTTGCCATCCTTCTCTCCCATGGAGACAAGGGTGGCCTGGGGCATGTAGAGAGTGCTGTCACGTCGCCATTGACGAGGTGCCCCCGCCGGCCCGTTGATTACGTCGTAGAAGGCAGTGACGATACCCTCGATGGTGCCCACGTCGGCGGGATCGGCTGGTGGCATCTGCGCGACCCCAACCGTCACGGCCGACACACTCCACACCAGCAGGAGAGCGTTCCCTCTCACGTCTCACCTCTCACGTGTCACCTTCTTACTTCTCACCGCTCACTGCTCACTTCCAACTTCTCACCTCTCGCCTGTCACGTCTCACTTCTCACTTCTTACTTCTCACTTCTCACTTTCAGCCGCCTGCTCCCGGAGCACCCGCAACGCCAGGTCCATGGTCCGCCGGTGGGTGCGGAAGGACAATACAGCCATCCGAAGCGTGAAGCGTCCGTCAAGCATGGTGGAGGAGAGGAACACACGCCCATCCCGCCGCACTCCCTCGACGATCGACTGGTTGATCTGGTTGACCCGCTCCGGGCTGGCGCCCGGGGGAACCCAACGGTAGATGACGATCGACAGGTCCGGCGGTGGACCCACCTCGAAGCCAAGCGCCCGGACTTCCTGGTGGAAGTAGCGGGCCAGGAGCAGCTTCTCGTCCAGCGCCGCTCGGAACGGTTTCGTTCCCATCAGGATGAGCGGCAGCCACATGCGGAGGGCTCGAAAGTGCTTGGTGAGCTCCGGTGAGACGTCCGCAGGCGAAACCTCGCTCGGTTCCCGCATGACGTCTTGCATATAGCTGCCGGTGTAGCTGTGGCTCGCTGCCAGCAGTCTACCATCCCGAACCGCGACTATTCCCGATCCGTAGGGCAGATACAGACCCTTGTGCGGATCCAGGATGACCGAGTCGGAACGCTCGATTCCTCGGAAAGCGCGCCGTCCATGGTCGGTCAGGAGAAAAAAGCCGCCGTACGCGGCGTCGACGTGAAACCAGCAGCGCTCCCGCTGAGCGATGTCTGCGATGGACGCGAGGGGATCGACCGCACCGGTATCGGTGGTTCCCGCCGCTGCGACGATGAGCCACGGCTTCAGCCGCTCGGCCCGATCGGCGGCAATGGCCTGCTCCAAAGCCTCGGGCCGCATCCGGAATCTGTCGTCCGTCGGGATGTAGCGGAGTTGGGCCTCGCCCAGGCCGGCAATCCGGAGTGCCTTCTCGATCGAATGATGGGCTTGAGTGGTCAGGTAGACGACCGACGTGGGAACATCGGCGGCTCGCAAGCCATGGGCGTCCCGGGCGGTGACGATCGCCGTGAGGGTGGCGATGCTTCCTCCCGAAGCAATGTTGCCGCCCGCGCCGGCGGGATAGCCTACCTGGTCGGCTACCCAACGGACCAGCATGTTCTCCATCCTGACCGCTCCGGGACTGCTGAAGAACACGCCTGCATACTTGTTGCTCACCGCAGCCAGGTAGTCACCCAGCGCCGCGTGGTAGATCCCTCCGCCCGGGATGAATGCCAGCTGGTAACCCGAGCTGGTGTTCGCTCCGGGCCGAATCACGTTGTGCTCCCACAACTCGATCGCGGCTTCGATCGGAATCCCGTGCTCCGAAATCGGGGACTGGAGGAGCCCAATCCCCTTGTCGTCGGTCTCGACGTATCCCTTGATGGTTCGGATTTTCCGGAGAAATCGCTCGGAGGAGGCAACTACGGCATTGCGGAGCTGCTTGCGGCGGCTGGTTCCCGGGTCGAGAGGGCGGGCGGCATGTTCGAGACGGCGGATGCGCTCGATCAGGTCATCGCCCTCCATCAACTCGTCACCTTGGCCGGCTGATAGCTGCCCGCGACCAGGCGACCGGCGATCGACCGGCGATTCCACGCGTTGATAGCGGCCAGGGCCGGGATGAGGTCGGCCAACTCTTTCTCGCTGAGATGGGGCGGCTAACGCTAACAGCTAACAGCTAACAGCTAACAGCTCTAACGGCTAACGGCTAACAGCTCTAACGGCTAACGGCTCCGTCTCACCTGTCACCTGTCACCTGTTACCCGTCACCTTCGTTGGTCAGGGCGCCAAGGCGTAGGACCGTGTTCCAGTTGCGGCCGGTTCCGCGAGTGCCGAACCGCTTCTCGATGATGGCATTGGTCAGGCGGGAGCGGCCGATACCGTCGGGATAGACGATGTACGCCTGCCGGCCTACCGCGCGAACTATCTCCCGGTCTTTGATAGCCGCCCGCAGCTCCTTCACCTGCTCGGCACTCGGGGTCGCCTTGAGCAGCATCACCACAAGATGGCCGGGGTCACGCTCAGCTTCTTCCGGAAATGGATTGCGGTCTACGATCTCTCGCCACTCCTCCGCCGTGCGAACAAAGAAGTCGGTCTCGAGGCCGAGTCGTTGCGCGGCTTGGGTCTCCAACAAACGTTCCAGACTGGCGGTTGATCGCTCCTGGCTGCGAAAGACCAGATTGCCGCTCTGGATCAGCGATCGCGGCTCGCGGAATCTCAAATGTGAGAGCAGGTCCCGCAGGTCGGCCATGGCAACCGGTTTGTGTCCGGCGAGGTTGACGGCTCGAAGAAGGGCCAGATAGATCGGCATCGGGCCACCCCGGCAGTTGCCTAAGGCAGGTGCGGTGGCAAATTAAATTTAGCGTGAGCTCTGAACCCAACTGCTGCGATCCCACAGAAGGTCTTGGTCGTGCCGTCCGGTTCTCCACGACCCGCCGGTCGCAAACCGCAGAGGAAGATCCCCCAGCCATGACGGGAGCGTCAATGGCACTTCCGGACGCGTGCGAGCGCGGTCGCGAGTCCTTCGGACGCCGGGAGGCTCGACCCCGGCATCGTCCAGCTCCACTCGCTCGATCACCGCAATCCGTCCCAGCTGCGAAATGGCGGAGTCCTCGTCGTGGGGGCCGGCAACTCGGGCTCCGAGATCGCCCTCGAGCTGGCCCGAGCCGGGCACAAGGTCTGGATGTCGGGGCGAAGCACCGGGGAAGTGCCCTTTCGGATCAACGGCTTGGCAGCACGGCACTTCCTGCTCCGCCCGCTGTTCCGCTTCGTCTTCCATCGGGTGCTGACCACCGATACGGCCATCGGTGGGAAGGCTCGTCCAAAGATCGTCGCGAAGGGCGCACCCCTCATTCGGGTAAAGGCTCGAGATCTGGCAGCTGCCGGAGTCGAGTGGGTGCCTCGGACCGCGAACGTGAGAACTGGGCTGCCGGTGTTGGAAGACGATCGCGTGCCCGAGGTCGCGAACGTGATCTGGTGCACCGGATTCCACCCCGGCCTCTCCTGGATCGACCTCCCGGTCATAGGTGAGGACGGAGAGCCTATGCATCATCGCGGCGTCGTGGCGAGTGAGCCAGGCCTCTACTTCGTTGGGCTGCACTTTCTCTATGCGATGTCGTCCACCATGATCCACGACGTGGGGCGGGACGCAGAGTACATCGCCGAGACCATCTCGGATCGGGTGCGCGCCGGTACGGCCGGTACGATTGAGGAACCACGCGCGCCTGCGTTGCTGGCCGCCGGATAGGCCCGATCAGCCTAGTCTGCGCCAGAGGGCTTCCCTTGCCCTCTCCGCGCAGCCGTCCTAGGTTTTGGCCGCGCGCGCCGCATGAAGCGGCGCGCGTTTCAACATGCACCCCCAGAGGTTCCCGTGCTCCTCTTCGGTGTCCTGCCGCTGCTCGCCGTGCTTCAGCAGCAGCCAACCCAGCTGCCGCCCTCGCCCATCAAGCGCATCGAGGTCCGCCCATCCACCCGCACCATCACCGCGGGCGATTCCGTGCAGCTCGATGTGCACGCCCTGGACGCGAACGGCGCCCCAGTACCCGGCGCGGTGCTGTACGCCAAGATGTTGGGAGGCGAAGGCGAGGGCACCCTTCGCCCCGAGAGCTTCTGGCTGGTCGCCAGCTCGGTGGGCAAGTTCCCCCTCGCCTTCAGCGCGTTGGTGCCCGGGACGTTGCCCTTTGTGGACACCACCTCTATCGAGTTCGACGCTGTCCCCGGTCCGGCGGTACGGCTGGAAGTGAGTCCCAGCACGGTCACCATCGTCGATGGCCAGTCGCTTCGACTGAGTGCGCTGCCCTTTTCCAAGGCCAACGATCGCACGCTGGACTCGGTCCGCTGGCGATCCAGCGATCCCAAGGTGGCATCGGTTGATCCGGCCGGCCTGATCACCGGACTGGGGCCGGGCCATGCGCGACTCACCGCGTCGGCTGGTGGCGCGAAGGGCGTAGTGGATGTGCGGGTGGTGCCGGGCAGGTTCAGCCGACTCACCCTCAAGCCGGCCAACCCGGCAGTGCGTCAGGGTGACGTGGTGGCTTTCGCGGTGGAGGCGAGAGACGCTGCGGGCAAAGCGGTGAGCGACCTCGCCCCAACCTGGAGTTTCTCCCCCGGCGATGGACAGCTCGGCCCCGATGGCCGGTTCGTGGCGTATCGACCGGGCGCTTACACCATCACCGCCACATTGGGCCGCCGCACCACGAGCACGACCGTGAACGTCAGCGAGCGCGATGTCCGTCGTTCAGTGACGGTGGTCGGCCGCCTACCCCGTACCGGGTTCGCCACCTCGGAAGTCTGGATCCATCCCAACGGGAAGGTGGCCTATCTCGGCACTCACCAGGGCGGTGACCGGGTCTATGCCATCGATATCAGTGATCCCAGCAAGCCGGTTGTGGTCGACTCGATAATGGCGAATACCCGGCTGGTGAACGACATGCAGACCACGGCGGACGGGAACTACATGGTCTTCACCCGGGAGGGCGCCGCCGATCGCAAGAACGGCATCGTGATCGCGGACACCCACGATCCGCTGCACCCCAAAGAGGTCTCGCAATTCGTGG
>JBIOUY010000208.1:0-2870 GCA_044867445.1 Gemmatimonadales bacterium
GAGCGGAAGGTGGTTCTGCTGTCTCCTGCTCAGTTCAACAAGCTGCCGGTGGGACAGGCTATGCTCCCGTCACATCAATCGCGATACGCTGCGTGATGCGCGAACCCGTCCATGAGAGAGCCCCGCAACCGGGTTGGTCAAATCAGGCGCTTCGGCGGTCCGGACGGGCTGGAGGTGGTCGACGCTCCCCTGCCCACGGCCGCCCGGGGCCCCATGGTGGTCCGCGTGCTCGCCTCATGCAGTACACGGACGTGTTGATCCCTACCCCTTGCGCTCGATTCGCTACGTGTGTATGATGACCATCATATGAGCGCTGCCACCTCGAGACGACCCGCCCCTAGCCGTAAGGAAGCCACCCACGAGCGCATCGTGGAGACCGCCGCCCGCGCCATCCGGCGCAGCGGCTACGGCGGCACCGGCGTGGCCGAGATCATGAAGGAGGCCGGCCTCACGCATGGCGGCTTCTACGCCCACTTCGTGTCGCGCGAAGGGATGCTGGCCGAGGCGGCCGACCGGGCAGGAGCCGACGGCATGGCCCTGCTGTCGCGGGTGGCAGCCACCGCGCCGCCCGAGCGGGCGCTCGAGGCCATGCTCCGGGCCTATCTCTCGAAGGAGCATGTGGAAGGCGTCGAGACGGGCTGCGCGGTCGCCGCGCTCGGGTCGGAAATGCCGCGCCAGGCGCCCAAGGTGCGGCGGGCCGCCACCCGCCGGATCAAAGAGATGATCGACTTGGTCGCCCGCCATTCGCCCGACTGGGGGCAGCCGGGCGCGCACGAGCGGGCGCTCGTCACGGTGGCCACGGCGCTCGGCGCATTGGTCTTGGCCCGCGCGGTGGACGACCCCAAGCTCTCCGATACGGTGCGCGAGGCGGCGCTGAACCACCTCACCCCCACAGGCTGATACCCGTTGACCGGTGCCGGGGTTGCATTTCGCTAAGGAATATGATGACTATCATATGTGGATACGGGATTGACCCCAACGGAAAGCGAGCATGGCATGTCAGGCAATCAGCAGCAGCAGGCTAGGCCCGTGGCGATCGTGACGGGCGCATCGGCAGGGATCGGAGAGGCGACCGCACGGGCGCTTCACGCGGCCGGCTATCGGGTGTTCGGCACCTATCGCAGGCCTCCGGCGACAAGGTTGCCGAGTGTCGAGTACTTGGCGTGCGATGTGACCAGTGACGAGTCGGTCAAGGCCGCGGTCGGTGAAGTGCTGTCAAAGACTGACCGCATCGATCTCCTGGTCAACAACGCGGGGGTTGGCTTGGTCGGTGGTGCGGAGGAGTCATCGCTGGAGCAGGCGAAGTCCCTCTTCGACGTCAACCTGTTCGGCGTGATTCGCATGACCAAGGCGGTGCTTCCAACCATGCGCCGGCACGGGTCGGGACGGATCGTCAACATCAGCTCGGTCATGGGCCTGATCCCGGCCCCGTTTTGGGCACTTTACGCCGCGAGCAAGCACGCCCTGGAAGGCTATTCCGAGTCCCTGGACCATGAGGTCAGGAGCTCGGGGATCAGAGTGGTGCTAGTCGAGCCCGCCTACACCCGGACTTCTTTCGAGGGGAATGTCTACCGGGCAGACCAGCAACTCGAAATCTATCGGTCGGCACGGACGAACGCCGAGGGAGTCATGCGGGACGCGATGAAGGTTGCCGACTCGCCGGAGCTGGTCGCGAGTGCGATCGTGAAAGCCGCGACCGCGGCGACCCCGCGCGCCCGCTACACCGCGGGCCGGACGGCCCGCCAGGTGAGTCTGCTTCGGCGCTTCGTTCCCGAGTCTGCTTTTGACAAGAGTCTCCGGAAGCAGATGCGTTTGCCCGCATAGGTCAGATTGACTGAGAGAACGCGTCAGTTTGAGCGAACACTGAGAATGGGTGTCGCGCACCGTAGGTGGGGAGGCGGTGGTTTGCCCCGCTTCGCGGAGGAGGCCATATGACGAATGAAAGCGCGAGCGCAGCTGAAAGCTCCACGGGAACATCCGTTCGGCTGAGCCGAACCTATTCACGATTACTCCTGAGGAGGCCACCAATGTTCACCAGAATCCAGAGTCGTGCGTTTGTGGTGCTGAGCCTGGGGCTCGTATCCATCGGAAACTCGCTGAACGGTCAGAGTGTGACTCCGGCCGATCAGCCGAGTCAGGATAATAAGATCGAGCTGTCCTATCACTTGCAGGCCATCAAGCGGAACAGTGCGGGACAGTACGAGATGTCGGGTACGGTGTATGGCGAGCGGCGGGGCCGGGCGACCGTCGTGTGGGGCTTCGACGAGGAGTCGTCCGGGCAAGCCGGGCAGGCACTGGTTCATTCATCCTGGGTAGTCAGCGCGGTTCCGGCTTCAGAATCCTTCAAGGCAAAATTGAGTGGAACCGCCGAGGTGGCCTCGGGTCAGACCCACCTGGTCGGCAAGATCACCGAAGGCGCCAACAAGGGGCGTCGGGTCGAGACCCGCAGCCGGCTGCTCAACTTCGGACCCAACCGCTCGTTAAGTGACATCGACGGCAACATGATTATTGACGTGAAGTAAGGGGTGCAGCCCACGGGGCGCGGCACATGAGGTTCTACGACGACAAATGCATCACCGACCTCACGTGAGATGGCGCCAGGATCGTCCCGACACAGTGCCAGGCGATTGATTCGGGCGCGACAATGGGCGGCTCGTGTCGGCCATCCCTCCGCATAATTTGGGGGCCGCTAATGCTATACAGTTATTTTGTCGAGAAATCGATCCGACAGAGCTTCGACCATGTCAACAACCATCGCTGGGATGAGGCGGTGAAAGCAGTCGCGCCGCATGTCCATCACCGCGTTTCCGGCGCCCACGCGCTTGGTGGTGAGCGCCACGACAAAGAAGCCCTGCGCCGCTGGTTTGAGC
>JBIOUY010000209.1:0-26587 GCA_044867445.1 Gemmatimonadales bacterium
GGGCAACAGGCCGGCTTTTCTATTCGCGAGCTGCGTAACGTGCTGAATGGCTTCGGTGACTCGACGCCTCCGTCACAGCGCTGGCGGCGCCTGGCTCAACGCAAGCTCCAGGAGCTCGACGCGCGCATCGCCACCGCACAAGGGATGCAGCGGCTGCTCCGAGAAGGACTGAGGTGCCACTGTCTGCGATGGGAAGACTGCAGTGTGATCGTCCGCGCGACTCAGTCCCGGGCTAGCTCGCTCTCCCGAGCCCAGAGAAAGAAGAGCACACCGATGGCGAGAAACATCCAGAGGCCTCCCGGGACCCACATGAGTAACCCACCCAGCTGCTGATCGTCCAAGGGGGACAGCCCCCAGGTTCGCGGCGCCACCGCGTACCAGGGGTAGAGCACCTGCCCGCTCAGGGTGATCAAGGCCGCGACCAGTTGCATCGGGATCCCTACCAGAAACAGGTACAGCATACCCAGCCCGTAGGGCAGCCGGGGAAGCTCGGACGCGGGACTCATCACCGGCCACCACATGATGGTGGCAGTCACCATAAACATCAGGTGGGTGACGATGTGCACGTCGTGATCTCGCATCATGAGATCGTAGTATGGCGCCATGTGCCACATGACGATGGTGACCGTGAAGAGCAGTGCGGCGACTACCGGATGGGTCAGCAGCCGGGCTGTCCGGAGCACTGGAGGGTGCTGGAGGACGGGCCGGAGCAGCCAACCGGGGATGCCGAGAATGATCAGCGGAGGAAACAGCAAGGTGAGCAGCAGGTGCTGCACCATGTGGACGGAGAAGAGGTAGTAGTCGCTCAGGTCGTGCATCGGGCCGTTGAGGGAGACCAGCAGCACGATGAGTCCGGCCACGAATGAGGCGATCTGCCAGCGAGCCGGCGGTGGGCCGAGGTTTCGGCGCCGGCGGAGTGGGCCGATGCCATAAAAGTACAAGGCACCGAGAAGCCCGGTGCCTAGGAGGACGCTGGGGTGGAGTCCCCAGCTCCATTCGTACGGGACCATGGGCCGCGGCCGCTCGTCCAGCAGCGCCGCGAGCGACAGCGGCATCAGCCTGCTTTAGCGAAGGCGAAGTGGTACGCCATCAGCACGATGAGCGAGAGGACGATGATAATTGCGATGATCAGCGGGAAGACGAAGACCCCGCTGAGGAGCTTGCTGTCCTGCTTGAGGTGCATATAAAACATGGCGACGAGGGCGAACTTGAACGCCGAGAGCAGGAGGAGCACCGGCACGAAGAAGGGCTGGACCTGGGCGCCAAAGGGGCCGGCATGGTCGCCGTAGGTGATCTCGTAGAGTCCCACCTCGAGGGCCGTGAGGACGAAGAGGACCAGTCCGACCTTGGCATAGACCCCGGCGGACGGGTGCGCGTGCTCGTGAACGGTGTCACTGGCGTGGGCGTGCGCTTCCATGGCAGTTCCCGGCCTCACTTGATCAGGTACACGACGGGGAAGATCACGACCCAGACCACGTCCACGAAGTGCCAGTAGAGCGCGGCGATCTCGAGGTTGAGCGACTTGGCCGGTGGGATCTTCCCGCGCAGAGCCAGAATCCACATCGTGATCAGCCAGATCACACCGATCGTTACGTGGGTGCCGTGGAAGCCGGTCAGGGTGAAGAAGCTGGCGCCGAACAGGTTGGTGTGGAGCGTGAGTCCCTTGTGCACGAAATGGGTGAACTCGTACACTTGCATGCCTACGAAAAACATGCCGCAGAAGATGGTGGCAGCGAGCCAGCCTACCAGCGCCTTGCGGCTACCCCGTTGCGCGCCCGCCAGGGCGAGCACGATGAAGAGGGAGCTGAACAGCAGGAGCGCCGTGCCCAGGGTGACCAGAGGAATTTCGATGATCGGCTCGAAGACCTGGCCGGTCGGCGACTTCCATACCTCGTGGGGGAACGGTCCCGGCCCCGTCAGCCAGGTCTCCTTGTGCACCAGGTAATTAGAGATCAGGGTGGCGAAGAAGAGGCACTCGGACCCGATGAAGGTCCAGATCGCCAGCTTCCTGCTATCGAGGCCGGTGGAGGTTTCGAGATGTGCGGCTGGCTCAGCGTGGGCAGTGGCTGTCAAAGTTTGAGCTCCGATGAAAGACTAGCTGTCATTGGTCTTTGGTCCTTAGTCTCTGGTCCTGTAGTCCCCAAGCCCCCGCTTGCGCGGACCAATGACCAAAGACTAACGACCAACGACTCCCGCCGGCTCAGCCGGCGGGTTCAAACGCCCACCTGAACACCCCGAAGAACAGAATCGCGCCGCCCGCCATGATGCCCCACGGACCGATGTGGGGCAGCAGGATCACTCCCGTCATCATCCCCAGAATGCCCAGGGCGGCTACAACCGGCCAATGCGATGGATTGGGCAGGTGGATACCCTGACCGCTCACATGGGGAGGCTCGGGCAAGGGTCCCCCGTGCTGGCGCTTGGCCTCCCACAGCGGATCGCGCCCGTGCACCGTCGGCACCTCGGCGAAGTTCCATTCCTGCGGTGGTGATGGGATGGACCACTCGAGGGTGGCGCCGTTCCAGGGATCGGCAGGGGCGCTTCTCCCGGCCCGCCAAGTCTTGAGGACGTTGATCAGGAACACCAGGAACGACAGGGCGAGAATCATCGACCCCACCGTCTCCCACAGGTTCAGCTCCTCGAAGCCAAGCCCGCGGGGATAGGTGTAGACCCGGCGCGGCATCCCGTTCAACCCGAGGATGTGCATGGGGAAGAAAGTGAGGTTGAACCCGATCAGCATCAGCCAGAAGTGCAGCTTGCCCAGTCCTTCGTCCAGCACCCGACCGAACATCTTGGGCCACCAGTAGTAAGCGCCCGCGGTGAGCCCGAAGATGCTGCCACCGAAGAGCACGTAGTGGAAGTGGGCCACGATGAAGTAGCTGTCGTTCTGCTGTAGGTCGGCCGGGGGCGAGGAGTGCATAACCCCCGAGAGCCCCCCGATGATAAACATCGCGATGAAGCCGAGCGCGAAGTAGAGGGGGACCCGGAGCTGGACCGAGCCGCCCCAGATGGTGCCCAACCAGTTGAAGATCTTCACCCCGGTGGGGATGGCGATCAGCATGGTGGACAGCGAGAAGAAGGTGTCGGCGATGGGGCCCATGCCAACGGTGAACATGTGGTGGCTCCACACCCCGAAGCCCAGGAAGGCGATGAACACCCCGGAGAAGACCATCGCCGCGTAGCCGAACAGCGGCTTCCGGGAGAAGACCGGAAGCACCTCGGAGATGATCCCGAAGGCCGGCAGGATCAGGATGTAGACCTCGGGATGCCCGAAGATCCAGAACATGTGCTGCCATAGCAGCGGGTCGCCTCCGCCGGAGGGCACGAAGAAGTGGGTGCCGAAGAACCGATCGAACATGAGCAGAATCAATGCGACCGTGATCACCGGGAATGCGAGCAGCAGCAGCACCTGGGTGATAAAGCTCATCCAGACGAACATGGGCATCCGCATGAGCCGCATGCCCGGCGCGCGGAGGTTGACGATGGTCACGAAGAAGTTGACCGCCGCCGCCAGCGAGGCCACGCCCAGGATTTGGAGACCGAGCATCCAGAAATCCACGTTGATCCCGGGCGAGAACTGCCTGGAGGTCAGGTTGGCGTATCCGTACCACCCCTGGTTCGGCGCAGCGCCAAAGAGGAAGCTGGAATTGAGGAACAGCCCGCCGGCCAGGAAGACCCAGTAGCTGAACGCGTTGAGCCGGGGGAAGGCCACGTCGCGCGCGCCGATCTGGAGCGGAATCATGAAGTTGAAGAACATGGCACTGATCGGCATGATCGCGAGGAAGATCATGGTGGTGCCATGCATGGTGAACAGCTCGTTGAACGTCTCCGGTCCCACCAGCGTGTTATCCGGTTTGGCCAGCTGCAGCCGCATGATCAGGGCTTCGATCCCGCCCATCAGGAAAAACACGAACGCCGTGGACCCGTACAGGATCCCGACGCGCTTGTGGTCGACCGTGGTGATCCAGCTCCACAGGCCGGTCTTCTCGCCGTATGCGGGAGCCGCGTGCGCCCGTTCTTTGCCAATTGCCGTGGTTGCCATAGTGCCCTGTTATTTGTGAGCGCGGAGGTACGCGACGAGCGCCTTGGCATCGTCGGCGTTGATACCCAGGTTAGGCATCAACACGCCCTGCTTTATGCCCTGCGGGTTCATGATCCAGCGGGCCAGGTTCTCATCCGTGTTCTTGAGAGTGCCCGCGGCGATGTAGCTCCGGGCCCCCACGTTGGCCAGGTTGGGGCCAATGAGACCCTTGGGAGCCTCATACGCGTTGAGTGCGTGGCAGCCGACGCAGCCCTTCGCCAGGAACAGCTTCTCGCCGGCCGTTTGAGCTGCGGCTACCGCCTCGGGAGGCGCAGGAGGACCCTGTTCCGGCTTCTGGCCCGGCTTAGGCGCCTCAGGTGGTGGTTTCGGAGGAGTCGGCGGCTTGGCCGCCAGGGACTGCATATGAGCTGCCCACGCCTTGAACGCTTCGGGACTCTGGGCCACGATCCGGAACGCCATACGGCCGTGCTGAATGCCGCAGAACTCGGCGCACTGGCCGGAGTACTCGCCCGGCTGCTCCGCCTTGAACCACATCCGGGTTTCCCGGTTGGGAAAGACGTCGCGCTTACCGGCGAAGCGGGGCGGCCAGAAGCTGTGGACCACGTCGATCGTGCTCATCCGGAGGGCAACGGTCTGTCCCACCGGGATGTGGAGCTCGTTGGCGGTGGTGACCTTATAGTCCGGGTAGCGGAACTCCCACCACCACTGATGCCCGACCACCTCCACCTTGAGCCCGCTTTGGGGTGGAGTGGTGTTGGTCTCGAAAATCCCCTTCACGGTAGGCACGGCGATGGCCGCCAGGATCAGTGCCGGAATGACCGTCCAGATGATCTCGATGGTGGTGTTGCCATGGATCTGCTGGGGTTCTGGGTCGCCGGGCTTTCCCCGAAAGCGGAAGATGGCGTACAGCAACGCACCCTCGACCAGCACGAAGACAACGACCGCCCACTTGAACGTCGTGGTCTGGATGTCGTCGCCGATCTTGGCGTAGTCGGAGAGGGGCCGGAGCGCTGTCTGGGGATAGTGGTCCGGGCTACAGCCGGCGAGCACCAGTGCGAGCAAATACAGCACGGGGACCAACCCGGCCAAGCGACGGGCGGCAGCGGTCCGAAAGAGCATTACGCGCCATCCTGTAAGCAAGGATCCAGGCACACCAGGAGACAAACCGCCGCACGTTACCAGATTCACAGCCTGAGGTCAAGGAAGTGTTTGGGGGCTTTGGTGTTGGGCTGCGAGTCGCGGGCTGCGAGTCGCGGGCTGCGAGTCGCGCGGGGCAGTGAAGCGACCGGGAGCCTGGTGCCCTCGAAAAACCCGCAGCCAGTTTTCGGAAGATCCGAGCGAGTTCCCGCGGAGCCTGTCCTGAGACCTGCGACCCGAGACTTGTCGCTCGACCGTAGCCCGCGACCCGGAGCCCGTCGCCCGCGACCTCGGTACCACTAACTTCAACCCCGCCAATCGCTTACCTCAAGCATCTATGCCCCTTCCCTATCCCAATGGTATCTTTGTCCCGTCCGTTGAATCCGAAGCCTGGAGGCCGATCTCCAGGCCGAATCTTTTTTCGTCTGGCCGGACCCATGATCCGTGATATGCAGGAGAAGCTGAGTCGAGAAATCGACCAGTTGACTCATGAGCTGAACGTCGTCCTCCCCCAGGCCATCCGCCACGCGGTCGAGTTGGGCGATCTGCGGGAGAACTCGGAATACAAGTCCGCGCTCGAGCGCCAGCAGTTCGTGCAGGCGCGCCTGGGCCAACTGCACCAGCGGCTCAACCAGCTCGGACAGCTCGCCAATACCGGGGCCCCGACGGATCGCGTCGGACTGGGATCCCGGGTCACTGTGCTCGACCTGGAGACCCAGGAGACCGACGTCTATACCGTGGTCCTGGCGGAGATGATGGATATCGATGAGGGCCACATCTCACTCGCCTCGCCGCTGGGCCGAGCCCTTGCCAACGGCCGGGTCGGTGACGAGATCAGCCTGCGACTCCCCGCCAAAGTCCGCCACCTGCGGATCCTGGAGCTGGTGACGGTGCACCAGGCTCAGGGCAACGGGACGGGAAAGGAAACAGGAAACGGGAAACGGTAAACGGTGAACGGGATCCAACCGGTTTACCGTTCACTGTTCGCTGTTCACCATGGTGACGATGGAATTCCCTAAGAAGCAGCTCCTCGTGGTAGGCGATCGGGTTCTCATCACCCCGGAGGACGGCGACGAACGCACCCGGGTCGGGCTCTATTTGCCGCCCACCGCGATCGATTCCCAGCAGGTCCAGACCGGCTTGATCGTGGCGACCGGTCCGGGCACCGCGATCGCGGACCTCAGCAGCCTGGATGAGGAGCCGTGGAAAGTGGAAGCGCAGGAGGGGAGGAGCCGGGGGATGCAGGCCAAGGTGGGCGACCACGCGATCTTCTTTCGCAAGGCAGCGGTGGAGATCACCTTCGAGGAGAAGAAATACCTCGTGGTACCCCAGGCGGCGATTCTGGTGTTGGTTCGGGACGATCTGCAGATTTAGGCTAAAGGCTAAAGGCTAAAGGCTAAAGGCTAACGGCTAACGGCTAACACCCTTACTCCTACTCCTCACTCCTTACTTCTCACTCCTTACTTCTCACTTCTCACTGCTTTCTTCTCACTTCTCACTTCCAGGTTGTGCTACTTCCTCTACCTCGCCACCCCACTCACCCTGAGCGAGGTACGGTCGATGCTTCCACCGGGAATGAGCGCTCACTCGGCAAGTCCGGCAGAGCAAGCCGTGCTGCGGCCCCTGCACCGGGGAGCCCAGACGGTCGTTCAGCTGCGAGTCGGCAGCTGCTCCTGCGATCTGGTTCGGGCGCGCGACCCCGATCCTCGCACCGACGAGCGACACCTTCGAGCCCGCCACTCCAAGGCCGGACTGCCCCGAGCCGAGATCGTTCGGGAGCTGGAACGCCATAGGCAGAGGACCACGGCCTTTCCGCCGGAGGAAGGCTGGCCCTCCGCATTGGCTGCCTTCGTTTCCGAGCACGCGCGGAACGCCGGTCCGACGCTCTACTACCTCCATTTCGCTCCTGGGCCGGTCCGCCCGACTGAGCCGGTGCGCTCTGCTCCACTCGGCCTGATCCTGGCACGCGCCGACCAGTGGCTGGTCGAGGGGCAGCCGGTGATCGTCGTGCCCTGATCTCCAAGAGCCTCACCCGAGCCTAGCTGTTAGCTGTTAGCTGTTAGCTGTCAGCTGTTAGCTGTCAGCTGTTAGCTGTCACATCTTCACCAGCTCCACTCGCCGGTTGCTCTGCCGTCCCTCTGGTGTGTCGTTGGAGGCGACCGGCTTAGTCTGCCCCAGCCCCTTGGCCTGGAGTCGGGAGCCGTTGATTCCGTAGCTGTCGATCAGGAATTGGCGCACCGCGGCCGCGCGTTTCTCGCTCAGTGTCTGATTAGCGTCGGCTTGCCCGACATTGTCGGTATGGCCCTCGATGGCGAGCTTGAGATCGGCGTGGTCCTTGAGCATCGACCCGATCTCCTTCAAGGTCGGGGTCGATTCGGGGCGGATCCGATCGCTCCCCGTATCGAAGTAGATGCCCTGGGTTGCGACTCTGCCCTTCTCAGTCAGCGCGTCGTAGAGTTTTTTGCCTCCGGCCGCGACTCGGAAATTGCCGAACAGGCTGGGCTTGGTCTCGTCTCCGTCGGTGAAAAAGAGGATCTTCTTGGCTCGGCCAATGTCGGCGTTGGGAACGTTGAGCAGCCGGGTATCGTCGAGGTAGACCTTGAGATGCTTGCCATCTCCCATGACCCGAGCGCGCCGCACCTTGTTCACCTCATGATCCGGCAGCGCGCCCTGGGCCGTGATGTCCGTAACCGAATTCCGCACTCCAGCCGACCCGGGGCCGCCGAAGGTGACCAACCGGTCTTCCTTGTCCTGGAAGTAGATCCAGACTTCGCCGCCGCTGGGAATCGTGTAGTCGAACTCCATGGTGAACCGCTCAGGCAGCATCTCAGGCAGCACGAGGTAAAACCTGGAATCCTGCGTCGCCCGCAGATATCTCGAGCCCTGCCACTCGACGATCTCGAGCGCACCGGCCTTGAACTCCATCCGCTTGGGGAAATCGCCGACCTCGTCACCGGCAAAGTCTTCGGCATAGAGCACCCGGTCGCCCGGCTTGAAATCATAGTTGGCCCAGGCACCTTCACCGGGCTTGAGGCTTGCGGTGGCGCCGGCGGCCGCTGTGGGTGTCACACTTGCGCTTGCCGCTGCGGTAGCAGCCGGAGCGGGTGCAGCGGTGGCAGCACCAGTAGTGGCGGGTGCAGTCGCAGCGGTGGGCGCCCTGGCAGTATCGGTACCGGACTTGGTAGCGGCATCGGCGGCGGCGTCGATCGCCTTGTCTTCTTCGTTGGTCGCCTTCTGAACGGCCTTGTCCTCGGCGTTCCGTTTCATGGCTTCCTTGAGCCGCTTGCCGAACTGGGCATTGGCGGATGTGGGCGTGCCAGCGACGGCAACCAGCGCCAAAACCAGCCCCAGAGTGAACCCGATGGACATACGTTTCGACATAGTGACCTCACGGATGAACCGCCTGGCCAACAAAGCGGTAGGAGAGACTGGAAATGTGGCTTGGCGCGAGGGGCCCCGAAGTGCCGGTCAAGAAGATGAGGACCGGGACATGAGCCCGCAAGCGATGCTGGAAGGACGTTTCATTGGATCGGACAGTCTCACTCTCTTCCGGCGAGCATGGAGGCCCACCGGGTTCCCCCGGGCGGTGCTGGTCAACCTCCACGGCTTGGGTGACCACTCCGGCCTGTACCCCATGGTGAGCGACTACTTCGTGCCCCGCGGCTTTGCGGTGCATGCCCCTGACCTGCGAGGCAACGGGCGGTCCCTGGGACAGCGGGGCTATGTCTACTCCTGGAGCGAGTTTCGCACCGACCTCGAGTGCTTCCTCACGCTGGTCCGTCAAGAGGAAGGCAATCTTCCCCTGTTCCTGATGGGCAACAGCCTGGGTGCGCTTGTCGTGCTCGACTATGCCCAACACCATCCCGAAGGTCTGCGGGGGGTCATTGCCGTCGCACCCCCCCTGGGCCGGCTCGGAGTGCCCTTGCCCTTGCTGGTGTTGGGCGCGCTGCTCTCCCGAGTCTGGCCCCGCTTCTCGCTCGAGACCGGTATGGACCTCACAGGATTATCCCGCGATCCCGCTGTCATGGCCCAGGTGCTGGCCGACCCGCTCTTTCATCGGCGGGGCACGGCGCGGCTTTCTACTGAGGTGAGGGCCACCATCGCCCGCCTCAACGCGGAAGCTCCCAGCTTTCCCCTTCCCCTCCTTATCCTGCATGGCTCGGCGGATCGGATGGTGCCGCCGGATGGGAGCCGAAGCTATATCCAGCAGGTAGGACATCCGGACAAGCAGCTCCTGGAGTATCCCGGCGCCTATCATGGGCTGCTGGGTGACCTGAACGGCCCGGAGGTGCTCCGGGACCTGGAGCAATGGATCGAGCGGCGAATGTGACGGGGGCTCTCGCGGCACGGGGGCGAAAGCACTACTGTGAGTCTGTGATGTCGCCCTTTATCCGCGCTCTGCGGCTACGGTGTCCCCATTGTGGCGGCGGGCCGATCTTCGTGACCTGGTCCCATCTGCTGCCCAACTGTCCGGTATGCGGCCTGGGACTGGAGCGCGGCGAAGAGGGCTACTGGCTGGGAGCCTACTTCTTCAACCTGATGGCGGTAGAGACTGTCTTCAGCATCTGGGTCGTGGGCTTCCTGGTGTGGACCTGGCCCGCACCTCCGTGGGAACTTTTTCAGATTACCACCATCGTGCTCATGGTGATCTTTCCCTTCCTCTTCTTCCCCTTCTCCAAGACGCTCTTCCTCGCCTTCGATCTTCTGGTGCGGCCGGCCACTGATGAGGATTTTGTCTTGCCCCACGAGGAGGCCCGAAACCTGAGGCGAGGCCAGCCGAGCTAGAGGCTAGGCCAACAGCGCACGGTCGCCGAGCAGTTGACGGGCCTGCTACAGCCGATGGTGCAGCGCTGCCGCAGCGATTCCGGGGTGAAGGGCTTGGCCATGAAGGGAGCTCCGGCGAGCGTCAGTCGCGCTGCAGCATGTCGTCGCCACTGTAACCCGACACGAAGTGCTTAGAGCCCCAGAGCAGCGCCACCCGGAGCTGACGCGGCTCCACCGGATGGAAATGCACATCATTGACGCCGCTGTCCGGCTCCCCTGGCAGGCGCGACGTGTAGTAGTACTGAACGCTAAGAGCAGTAAAGCAGCGAGCAGTACGCAGTAAGCAGTAAGTGAGGAGTAAGGAGTGAGGAGCACTAGCAGAGTTTTCCTCATCCCGAGCGTTTAGCGAGGGACCTACTCGCCCGGCCTCGATGGCCGCCCAGTAGATCCCTCGTTTCACTCGGGATGAGGATTACTCCTCACTCCTAGAGTAAGGAGAGGGCTGTAAGCCTATAGCCTATAGCCTTTAGCCTATAGCCTTTAGCCTTCAGCTGTTAGCTGTCAGCTGTTAGCTCTCAGCTGTCAGCTGTTAGCTGTTAGCTGTCAGCTGCTAACCTTCTTCCCGTCATCCCGAGCCGGAGCGAGGGACCTTCTCAACCCTTTTTCGACTAATGCCTATCAAATCCCTGTTCATCCTGGCGCTCCTGTTCGCCCTTCCCTTGCGCCTCACGCAGGCTCAGTCCTCCGACGCTGCGCTCGACAGCGTCTTCGATCGTCGCGAGGTCATGATCCCAATGCGAGACGGCGTGAACCTCTTCACCGTCATCCTGACCCCCCGCAGTCACACCGACTCGTTGCCCATCATCATGTCTCGCACGCCCTACGGGACCACTGGGTGGGGCGGCACCTACGGCATCCTCAAGGGGTTCAAGGAGCTCATTGCGGACGGCTATACCTTCGTCTTTCAGGACATCCGGGGGCGGTTCAAGTCCCAGGGTCAGTTCGTGATGAATCACCCGCCCCGCAATCCGCACGATCCCAAGGCAACCGACGAGAGCACGGACACCTACGACACCATCGACTGGTTGATCAAGAACGTTCCCCAGAACAACGGGCGGGTGGGTATTCTGGGCATCTCCTATCCGGGGTGGACCGCCGCGGTGGCGGGAGTCGAGCCTCATCCGGCGCTCAAGGCGGCTTCTCCCCAGGCGCCGATGGGTGATACCTGGATGGGAGATGACTTCTTCCATCAGGGTGCGTTTCGGCTGACGTACGGCCTGGAGTACGCCTGGTCGATGGAGGCGAGCTCCGACATGACCATCGACCCCTCGCCGGGACGCTACGACACCTATGACTGGTATCTGTCGTATCCCACGCTTTCGGCTCTCGCTGCAAGTGTGGGCGCCACCCATTGGCCCACCTGGAATCTGTTCGTGAGCCATCCCGCGTATGACAGCGTCTGGAAACATCGCGCGCTGCCGCACTATCTTCGCCAACCTCGCGTGCCGACACTCACGGTGGGCGGCTGGTGGGATCAGGAGGACGAGTACGGACCGCTCGCCAGTTACGCCGCGATGGAACCCCGCGACTCGGCGGGCCAAAGCTTTCTGGTGATGGGTCCGTGGAATCACGGCCAATGGTTCCAGGGAGCGGGCGATACCTTGGGGAACATCCATTTCGGCAGCGCCACCGGAGAGGAATACCGCACCCGCATTCAGGCGCGCTGGTTGGCCCATTGGCTCAAGGGAAAGGCAGACCCCGAACTGGCCGAGGCGACGGTGTATGATGCTGGAGCCAACCAGTGGCGGACCTTCGATAGCTGGCCGCCCAAGAATGCGATCCACCGGATGCTCTATCTCGGACCGAACGGAAGGCTGTCATTCGAGTCGCCCGAGCGCTCTGCCGGGTCCGACGCGTACCGCTCGGATCCCGCTCACCCGATCCCCTATCGTCCCCGACCGGTCGAGTGGACCTACGATCCGCGCGGGTCGCGCTGGAACCGGTGGATGGTTGAGGATCAGCGATTCGTAAGCGACCGCCCCGATGTGCTCTCCTGGCAGACCGAGCCGCTGACGGAAGATGTGCAACTGGCTGGCAACATCGTGGCGAAGCTCTTCGCCTCGACCACAGGGACCGACGCGGACTGGGTGGTGAAGCTGATCGACGTTTATCCCGATTCCGTTCCCGAGCGCCCGTCGATGGGCGGCTACCAGCTCATGATCGCGGGCGACATCCTCCGGGGCCGCTACCGCCACAGCTTCTCCAAGGCCGAGCTGATTCCGGCCAACACGGTGCAGGCATACACCGTGGATCTGCACCAGCAGGCGTATCGATTCAAGCGGGGACACCGGATCATGGTCCAGGTGCAGAGCACCTGGTTTCCGCTCTACGATCGGAATCCTCAGACCTTCGTGCCCAACATCTTCAAGGCCGGCGCGGCAAGCTATCGGGCCCAAACGCACCGGATCTGGCGGACGAAGCGGTATCCGTCACATGTGGACGTGATGGTGGTACCGAGCAGCTAACAGCTGACGGCTAACAGCTGACGGCTAACTGCTCGCCTTCGCCGCATCGGAGGCGACCAGTCGCTCAGTGCAATTCTCTCTGCGCAGTAAGTGTGTGTCTCACTACGCTGTAGGATTGAAGGACACTTGACAGATTTTAGCCCCTTTGTATCGTGGAAGCCATCGCGAGCACTTGACGACGAGATGGCGCCACCGTGGCGTGCATTCCTTCGCGATCTGCCTCACTCGCAGCGAACTCCCCACATCCCTGAGTATCGGCCTCACTCAAGGCCGCTTCGCCCCTAGCGAGAGCCGGCGTAAGACCGCCGTCTGCGTGTGGTAGCGATCCTCGTAGATGTCCGAGAGCTCTATGCTCGGACGAGTCGTGGCCAGCGGCACGCGCCGGCGCCTCGGCTGAGGATCCGGAACCGACCACCCACTTGAGATCCGCTTGACACCCTCCCGCTAGGATCCGCCTCGCTGGTCTAGCTGCCGATCCATTAAAGCCGAGGTGGAATCTTACGCGACGATGTACGGTGCGTGTCCACTAACACCCTTCGATGCGCGCTCGCACGCATCACCCCTGGTCGTGTAACCCAGCTACCGACGGCTGCCGCGGTCCTTGCGGCTCCCCATCTGCCCCTCAGCGACAGGAGCTTCTATGTCGCGGATAGCATTCGTTGTTGTATTGCTCTGGGTCATCGCATGCACGACCGACGATCCCAGCGTGACGGATCCGGAACAGCCGGCCGCGTCGGAAGACGGTAGCGCCAGCGAGCTGGAAGTAAACCCTGACCTCCTGAGCATCAATGCGGTGAGGACGGCGCTCTCGGCGCATACGGCGCTCTCTGGTGGCGCCACGACGGTCTTTCGTGACGACGAGGAGGCATTCGAGCAGCCGGCCCCAAATCTGTCGGCGCTCACCGCCGCGCATCACGAGGCTGGTGATGTCGCTTTCGAGGAGGAATTCGAGGAGGAGGAAGGCCTGCCCAATTCTGGGCTCGGTCCGGTGTTCGACAACGTTGCCTGCGAGGAGTGCCACGTGGGCGACGGGCGAGGCCGTCCACCCGATCCCCCGGGCTCGCCCTTCAATCTGGAAGAACCGTTCAACACCATGCTGTTCCGCGCGAGCATTCCAGGCTCAGGTCCCCACGGAGGTCCCAAGCCGGTGCCGGGCTTCGGCGGGCAGCTCCAGCTGCAGGCCAACGAGGGGTTCGGAGCCGAAATCACCGCCGCGGTCGCGTATGTGAACCGGACCGGCACCTTCGCCGATGGTAGCCAGTTCACGCTTTATGCGCCTCAGTACACTCTCACGGGCGCCTACGCTGCCTTGCCGGCGAACCTGCTATTCTCGCCTCGTACCGCACCCTTTGTCTTCGGTCTCGGGCTGCTTGAGGCGGTTCCAGCTGTCAGCATTCTCGCGGCCGCCGATCCGCGAGACCGCAACCACGATGGGATCTCAGGCCGACCCAATTTCGTATATGATGAGGTCGCCAAGCGATTCGCGCTGGGCCGATTTGGTTGGAAAGCCAACACGCCGAACCTGGTTCAGCAGACCGCCGGCGCGTATAACGGCGACATGGGCATCACCTCGTCGATCTTCCCCAAGGAGTCCTGCAATGGCCGCGACGGGTGTGATTCGGACCATCCACCCGAGGTCGCGGATCAGACCGTCCAGGACGTCGCGCTGTACACTCGTACGCTCGGCGTTCCCGCTCGTCGCAATCTGGATGATCCCAAAGCGAACCAAGGGGAGCAACTGTTCTATGCCGCCGGATGCGCGAGCTGCCACACGCCGACGCTGCGTACCGGGAATTTCCCGGGGCTGTCGGAGATTTCCAATCAGGTGATTCACCCGTACACCGACTTGCTGGTGCACGACATGGGACCGGCTCTTGCGGACGGCCGCCGCGACTTCCTGGCGTCAGGCTCGGAGTGGCGCACGCCGCCGCTCTGGGGCATCGGGCTGGTAGCGACGGTCAACCAGCACACCTACTTCATGCACGACGGCCGGGCGCGGTCACTGCTCGAAGCCGTGCTCTGGCACGGAGGAGAAGCGAAGTCGGCGCAGTCTCGAGTGCTGAAGATGTCGGCTGGAGAGCGAGAAGCGTTGGTCGCGTTTCTGCAGTCGCTCTAGAGAGGCTAAAGGCTAAAGGCGAACACTCGTTGTAACCGATCCCGGTCTGCATTTAGCTGTTAGCCGTTAGCTGTTAGCCGTCAGCTGTTAGCCGTTAGCTGTCAGCTGTTAGCCGTTAGCTGTCAGCTGTTAGCTGTCGATAAATGACATCATGAACTCGCCGTAGCGCGGCCCGGCCACCAGCTCCGGTGGCAGCGCCGCGTCGAGCTGGTCCATCTCCGCGGGGCTCACCTGTAGCTCGCCCGCGGCCACATTCTCTTCCAGATACTGTCGTCGCTTGGTCCCCGGAATGGGTACAATGTCGTCGCCCTTATGCAGCAGCCAGGCGAGCGCGATCTGCGCCGGGGTCGCGTCCTTCGATCGAGCCACATCACCGACGACGGACGCCGCCCGCATGTTGGCGTCAAAGTTCTCGCCCTGGAACCGCGGATCACCCCGCCGGTAATCGCCCTCCGGATAATCTTCGGCCCGCTTGGCTGTGCCGGTAAGAAAGCCACGCCCCAGAGGACTGAACGGCACCAGGCCGATGCCCAGCTCCCGAAGCAGCGGAATGATTCTCGCCTCCAGGTTGCGTTCCCACAGTGAGTATTCGCTCTGCAACGCGGATATGGGATGCACCGCGTGAGCCCGCCGGATGGTTTGCTCTCCCGCCTCGGACAGACCCAGGAACCGGACCTTACCTTCGCTTACGAGGTCCGCCATCGCTCCGACCACATCCTCGATTGGAACCGCAGGATCCACCCGATGCTGATACAGCAGATCGATGCGGTCGGTCCCCAGACGACGAAGGGATGCTTCGGCCACCTCCTTCACGTGCTCCGGCCGACTGTCGGCCCTGACCAGCTTGCCGCCTTCGATTTGCCAGCCGAACTTGGTCGCGAGGATCACCCGATCGCGGCGGCCCTTGAGGGCTCGGCCCAGCAGCTCCTCGTTGGTGAACGGTCCATAAGCTTCGGCGGTATCGAAGAGGGTGACGCCGAGCTCGATGGCTCGGTCGATGGTGGCAAGCGACTCCCGCTCGTCGGCCACGCCGTAAGACTGGCTCATCCCCATGCAGCCTAGCCCGAGGGCAGAGACCTGGAGTCCCTGCCCTCCCAACCTTCGCTTCGCGAGCTCGGTCACGCCGGTGGGCTCTCCTGCTTGAGCGACGCCGAATCGATGACGAAGCGGTACTTCACATCGCCCTTGAGCATCCGCTCGTAGGCCTGATTGATCTGCTGGATCGGTATCACCTCGACGTCCGACACGATCTTGTGCTCGGCGCAGTAGTCCAGCATCTCCTGCGTTTCTTTGATGCCGCCAATGCCAGAGCCCGCGATACTTCTCCGCTTCATTATGAGGTGGAACACTGTGGGAGACGGGTGGGGGTGCTCAGGCGCGCCGACGAGGCACAGTGTTCCATCACGCTTGAGCAGCTCGAGGTACGAGTCCAGGTCATGCGAGGCAGCCACCGTGTCCAGAATGACCTTGAAGCTGTTGCGATGCTTCCTGACCTCGTCCGGATTGCGAGAGACTACCACTTCATCCGCGCCCAGCCGCTTGGCATCAGCGGTCTTGCCGGGCGAAGTGGTGAACAGCACGACATGGGCCCCGAAGGCATGGGCGAACTTCACCCCCATGTGGCCCAACCCGCCCAACCCAACGATACCGACCTTGTCGCCGGGGCCAACCTCCCAGTGACGCAGGGGAGAGTAGGTGGTGATCCCGGCGCAGAGGAGCGGCGCCGTTCCCGCGAGATCGGCGCCCTGATTTACCTTTAGCACGAAGTGTTCATCCACCACGATATGGTTGGAATATCCGCCGTAGGTCATTGTGCCTGTATGCTTATCCGGACTGTTGTAGGTCAGGATCAGCTCGTTGTCGCAGTACACCTCCAGATCGTCGCGGCAGTTGGGACAGATGCCGCAGGAATCCACCATGCAGCCTACGGCGGCCAGGTCACCCGGCTTGAAGCCGGAGACTTGCTTGCCCACTTGGGTCACCCGCCCAACGATCTCGTGTCCCGGCACGACCGGATAGGTCGTGCCCTTCCATTCATTACGGGCCGTGTGCAGGTCGGAGTGGCAGACGCCACAATAGAGGATTTCGATCTGCACGTCGCGCGGCCCCGGCTCCCGGCGCTGGAAGCTGAACGGTGCGAGAGGCGTGGTCGCGCTTTGGGCGGCGTAGCCGAGGGTGTCGAGGGCGCCGGCCTTCCGCGGTGACGGCTCAGGACGGGAACTGCGTTTGGTTGGTGCGGTCATGCGTGTACTCCATTCGTTTCTGGGCGGCGAGAACCAGCGGGGCGCTGCGTCTCCGCGAGCAGTCGGCTGGCGAGTTGTCTGGCGAGGTCTGCCGCTCCGTCGTCGTGAGCTTCGACGGCCCGCCAGTAGGCGATCTTGTGGGTGACGTACTCCAGATGGCGACGCATCTGCTCCAGCCGGTGCTCCAATTCAGTTCGCTGATCCTCCAGCAAGGCCTGCAGCTGCGGTGCGGCGGCAGCGCCTCGCGAGGCGAGCTCGAAGTAGCGGCGCATCTGGTCCACCGGCATCCCGGTGGCGCGCAGGCATGCCAGGGTTTGGATCTTGGCGAGATCGGCGGCCGAGTAGCGGCGATGGCCACTGGAGTCGTGACGCCGGACCTGCTCCAGCAAGCCCGCCCGTTCGTAGTACCGCAGGGTGTGCTCGCTCAGGCCGGTGCGTTCGGCCGTCTGTTGGACGGTAAGTCCTTCCTCGATGGGCGCTTGCTCAATGATTTCTGGGGCAGCTCTGGTCATCGACCTTCCCTCCAGCAGGTGCAGCATCGCCTCGACGTGCGTCGTGGGCGCACTATACCAAACTTAGAGCGCTCTAAGTCAAGATGCGGACCTGCCGATCCGGAACGACTCGCCGAAATCGAGGACCTGGAACCACGAGCTCGGTATCTCTTCCGCCTGGAGCGCCTTGTCCAACTCCTTGACCGGGTCCGAGATGCCTTCGGTCGTCAGCTGAAAGGTGCTGAAGTGCATCCCGATACTCCGTCTCGCACCCAGATCCAGGTGTGCCTGCACCGCCTCCGCCGGGTTCATGTGGACGTCCTTCATGAACCAGCGCGGCTCGTAGGCGCCGATCGGTAGCAATGCCAGGTCGATAGGAGCGAATCGCTCGCGGATCTCCCCAAAGTGACCCGCGTATCCGCTGTCTCCCGCGAAGAAGATTCGCTGGCCGCCGGCTTCGATGATGAAGCCTCCCCAGAGTGCGCGATTGCGATCGAGCGGGCCTCGGGCGGAAAAGTGCTGCGCTGGCACGAGGGTGACATGGGGCGATGCCGGGGCTGCTTCCTGCCACCAGTCCAACTCTTCTACGCGGTGAACCCCGGCCGGTCGCAGCAGCCGCCCGTTGCCCAGTGGAGTGATCAGCCGAGGGCGGAAGCGCCTCGCTAAGTCCCGGAGTGTGGGCAGATCGCAATGGTCGTAATGGTTGTGACTCAGGAGCACGAGGTCGATCTGCGGAAGATCGGTGAACGCGACACCCGGGGCCGCCACGCGGCGAGGGCCCGCAAGGCGCAACGGACTGGCGCGCTCGGAATACATCGGATCAGTCAGCAGGTTGCCGGTGCTCGTCTGTATGAGAAAGGTGGCGTGGCCGATGAAGGTCACGATCACCTCGTCTGGACCGGCGGGCTGGGGCGGCCGACGCGGCTGGACCGGTACCCGCTTGGGCCAGGGCGTGCGCCTCGTCAGAAAGAGGCGAGGCAGTTGCCAGAAGGACTGTCCATTGGCACCGGTCGGGTTGAAGAAGTACTGACCATCGAAGTGGTCAGAGACGAGAGCTGGGGAGATCAAGGTCACAAAGCCCGAACCCCGGGCTTGGCCGGATGGTTCCTTGCGGCGAGTGCGGGACGCCGGGGCGCAGCGGTTGAGTAGGGGTATTGCGGCGCTCGAGCGTCTAAGTATCTTGAGACCACAACCGACACCCGTGGCGATTTGACGCTGCTTGCGGCCACGTTAAACAATCAGCTAAAGGGCGATGGCCCCAGTGCGTCGCGCTGGGGTCTCGTTTTGGTTCCCATGGGAAAAAATGGCCTACCCTCTCGTCACACCGTTTTGGTGATCGATGACGACCCGAGATGCCGCGCCTCCATCGCCCGGACACTCCACGACCAAGGATGCGAGATAGTAGAGGCGAGCGACGGATTCGAGGGGATCAGTGTGCTGAGCCGACGAGGCCGGGAGCTCGATTTCTTGGTAGTGGACACCGAGATGCCGGGCGTGCACGGGTGGGAGGTGATCCGGTTTGCGAGCCGGGTGGTTCCCAAGCTTCGTGTCGTGCGGCTCGGCCGGCTCGATGACTTAGTGCCTGCCGCGGAGTACACCGGCTTTCAAACGTTGCCCGTGTTGCAGAAGCCGTTCACGCCTGCGGAGCTCCGGGCACGGATGCACATCAGACAGAGACTAAGGAGAGACCCCAGACCGCCAATCCGGAGTGGATGAGGCGCCGCCATGACGCTGCTGCACGCGAAGACCGAGGTGCTGGACATCGTCTACGAAGATGCCGGTGTCACCGATGGCACCGCGATCCTGCTGCTGCATGGCTGGCCGGACGATATCCGAGGATGGCGGCAGGTCACGCCGCGGCTGCACGCGGCAGGTTACCGGACCATCACGCCCTACCTTCGAGGATTCGGCCTCACCCGGTTCCGATCAGAGACGACCGTCCGCGACGGACGTGGTGTGGCCCTCGCCCATGACGCCATCGATCTGGCCGACGCGCTCGGCATTCATACTTTCGCAGTTGTGGGGCACGACTGGGGGGCGCGGGCCGCCTATATGCTGGCGGCGCTCTTTCCCGATCGGGTCACCAGCATTGCCGGCATCGCACTCGCCCTTTCAGCCGAGGGCGAAGTTCCACATACCGCCGTTCTCCCAAGCCCGGCGTTTCTGGTATCAGTAGCTCATGGCACTGGATCAGGGGGCGGCTGAGGCAGAATCGGCCAGCTCCGCGAGACGGCATTCCGCGCGGCTGGAGCCTAAGGTACCGGCTGCCTGATGGTGGCATCCGCGACCTGACTGCCCGGGCACGGCCCGCCGGCTGCCGCCCACTGCTTGAACTTGGCGACGAACTGGTCGTGCGGCACAGCGACCGGTGCGCGATCGCCGCCAGGATTCCAGCCCCAGAGCACCAGCTTGTCCTCGCTGACGTGCTTGATCAGCGTCTCGAGGTTCCGGCCGCCGTTCGCCTTCTTGTCCTTGATCATCTCGCACAGGGCCGCGGGCGGGAGCCCGATCCAGGCCATCTTGTGCTCCGGCGCGGGCAGCCCCCAATGCGGCGCACCCGGGGGCGCGTGCGGGCCGTAGCTGGCAGGCGGGTTCGACTCGCCGTGGCAGGTGGCGCACGGCAGCCCCGGCGCCCCGTGGCCCTCGGGGCCGCGCGCCACCGCCATCGCATGCGGCAGGCCGGCGTCGAACTGCAACGGCGCGTCGCCCGGGATGTGGCAGTTGTGGCAACGCGGGTGCTGGAACACCTGCTGCACGGTGGCGAATGCGGCGACCGCCTGGGCACGCTCCTCCGCGCTCGGGCGGGGGCCGCAGCCGGCCACGGGAAAGGCGAGGATCGGCAACAGCACGATGCAGGCACGCATGGCCGCCTCCTCAGGCCGGGAGGGTGAGCGGGAGCTCGCGCAGGCGTTGGCCGGTCAACGCGGCGACGGCGTTGGCTACGGCCGGCGCGATCGGCGGCACGCCGACCTCGCCGATCCCGCCCGGCTTCTCGGTACTGGGCACGATGTGGACCTCGACCACCGGCATCTCGTTCATCCGCAGCACCCGGTAGTCGTGGTAGTTCGATTCCTGCACCCGCCCGTCCTTGAAGTGCAGCGCGCTGTGCAGCGCGGCGCCCAGCCCGAAGGCGATCCCTGACTCCATCTGCGCCGTGATCGTCTCGGGATTGACCGCGATGCCGCAGTCGATCGCGCAGACCACGCGATGCACCCGGATGCGCCCTGCGTCCACCGAGACCTCCGCCACCTGCGCGGCGAAGCTGCCGAACGACTCGTGCACCGCCATCCCGCGCGCGCGACCCTTCGCCAGGGGAACGCCCCAGCCGGCCTTCTCCGCGGCTAGGCTCAGCACGCCGAGATGGCGCGGGTGATTCTTCAGGAGCGCGCGGCGATACTCGACCGGATCCTTGCCGGCCGCCTGCGCCAGCTCGTCGATCAGGCTCTCCATGACGAAGGCAGTGTGGCTGTGCCCCACCGAGCGCCACCACAGCACCGGGATGCCGGTCTTGGGCGAGTGCAGCTCGACCCGATGGTTCGGGATCTCCTTGAGATAGGGCGAATCGGCCAGGCCCTCGACCGAGGTGGCGTCGATGCCGTTCTTCACCAGCACCGCCTCGAACGGCGTCCCGGTCAGGTTCGACTGACCCACCAGCACGTGCTGCCAGGCCACCGGCGTGCCATCGGGCCCGAGGCCGATGCGTGCACGATGCAGATAGGCGGAGCGGTAGTAGCCGCCGCGCACGTCGTCCTCGCGGGTCCACACCGTCTTGACCGGCGCGCCCGCGGCCTTGGCCACGTGCACCGCCTGGGTCACGAAGTCGGAGGTCGGGTTGGCGCGCCGGCCGAAGCCGCCGCCGAGGAAGGTGGTGTGGATCTCCACCTGCTCGGGCTTGAGCCCGGTGATCTGGGCGGCGAGCTGTTGGTCCAGAGTCTGGAATTGGGTGCCGGTCCAGACCTCACACTTGCCACCCTCGATCCGGACCGTGGCGTTGAGCGGCTCCATCGGCGCGTGCGCGAGGTACGGCACGGCGTACTCGGCCTCGATGGTCTTGGCCGCCTTGCCGAGCGCGCTGGCGACATTGCCGGCCCGCGCCGCGGTGGCGCCCTTGGTGCCGGCCAGCTTGCGGAATTCCTCCCGCAAGGCGGTGCTGTCCAGGCTCGCGTGGGGGCCCAGGTCCCAGTCGATCTTGAGCGCATCGCGGCCGAGCTTGGCGGCCCAGAAATGATCGGCTACCACGGCCACGCCGCTGGGGACCTGTACCACCTTGCGCACGCCGGGGATCGCCATGGCCGCGGTCGCGTCGAACGACTTCACTCGGCCGCCGAACACCGGCGGGCGCGCGACAACGGCAGTGAGGAGACCGGGGAACTGCACGTCCATGCCGAACTGGGCGCGGCCGGTGGTCTTCTCCGGCGTGTCCAGGCGCCTGGTCGGCTTGCCGATGAGCTTCCAGTCCTTCGGGTCCTTGAGCGGGACCGTCTTCGGCGCCGGCAACTTGGCGGCGGCATCGGCCAGTTCGCCGTAGCGGGCGCGCTGGCTGCCGGCGATCACGGCGCCGTTCTCGGTACGGCAGTCGGCGGACTTCACCCCGAAGCGCTGCGCCGCGGCTTGCACCAGCAGCGCCCGCGCGGTCGCGCCAGCCTGGCGATAACGGTCGAACTCCGACCAGGTGCTGGTCGAGCCACCGGTCATCTGCATGCCGAACGCGGTGTGCGCGTATGGCGGCGCCGCGGGTGCGTGCTCGACCTTGACCCTGCGCCAGTCGGCGTCGAGCTCCTCAGCGATCAGCATCGGCAGCGCGGTCCAGATGCCCTGGCCCATCTCCGAGTGCGCCAGCAGCACGGTCACGCTGTCGTCGCTGCCCACCCTGAGGAAGGCGTTGGGCGCGAACACTGCGCCGGCCCGGGTTGCGGCCTGTGCCCGCACGAAGCGCCTTCCACCAGGGACCGCGAAGGCGATCACCAGCCCGCCCCCGACGAGTGCGCTGGTTTTGAGGAATTCGCGGCGGGATGTCGTTGTCACGGTATTCACGGGAACCTCCGTACAACTGCGAAATCCCAGGATTCCTGGTGCGTGGTGAGATCTATCGCCGGCTCACGCCGTCGAGAGTGCGGCGGCCCGATGCACGGCGGCGCGGATCCGCTGGTAGGTGCCGCAGCGGCAGATGTTCCCGCTCAACGCGGCGTCGATGTCGGCGTCGCTGGGCTTGGGCTTGGCGGCGAGCAGGGCCACCGCCGACATGATCTGTCCGGACTGGCAGTAGCCGCACTGCACCACATCCAGCTCGGCCCAGGCGCGCTGCACCGGATGGCTGCCATCGGACGAGAGGCCTTCAATGGTGGTGATCGCCTTGCCCGCGGCGGCGGACACCGGCGTGATGCAGGAGCGTCGCGGCGCGCCGTCCAGGTGCACGGTGCAGGCGCCGCATTGAGCGATGCCGCAGCCGAACTTGGTGCCGGTCAGGCCGAGTAGGTCGCGCAGCACCCAGAGCAGCGGCATGTCGGGCGGGGCGTCCACTTCGCGGGTGGCGCCATTGACGGTGAGCTTCATAGCGGTCTCTCCTGGCGAGCTGGTCGAGCGTGGTCCGGAGGTCTCGCACTCGGATGGCGGCGTCGTACGGGGCTGGTGGCAATACTGCACCGCGGACGCTGGTGCGCCAGAGGCTGGAGCCGGCACCCTTTAGCCACGCATGGCTCTCCTCCGCCGAGGTGCTCGGCGGGCACGTCCGTCACAGCCGCCAGCTCTCAGCTCTTTCCCCAGCTCAGCGCCAATCTGGGCACAGGCGGACGCTCGAATCACGGTTCGACGTCGGCAGGGCCTTCGACCTCCCCGACTCGCTGCGGTTCAAGCCCGACGCGACCGCGGCGCTTGCCCAGCGGGTGAGCTGCATCGCTGCCTCGGACCACCCGCGTCGGTCTGCGCCCGGCCTGACTGAGCCGGCAGGCCCAACAGTACAGGGCGCCGAGTGTCCGCCACCCGGCGCCCCTGACTCTCACGGCACAGCCCTCTCTGACCTATCGCGTCGCCACCGGCTCTCCATACAAGAAGTCGTCCATGACGACCAGATCGTGACGGCCGCCGTCGCTGATGTCGGCCTCCCGGGGGTCGAGCAGCGCCTCACCCGAGACGATCCGCACCCGACTGATCACCGGGTTGGAGAACGCGACGCCACGAACAAGAGGCCTCGCGGGTCGCTGCGCGCTGGGGCACTGAAGCGTCCCAATTCCTCCCCCTGCTCCCCCAGCAGCTCAATAGTCGCGCTGCCGGCCCGGTCTACGTCCTCGAAGACCACCCCGAAACCGCGAACTGCCGCTTCGGTCTCACTCCCCGCCACCCGGAACCGGACATCGGCTTCGTTCTGCCCGGCCGGCGAGAACACCTTGGCTCCACTGAAGGGAATGAAGAGGCCCGTATAGGCCGGATTGATGTCGGCAAAACCCCGGTCGCTCACCTCCAGACCCTGGCCCTTCCTGACATAGAACAGGCCGCGGGAGACGACGGTGTTGAAGAAATCGTTCGGGAAAGAGTCCACGTTTGTCAGAGCCGCGGGCACGCCGTCCCAGTTGACTTCCCGGTGTCCCGCCAGCTGCTGGCCGCCCCGCGGCGTGGACCGTCGCACCTACCACCCCGATCGTTCTTGACGCCCTCTGTCTTCGGCGTATATTCGGGACAGAGTGCGAACAAAACCCGAAGATTCGGGGGCCCGCCGTGTCGCCATTTCAGCTCCGTCCCACCGTCTTCCTCGGCCCGATGGCCACCTCGCCACCGCATAACCCGACTCCTTCCTCCATTAAGAGAGTCTGCCCCGAGTGCGCCGGCCCCCTGGTGCCGTCGTCGGGCTGTCTCACCTGCGCCCAGTGCGGTTGGGGCAAGTGCGGATGACGCCGGCCGCTGGCTATTCGCCTGCGTGGGCGGTCCTGGACGAGCGGCGGCGCGGGACTCGCTTCCTGGCGCTGCCGGTGCGATCGGTGCTCAATTCGCCGGCCAGCACCCACATGGGATTCTGGTCCATCAATCCCTACGTGGGCTGCGAGTTCGGCTGCACCTACTGCTATGCCCGGGATACCCATCGGTATGTGGTGGAGCGGGCGGGGGGTAAGGGCGGTAAGGGCGGTAAGGGCAGTAAGGGCGGTAAGGGCGGTAAGGGCGGCCAAGACGGTAAAAACGGTAAAAGCGGTAAGGGCGGTAAGGACGGTAAGGGCGGTAAAGTTGTGGCAGAGCGGAGCGAAGCACAGGGTGACCAGCAAACCGAACTGGTCGCCCTACAATCCTTACCGTCTTTACCGTCCTTACCGCCTTTTCCGCCCTTACCGCCTGCCGTCATTAGCGACATCTCCAACCTCGAGCCCGAGGACGCCTTCGAGCGCCGTATCCTGATCAAGACCGAGGTGGCCGACGTCCTCGCGCGCACCCTCAATCCCGCCCGCTTGGGCGATCACTCGCTCGTCATCGGGACCGCGACCGATCCCTATCAACCCGCCGAGCGCCGCTTCCGGCTCACCCGGCAGATCCTCGAGGTGCTGCTGCGCTACCGAGGGCTCTCGATCGAAGTCATCACCAAGTCGCCTTTGGTCACCCGTGACCTCACCCTGCTGCAGCAGCTGAGCGAGCGACACGAGGTGAGCATCAACATCTCCCTCGCTACGCTCGATGCCCGCCTGGCCAGGCGGCTCGAACTCCGCTCCCCGGTTCCGACCGCGCGCATCAGAGCGCTCCGCCGGTTGGCCCAGGGTGGCGTCCATGCCGGTCTGCTGATCGCGCCGATCGTTCCCGGCATTACGGACAGTCGCGAGGGACTGGGACGGCTCATGGCTGCGGCGAAGGAGGCGGGCGCCCGCTACGTGGTCGGGTCGGCGCTCCGACTCGGTCCGGCAGCGCGGCACCGCTTCCTTCCTCATCTGGTCCGCGAGTTTCCCGAGCTCGCCGCGCGCTATGAGCGGCACTACGGAAAGAGCGAAGCCGTGAGCGCCGACTATCAGGAGGCACTCACCCGCCGGCTGCGTCGGCTGCAGCAGGAGCACGGATTCCCCGCAGATGAGATAGGCACGAGGCGCCGGCAACAGCTCGCGGGCCGTGCCCCGCGCACTGCCGCTGCTGCGGAGCAGCCGGCGCTGTTGTAGAACCTCTCACCTGTCACCTGTCACCTGTCACCTGTCACCTCTCACTTCTTACTTCTCACTTCTCACTGCTGTCCATGTCTCGTTCCGTCCTCTTTATCGATCCGCCGGCCTTCTGCACCACCGTCGAGGAGCTGGTGGCGCCCGCGCTGAGGAATCGCCCCATCGCGGTGGCGCCGCCCGGCGCCGATCGGGCGACCGTTCTGGCCCTCTCCTCCGAGGCGCGGCTGGCGGGGATCGAACGGGGCATGCCGGTGCGGCGGGCGCAGAAGCTGTGTCCCGACCTGGTGCTGCTGCCGCCCAATCCACGGCTCTACGCCCGAGCTTCGCAAGCACTGCACGAGATCCTCCGGATTTACGCGCCGATCATCGAGCCACACGGCTATGGCCACGCCTTCCTCGATCTCACCGGCACCGGGCGGCTCTTTGGACCGGCGGCTGACGTGGCTTCCCGGGTCCGCCGCGAGGCGCGGGAACGGCTTCGACTGCCTGTGTCGGTAGGAGTCGCCACCAACAAACTGGTGAGTCAGGCGGCCACGACGGTGGTCAAGCCCGAGCCTCTCCTCGAGGTTGCGAGCGGAGACGAGGCGGAGTTTCTGGCGCCCTACCCACTTGACGTGCTCCCCGATATTCACCCCAAGGTTCGCAGCCGGCTGGACGATTATCAGCTCGACCTCATCGGCGAGCTGGCGGCCGTCAGCGAGAGCGCACTCTGCGCGGTCTTTGGCAGTGTCGGCAGCATCCTGCGGGCGCGGGCGCGTGGAATCGATCCTCGCCCGGTGCTGCCACCCGAGCGACGGGCCGAATTTCACCTGGTGCACAGCCTCGCTACCGATACCAACGACCTTGGGATTCTTCATCCATTACTGCGGATCATGAGCGAGCGGCTGGGGCGCCGCCTCCGACGCGGCGGGCTCGTCGCCCGGCGTCTCAAGCTGGAAGCCACCTACTCCGACCATACCGCCGCGGTGCGCGCTGTTCGCCTGCCGGCCGCCGCGCTCGACGTCGAGCTCTGGGACGCCGCCCGGCGCGCCTTCACCCTCGCCAACACCAAGCGGATTGCCGTGCGCACCGTGGCGCTCACGCTCGATCGGCTGGAGCAGGCGGAGGTGCAGTTGGAGCTGTGGGAGGACAGGGCGGGAAAGGCGG
>JBIOUY010000210.1:0-3282 GCA_044867445.1 Gemmatimonadales bacterium
CGGACCACGCGCTCGCGAAGTCGGTGCTGAACGGCTTCGGCGGGATGGTCGGCCTCGAGCTCAAGGGGGGCGTCCGGGCGGTCGAGCGGATGCTCAAGCGCCTCAAGCTCGTGACCCACGCGCCGAGCCTCGCGGGCGTGGAGAGTCTCATCTCCGAGCCCCGCCTGACCTCGCACCGCGATCTCGGTCCCGAGGGCCGCGCCGCGGCCGGGATCCCGGATGGCTTCCTTCGCTTGAGCTGCGGGCTGGAGGACGGGGAGGACATCATCGAGGATCTGAGGCAGGCGCTGGGGAAAGAAACTGCGTGAAGCGTAAAGCGTGAAGCGTGAAGCGGAGGCCGCTTCCTGGTTCCCCGCTTCACACTTTACGCTTCACGCTTTACGCTTTTTTTGCCTTCTCCCCCCGGTTACTTTCCCCGATCGTGATCCGCTTCTCCCACGTCTACAAGTCGTATCCCAACGGTATGCTGGCCCTGAAGGATGTCTCCTTCCGGGTGGGGAAGGGCGAGTTCGTCTTTCTGACCGGCCATTCCGGGGCCGGCAAGTCCACCATCATGAAGCTCCTCTTCGCTGAGCAGCAGCCCACCGGTGGTGAGGTACGGGTCTCGGGCTACAACGTGAGCAGGCTTCGGCCCGATGAGGTGCCCAAGCTGCGCCGCCGTCTCGGCATCGTGTTCCAGGACTTTCGCCTCCTGGAAGACCGGAACGCGGCGGAGAACATCGCCTTCGCCCTCGAGGTGACAGGCGCCCGTATGGACACCATCGCGGCGCGGGTGATGCGGGTATTGACCCAGGTGGGTCTCACCGCCAAGAGCCGGGCCTATCCGCGTGAGCTGTCCGGCGGCGAGCAGCAGCGGGTGGCGATCGCGAGAGCACTGGTGAACGACCCGGCCATCCTGGTCGCTGACGAGCCGACAGGCAATCTCGATGAACGAGCCACCAGGGGCGTGTTCCAGCTGCTGCGCGACATCAATGCCGGCGGCACCGTCGTGGTGATGGCAACCCATGACTTGGACCTGGTGCGCCAGACGTCCTACCGCACTATCGAGCTTCGCGAAGGCAGCGTCGTGTTCGACAGTGCGGTGGATGAGACGGAAGATGCGGTGGAGGCTCCATGAGGCTGCTCACCCGCGAGGCGTTGCTCTCCTTTCGTCGGGCTCCGCTGCTCTCCGCGCTCTCCATCACGACGATCGCCTTCTCGCTCTTCACGCTCGGACTGTTCGGCCTGGTGGCCATCAACCTGCGGCAGGCGCTTCGGGGGTTGGAGGAACGGGTCGAGATCGTAGCCTTCGTCCTTCGGGGCACCCCCGCCGAAACCATCACCCTCGCGACCCAGGACATCGCCGCCTTTCCCGAGGTCCAGGACGTCGCCTTCGTCTCCGAGGAGCAGGCCCTCGCCCGGGCGCGCTCGGAGCTGGTGGAATTCCGGGATGCCTACCGTGATCTCCAGGTGAACCCGTTGCCCGCCTCGATCGAGGTGCGGATGAAGGAGGGATATCGCGATGCTGCCACCGTCGAGCGGGTCGCAGACCGGCTGCGGGGCTTCGGCTTCGTGGACGACGTTCGCTTCGGTAAGGACTGGGTGCGCAAGCTGGACCATCTGCGGAACATCACCGGTCTGGTCGGGCTGGTCATCGGGCTGGCCTTTGCAGCCATCGCTGTCGTGATCATTGGCGTGACCATCCGGCTCACCCTCCTCCAGCGAGCCCGAGAAATCGCCATCATGCGGCTGGTCGGTGCGACCAACTGGTTCATCCGCGGGCCCTTCCTGCTCGAAGGCGCGCTCAAGGGAGCGCTGGGTGGCGTGCTCTCACTGGGTCTCTGTTTCGCGGGCTTTCTCCTCTTCCGGGACAGCAGTGGTGGCACCTTCGCCGGCCTGATTTTCTTCCGCCCCCAGCATATGGTCTTGATTCTGATCTTCGGCGTGCTGCTGGGATTAGGCGGGAGCCTGGTGAGCGTAGGACGGCATTTGCGGCATGTGTAGGGCGGTAGGGCGGTAGCGCGGTATGGCGGTCGCGCGCCCACGCTACCGGCGGACGCAGTTCTCGCGTTTTCTCCATGCCGCTTTCCCCCCTTCCCGCTTTACCGCCGTTTATGTCTTCGCGATTCTTACTGCTATTACCGCCTTACCGCCTTACCGCCTTACCGCCTGCCTCCACGCCCAGGGCGGCGACATCGAGGAGAGCCGCCGACGGCTGGGGGAAATCCGCCGGGAGCGCGACCGGCTGCAGGAGCAGCAGCAGCGGCTCCAGGGTCAGGTGCACGATGTGAACGACGAGCTGAGCATCCTCGAGCGCCAGCGGGAATCGACCCAGCGAATCGTGGACGAGATCGAGCGCCAGATCGGCGGACTCTCCTCCCAGCTCGACCGTTCCAGCGCGGAGCTGATTCTGGCGGAAGACAATCTGGCTGAGCGGCGGGCGGTGCTGGAGCGCCGACTGGTGGACATCTACAAGCGAGGGCCGCTCTACACCTTTCAGGCGCTCATGGCGGCCGAGTCGTTCGGTGACCTGCTCAGCCGCTACAAGTACCTCTACCTCACCAGCCAGCAGGACCGCGCCCTAGTCGCGGACGTCGAGAAGCTCCGAAACCGCGTGGTTCAGCAGCGAAACGATCTGCTCGACGTGCGCAAGCAGCTCGATCGCACCCGGGAAGAGCGCGAGGCGGAGTTCACCAAGTACACCGACCTCGCTCGAGAGCGCGCCCGCCGCCTCCAGAGTCTCCAGCGTTCGGCCAAGAGTACCGAACGGCGGCTCAGTGAGCTGCAGAAGGACGAGGCGAGACTCAACGGACTCCTGGCCGCGCTCGAACGCGCCCGGCGCGAAGAAGCCGCCAGGGGAGCCATCCGCGGTACCATCGCGGGACCAGGCTCGATCACCACGGCCGATTTGGGCAAGCTCGACTGGCCGGTCGAGGGCGCCATCGTGTATCGCTTCGGGCGAGATACCCTGCCCAGCGGCGGGATCATCCGCTGGAATGGCGTGGGAATCGCCGCGGCGGTGGGGACACCGGTGAAGGCGGTCGCCGCGGGCAAGGTGCGACTGGTGGGTCAGTTCGGAACCTACGGCCTCACCGTCGTGCTGGAGCACGGCAACGGGTACTACTCGGTCTATTCTCATCTCGAGACCACTGCCGTGAAGCTCGGCGCCAACGTGCAGAAGGGCGAGTCCATTGGTGGCGTGGGTGGTGCCAACTCTGATTACGGCCCCCATCTACATTTCGAGATCCGAGGGGAGAACCAGACCGCGCTCGACCCGACCACGTGGCTCAGAAGGCAGTGAGA
>JBIOUY010000211.1:0-2239 GCA_044867445.1 Gemmatimonadales bacterium
CGTGCGGCAAGAAGGGGCTGTGATAGCCCGTGCCCGCTTTGCATTCTCGTACGAAGAGGGAAAGCAGCTCCTGGAGGAAAGCACGATTTATCATATGGTCATACTCGACCTGCGACTCCCGGAAACACTAGGACAACCTGAGTCGCCAAATCTGGAGTTTGGTCTTAGTTTGGTCGAGCAATGCATCAACCGCAATGCCTATCCAATTCCGGTACTGCTCATAATTAGAGCGTGTCGCAAAACTCCTTTGAGCGTACCCACGGGTCTCCTGACCTCCCTCTCTCTGCTCGACGGTCGCTGTGTTGCCGGTGCTGCCTGGCCCCATGGTGTCTCCTCACCTGTTGGTGCGTACCAGGTCCCGTATCAACTTGTTCAGATTGAACGAGAGGATAGACCGGGGGCCGGCCATCTCCAGCGTCTGCCACAGACGTGCCTTGGGTTTGTTGAACCCATATGTGTCCGTCTTCAGTGTGCCAATGATCCCTTCGGTCTTGCCGCGCTCGCTCCTGACGGCCTCGCGCACGGCCTCGGCAACGTGCCACGCCCCGTGACCTTTGGGCTGGATACCAATCTCCTTGACCCCTTCTTTGGCGAGCGCCCTGATGGTTGCCGTGGCATAGCCCCCCCGGTCGTAGACCACCAAGGTGGGCGTAGCCTGCACCCCAAAGACCGCGCGGTACCCCGCCAGCGCTTGCAAGGGCATCTTCGACTCGTCCACCACGCCGCGGATCAATGTCCCAAAGATATACCCCCCACCGAGGCGACTCAGGAGATAGGGCAAGCCAAACTCCACCTCCTTGCCCGCCTTGTGGCGCACCAGCGCCCGCGCCTGCGTCACACCGACGTGCACAATTTTGCCCTTGGCTACCACCCCGGTGGTGATCCACTGCACGATCTGCGGGATGAGCCGCTGGGCCACCTCGTGCATGGTCTGCAGGGTGGTGAGCGCGTTTTGGGTCACACGGTCGCGCCGCGCGCCGAGCCCCTGGACCAGCCGGCGTGTCTGCACGATCAACTGGCCCACCTCGGTGAGCAAGCGCGTCAATACCTGGCGCTTGGCCTGTTTGCCCTTGGTAAAGAGGTGGTGTTCTTTGACCGTCCTGAGGATCGTCTGCACCTGGGCGAGGGCCGTATCGACTCCCACCACCGCGCGGGTTTTGAGCTTCGTCAGGGCGCGGCCACAGCGCTGCGCCCACCCTCGTAAGATCCCGGGTTCGTTGGGATACCCAATCGGCAACTCCTGCGCTGTGGTATCGGACGAGAGGATGCTGGCATCGGCAAAGCCAGAGTCTTTGGCCACATGGAGCATCAACGCATTGACCTCCTCGATCCCGTCCTTGCCCAAGGCCGCATAGGCCCGGGCGATATTGGAATGATCCCGAATCTGGGGCTGAGGGTCGGCCTGGCACCCGAGGAACACCCGCGCCACGACATTTTCGGCCACGTAGGCTTCCAGAGCGCGGGCATGCAGATTTTTCACGAGCATTAACACTATCAAGGGGACATACAAGGCGACATCCCAGGCTAAGCCTGGGTGACCATCGACGTTTTTGCCTGCCCGGCGCCAGTGACGCGTCATGACCTCGGAGAGGGCCGCCCACGGCAAGGCGCGCTGGAGCTGGAGTAACGGGTGGTTGTAGGGCACGTAGAGCGAGACGGTTTCGCCGTTTACACTTGCTCCTGGGCAGACCCCAGACGTACAATCGCCGTGTTCTTCCATGATATGCTCCTGAGGTGAGATGGATTCGCATACCTCAAGACATACCGGAAAGAACAGCGGCTTTTCAACCCAAGACGAGCACCTGGTGCTCCTTGGGTTGGAAGCGCTGACTGATACCTCCCACTTCCATTCCGCGACACGCTCTAGGTAACTATGACGGCGGGCGGGTGCTGGGCCTGGGGTTTAGCGTCCTCAGAGGCTTCGAATTTCGCGCTGTGCACACACAGTGGGACAGCCATGCGTATGGCTCGGTGGTGTGGACGCTCCTGGGACTACATACTTTTGATCTCGTGGCCGAGGTGATAGAAACCATTCTTCTTCTGGTATTTGCGCTCACTGGCCCGATGACAGATCACCTGTTCCTCGATATCAGCGACAGTGCACTCTTCTGGTATTTTATCGCGGCGATCTGGGTGCCGATCTATGCGGTGCTGTACATAGAGCGTGTCGCGGAATGGAAGTGGGAGGTATCAGTCAGCGCTTCCAACCCAAGGAGCACCAGGTGCTCGTCTTGGGTTG
>JBIOUY010000212.1:0-17690 GCA_044867445.1 Gemmatimonadales bacterium
GGCGGACCGGCGCAACGGCAGCAGCCCTGAGTAGGATGGAGAGGGCGGAGAAGGCGGAGAGGACGGAGATGCCGGAGAGGTCTGCCCCAGTTCTCTCCGTCTTCTCCGTCCTCTCCGTCCTCTTCAGCTTTCCTCTCCTCGCCCAACAAGCCGACTCCAGCTTCTTGCTCGTCACTCAAGACCCCGGTCGAGCGCCCTCGCCCTTCATCGGTAACGGGCGCTTTTCGGTCGTGATTCCGCCGCTGGGCTTCGGCCCATCACCATCCTTCCGCGCCGGACTCTACGAGCACGGGCCGGGAGACGTGCCGCGCATAGCCGCCCTTCCCGTGTGGAATGCAGTTGCCGTTTCAGACGGCGGAGGTTGGCTGGAGGCGCCGCTTCCGCCAGATAGCTCGGTCCATGGAGATCACTGGCTCGAGCCCCTGCCGCCGGTCGGCTCGCTTCGCGAATACCGCCAGATCGTAGACATGCACAGCGGGACCGTCCGCACCTCCTACGAATGGGTGAATCAGGATCGGCGGACCTCGGTGGCGGTCGAGAGCTTCGTGTCGCGGGCGGCACCTGGTATCGCGGCGACTCGCCTGCAGCTGACCCCGCGGCAGCAGGGCCGCATGCGGGTGCGGTTCGCGATCGCAGCACGCCCCCGCCCCCGACGCCTGCCGCTCAATCAGATCAAGCGCCTGGAACCCGGGTGGGGCCATGGGGAGATCTGGTATCCCGGATACATGGTGGTGCGCTCCCGATTGGCGACTCGGCTGCGAGACGGCGCACGGCTCTCGATGATGTCAACGCCCGAGGGGCGCACGGCCTCGCTGACCCAGGGCGTGTTGATCATCTGGCCTCATGATCTCCCGGGAGCGAGCGCACGGAGCACAACCTCGCACAACAGGGTACAGGTCGAAGTCACTTTCGATGGGTCGCCCGATTCGACCTATGTCTTTACTCAGTTCGCCAGCGTTGCCTTGTCCCAGGATGTGCCGCTCGCGCGGTGGGTGGCTCGCGAGCTGTCGGCTGCGCAAGCCCGGGGCTACGATAGCCTTGCCGTGGACAATGCGCAGGCCTGGCGCCGGCGCTGGGAGAGCGACATCCGAATCCAGGGCTACCCGGAGCTCCAGCGGGTAGTTCGTTCGATGCTGTTCTACCTGCTGTGCAGCGCCGACTCCGGAACCGCGCTCGGCATTCCGCCGATGGGGCTCTCGAGCGCCGGCTACTACGGGCACATCTTCTGGGACTCCGACACCTGGATGTTCCCGTCGCTGCTCCTCACCCATCCGGACATCGCGGGTTCCTTGGTCGCCTTTCGCGGCCGCACTCTCGCCGCGGCTCAGGCGAACGCTCGGGCCAACGGCTACCGCGGCGCGATGTATCCCTGGGAGGCGGACGAGCTGGGCCACGAGACCACGCCGCACTTCGCGGTGCAGAATGCTCGCTCCGAGATTCACGTGAACGGCGACGTGGCGCTGGCCCAATGGCAATACTACCTCGCCACCGGCGACTCGAGCTGGCTGGCGCGCGATGGGTATCCGGTGATCCGGGAGACCGCAAACTTCTGGGTGAGCCGTGCGGTATACGATTCAGCGGCCGATCAGTACCACATCAAGAACGTGGTATCGGTAGCGGAAGGGCTGATCGGCGTGACCGACGACGCCTATACCAACGCGGTCGCCCGCAAGAACCTGGAGATTGCAGTCGCCGCCAGCCGGCGGTTGGGCCGTCCGGCGGATCCCCAGTGGCCCCGCCTCGCCGCCAAGCTGCACCTACCGTATGACTCGGCCAGCCAGTTCTTCCGCACCTACGAGGGAGCACCTGATTCCACCCTGGGTGCGGTGACCCCGCTCCTCAGTTACCCCCTCGGTGTCCCGATGAGCACCGGCGCCAAGCGGGCGCAGCTGGAGCAAGCCGTCCGGCAGCTCCTGGCGGAGGGGCCGGGCGCGATGATGGGGTCGACCTTGCTTTCGGTGGATGCGGCCGAGCTGGGCGATCAGGCGCTGATGGACTCGCTCCTGCCCCACAGCTATCAAGGCCACATGAAGGGCCCATTCATGATGCTGTCCGAGACTCCGACCAACGATGCCGTGAACTTCGTGACTGGCGCCGGGGGATTTCTTCAGCAGGTAATCTTCGGCTACACTGGCCTGCGCCTGGGAGATCACGGGCTGGAACCGGCATTTGCTCCCCTACTCCCATCCCGCATCACCCGCTTGGAAATTCGTAACGTTCACGTGCGCGGTACGCGCTGGGACGTCATCGTCGATGCCAAGGGTCGACGGATGGTACCCCGGCCGGACAACTCAGCACGATGACTGCCGCGGCGCTCGTTCTCCGGTTTGTACTCCAGGCCGCGCCGGCCATTCCGTTGGGGCTGGGTGCGCCGGCCACCCCAGCACAGGACAGCACCCGACGGCTGGTGACACCGGTGCTCGCCTTTCCCGAGGCGGGCCTCGATGACCCGGCCGCCTATCAGGGCTACCAGACCCGCTTCTATCGCGACTCCAAGGAGAACGCGGTTCAGATCTACCTGGATCCGCGCGGCGGGCGGGTTGTGCTGCTGTGGGCCGACGCAGCTAATGAAAGCGTCGGGTTCACGGCTCGCGATGCCCTGGGGCGCCCGGCGAGGCTGACCTGGAGCGGCGTCACGGCTGCAGTGGCCGACTCGGGATCGATTCGCACCATCGAATACCGACTCACGACCAAAGCTCCACGGATCCAGATCGGGTGGTTTGTGCTCGGCTCGATGCGGGTCGAGCGCGACTTTCAGTACGCCCGCCGTCATCTCCAGCCGTTCGCCGCTCCGCCGTTCTACGTGACCGAGGAATCGCTGCTGGTGGCCAACGTTGCCCGACTCCCGTCCGAGGAGCGTGACCGACACCTGGCGCTGCTCGGAGCTGACAGCCTGGCGGAGCTGCGGTCCAGGCTTCAGCCGGTGATCACCCCACGCTCCGGCGACACTACCTGGGCGCTGCGGATCGAGCGGCGATCGCTTGATGGGCGCAACCATATGGCGCTGGAGCTGCGCGGCGACACCGCCGCGACCTCCATGGTGGTCGTCGGCCGCGCGGTGGCGATCCGGGCCCGGGCCGGAGCCGGAGTGCAGCTGACGCTTCGGGTCGAGACCGACGGAACCCCGCTCACCCCGCTCGATCGGGACAAGATCTTCAACGACGCCTTTCGAGAATTCATGGCCGCTGCCCACGCTGCCCATGACACCGCGATGCTGTCAACCGAGTCTTCGCTCCAGGGGCCGGACTCAGCTGTGGTCGCTCGATACCGCCGCCTTGAGCGTGAAGTCCGCAGCGTCGAGCTGCTCAGCAGCGAAGAGAAGCTCATGGCCGGTCTGCCCAATTTCGCGACCTATTTCGGTCGCGACATGCTGATGACGGCGCTCATGATGCGGCCCATCTGGTCCACTTCCATGTCCGAGCACGTCATCGCCAGCGTACTGCGGAAGCTGGGCCCGGCGGGCGAGGTGAGTCACGAAGAGGCGCTGGGCGGGCAGGCCATTCGGGAGAATGCCGCCGAGTACAACGGTCTCCTGGCCGACTACTTCCAGTCAGTACGGCTCGGCCGGCGTGACAGCGCAGATACCAATCTGGCACTCGCGGGCAATCTGCTCCGGAGGCTCCAGGCGACCCGCGAGAACTACCACATGCTGGACGATGAGTTTCAGCTGCCGGTGCTCGAGGCGCGATACCTCACTGACACGCAGGTGTCGGTGGCGCGGCGGCGCGCTTTTCTACACGGGTCGGAAGGGGAAAGCTCGCGGCTGCGACTGATGTTGCGGGAAATGGCACTGGTCGCGACGGAAACCCGGCCGTACGTCGACGACTCGCAGCCGATGAACCTGGTGAGCTTTGTGCGCCGGGATTCGAGCCACTGGCGCTCGGCGAGCTGGCGCGACAGCGACGCCGGCTACGCTAACGGCCGCTTCGCCATGGATATCAACGCCATTTGGGCTCCCCGGGCGCTGGAGTCGATAGCGGCGATTCTGGCGACGCTACCCACACTCGGGTTCCCATCCAGCGCGCTCGATTCCATCGCGCCCGAAGTGCGCGGCACCCCGCTGATGGAATACGCCCGCGATTCGGCCGCATTGCGCCGGGCCATCGATATATGGCGCGGAGCCCGGCGGCACTTCCTGGTCACGGTGAGCCCGCAGGAGATTGCGCAGCGCACTCGGGCAAAGCTGGCCTGGCTGCCGGCAGCCGAGCGGAGCTACTGGCAGAAAGTGATGACGACCCAGGGGGCCGCGCGCGATCCGCTGGAGTTTCTGGCGCTGTCGCTGGATGCGTCTGGCCGGCCCATTCCAGTGGTCAATACCGATCCCTCCACCGACCTCTTCCTGGCCCGATACACTCCAGGGCTCAACGGGGGGATGAAACCCGAGGCCGTGCTTCAGGACGTCTCGGCGTTCATGCGGGCCTATCCGGCGGGTCTCTTGGTCGAGGGTCTGGGGCCGGTGGTGGCCAACGACACCTATGCCCCGCTCCGAGTTTGGAACCGCTTTCGGAGCGACACCTACCATTCGCCGAGAGTGGTCTGGGGCCGCGAGGTGAACCTTCTCTTCCTCGGCCTGGCGAACCAGATCGCCGGGGCCTTCGACCCCGCGGGACAGCTTCGGGATCCCGGACTCGCCCAGTACGTGCGTACGTTGGACGGCGCCTTGCGCCGAAGTGTGGACGCGGTGAATGCGTCGGGATTGGAGCACAACGAGCTCTGGAGCTACCGGATCGAACGGGGGCGGCTGCTGCCGACGCGGTATGGGGCCGGGTCGGACGTGCAGCTCTGGAGTACCACGGATCTCGCCGTCCGGTTTGTGCTGTCGAGGCTGCCAGGAAGTAAGAAGTGAGAAGTAAGAAGTGAGAAGTAAGAAGAAGCTGTCAGCTGTTAGCTGTTAGCCTCTTCAAACCAGTGTAACCGCTCTCGGTCGAGCACGACGCCCACCATCTGTTCCGCCTCAATCGGCGGGTCCGGAGGAGTCACGACCCGCAATTCCTGACCCGAGCGATCCGGTCCCAGGCGAAGGTAGATCAGTAGCTCACTCCCCCGCTGCTCGACTACATCCACCCAGGCGTCGAAGTCGCCCGCGCCGCTTGCGACTACCGAGATATCGTGCGGCCGGACTCCCAAGATCACCCGCCCCGAGCTGTTTCCCTTGGTGCCCGGGGCAGGGAAGCGCGCCCCGCCCACAGTCGCGGAACCGTCCGGCTGGAGCTCGGCCGTCAGGAAGTTCATCGCGGGCGAGCCGACGAACCCGCCCACGAAGCGGTTCGCCGGGTGACGGTACAGCTCCATCGGCGGCGCGACCTGCTGGAGATATCCATCCCGCATCACCGCGACGCGATTCCCCAGCGTCATCGCCTCTTCCTGGTCGTGGGTGACGTATACCACGGTTGCGCGCAGTCGCCGGTGCAGTCGAGCCAGCTCGGCGCGGGTCTCGACCCTGAGCTTGGCGTCGAGGTTGGAGAGCGGCTCATCGAAGAGAAAGACCTTGGGTTCGCGCACGATCGCGCGACCGAGCGCCACCCGCTGCCGCTGCCCGCCGGAGAGCTGGGCCGGCTTGCGGTCGAGCACGGCTTCGAGGCCCAGCACGCGCGCCGCCTCGTTGACCCGCTCGCCGATGGTTCGGCCATCCACCCCCCGCATGCGGAGTCCAAATCCCAGATTCTGCCGCACGCTCATGTGGGGGTACAGCGCATAACTCTGGAACACCATGGCGATGTCGCGCTCCTGCGGCGGAAGCGCGGTCACTTCCCGGTCGCCGATCAGGATCCGGCCTGCCGTCGGTGTCTCCAATCCGGCGATCATCCGGAGCGCGGTGCTCTTCCCGCAGCCGGACGGCCCCACCAATACCATGAACTCCCCGTCCCGGATCTCGAGATCGAGCCCCTTCGCGGCGACGTGTCCGTTGGGATAGGTCTTGGAGACACCCTGAAGTTGGACCGAGGCCATGGATTACCCCTTCACCGCGCCCGCGGTGAGCCCCTGGACGATGCGACGCTGAAAGGCGAGCACAAGGAGAGTGACTGGCGCAGTCGCCACGATGGCGGCGGCCAGGATCTGGCCCCAGGGGACCTGATACTGACCCCGGAAGAGCGCGATAGCCACCGGCACTGTCTGTCGCTCAGGGCCGAGCGTGAACGACAACGCGAACAGGAATTCGTTCCAGCTGTAGACGAAGGTGAGAATCGCAGTGGTGGCAAGCCCAGGCACCGCGAGGGGAATGATGACCTCGCGAAATGCCCGCAGTCGGCTGGCGCCATCGACCATTGCCGCTTCCTCCAGCTCCGCCGGCAGCTGGCGAAAGAAACCGACCAGCAGCCATACCGTGAGCGGCATTGCGAACGTCAGGTACGGTAGTACCAGGCCGGGATAGGTGTTGATCAAGTGCAGCCGACGCAGCATGAGGTACAGCGGAGAGACGACCGAAATCTGAGGGAACATCCCGACGGCGAGAACTGCTCCGAGGAGCGCGGTGCGGCCGGGAAATTCGAGGCGGGCCAAGGCATAGGCGCAGAACGAGCCCAGCACCACACAGAGCGCGGTCGTGCTGCCGGCCACGACGACCGAATTTCGAATCGGCACCCAGAAGTTCCGCTGGGTGAAGAGCGCCCGGTAGTGATCGAGCACGAAGTCCGTCGGCACCAGCGAGGGGGCCTGGAAGAGTCGGTACTCAGGAGTGAAAGAGGAGACGATGGCCCAATAGAAGGGAAAGGCACTCCCGGCGACCAGGAGGACCAGGACGACGATGGGCCACCAGCGTCGCAGGTTCATCGTCGCGCTCCGGTGAGCTCCGCGCCCATGAGCCTGATGTACAACAGCGCCAGGCCGAACGTGATGCCGAAGACGATCACCGAGAGCGCTGAGCCATACCCGAAGCGGAGGTTCTGCAGCAGCGCGTTGAAGGTGTAGAGCGCGATCGGCTCGGTGGAGGAACCAGGGCCGCCACCGGTCAGGGCATAGATCAGATCGAACACCCGGAAGGCATCAAGAGTACGAAAGATCAACGCCACCAGAATGGCGGGCCGGAGAAGCGGCAGGGTCACGAACCGGAATTGGCGCCAGGCCGAGGCGCCGTCGATTCGCGCCGCCTCGTAAAGCGAGGCGTCGATGTTCTGCAATCCGGCGAGGAGCAGTAGCGCGACGAATGGAGTCGTCTTCCACACGTCCGCCAGAATCACCGGGACCCACGCCGTGCCCGCCTCGATAAACCAGACCAGCGGCGCCCGCAACACGCCCAGGTGCACCAGGGCCGCGTTTACCACTCCGCTCTGACCCTCGAAGAGGAAGCGCCAGAGCAGCGCCGAGACCACTGTCGGAATGGCCCAAGGGATGAGAATCGCGGCCCGCACCAGGCCGCGCCCGCGAAATGCCCGGTTCATCGCCAGGGCCAGCCAGAGTCCCAGCACCAGCTCCAGTCCCACGCTGGTCACCGCGAAGAAGGCGGTGTGCCCCAGTGAGCCCCAGAATCGCGGATCGCGCAAGGCCTCGATGTAATTTGCCAGGCCGATGAAGGGGCGGCCCAGCCAGGGCATCTGGAGATTGTGCAGGTGGACCGACTCCCAGGCGGTCCAGATCAGCGGGAAGAGTGCGACTAGCAGAATGGTCCCCACCGCCGGCAGGACCAATCCCCAGGCCAGGCGGGCCTCCTCCTTCTCCACTGCCCGCTTCGCCTCAGCGGCGGGCAACGGCCTCTCCCGTGCCCAGGCCGACACTGTTGAGGAGCCGCTGCATCTCGGTTTGCGCCCTGGCCAGGGCCGCCGCAGGGGACAACTGACCGGTGAGCGCTCGATGGAGATAGATCTGCAGGATCTCCGAGAGTTGAGTGTAGACCGGCGTCACTGGTCGGGGCACGGCATGCTCGATCACCACCCGCGCTTCCGCCGGTGGAATGGGGAGCACTGCGGCCAGCTTCGGGTCATCGTAGAGCGTTGCTCTTGGCGGAAATTGGCCCACTACCCGGGCGCGCTCCAGCATCTGGGCCGGCTGCGTCAGATAATCGACGACGGCCCAGGCCGCATCGGGGTGCTCGGTGTTGCGATTGATGGCGAGCTGTGATCCACCCAGCGCGGCGGTGCGCGCGCCTCCCGACGACGCGGGCATCGGTGCGACGGCAAACCGGCCGGCCACCTTCGACGACGCGCTGTCCTGCATCAGCCCATAGGCGTAGGGCCAGTTTCGCATGAACGCCGCCTCGCCGTTCTGAAAGGCGAATCGGCACTCCTCTTCGTGCCAGGTGAGCGTGCTCGGGGGAACCACACCTTCCTGGTAGATCTGCTTGCGCATCTCCGTGAGGGCCTTGAGACCTTCCTCCGAATTCACCACCACTCGGCCACGCTCGAGGATCTTACCACCGAATCCGCCGAGATACTCGAGGAACGTGGTCACCAGCCCCTCGTAGCGCGCCCCCTGCCATACGAGTCCATAACGGAGGCCGTGCCGGCGCCGTGCGGACACCGCGTCGCGAGCGAGCTCGACAAAGCTGGTGGGCGCCGCGCGAACCAGATCGGTTCGCCAGTACAACATCCCCACATCCACGAACCAGGGAATAGCGAAGAGCGTATCCCGCCACCGATCGGCGGCGATCGTCGTGGGGAAGAATGCGGCGGTGTCGGGCCGAAAGCGGTCCAGCGGAAGGATCCATCCGGCGGCGGCGAATTCCGCCGTCCAGATCACGTCGAGTTGGAGAATGTCGGGCTCACTGGCGCCGGCGTTGAGCCACTGCACGTAGAGCTGATGCTTTTGGTCCGACGCGTCCGGAGTCTCGCGTTGTACCACCCGGATTCCCGGGTGCTCCGCCATAAATCGTGCGAGTTGCTGGCGGAGTACCACCGCTTCCGCCCCTAACATGCTGGTTGGAAGGGTGACGGTGACCGGACCGGCACGCGGCGACCCGCCGCACCCGATCAGCAATAACAGCAACAGGATCGACGTCTTCCGCGGGCGCTTGGGGCCGCAACTGGCCCTGAAATTGCCCAAGGGAGGCCGGTTCCCCTGCATCGAAATCCCCTATCACTCAGGTTCGGAGGACTCATGTCCGCTAAGCGGCTGGCAGTGTTGACCCTGACAATTCTGGCCGGCTGCGGCGGCGAGCGCGGAGCGAGTCTCGCGGCCGATAGCCTCAGCCGCGATCTGCAACGGGTCCCGGTTGACTCTTCGGCCGAGCTGAATGATCGCCCGGCGGACCTGGGTGGGGCCAAGGTTGTACAAGCCTCGACTCCCGCGCCCAAGCCCGTGTCCAAGCCCAAGCCGAAGCCACAGCCCCGTCCGGCTCCCCCGGCGCCGAAGCCGGAAGCGCCAGCCTCGCTGTTGGCGGGAACTACCCTGGCGACCACGATCGACCGGGAGATCACCTCGCGGACTACCAAGCCGGGTGAAACCGTCACCGCGAGCGTCGCCACCGACGTAAAGGATAATCACGGCCGGGTCGTCATCCCCGCCGGCGCCAAGGTCACCCTCACCGTCACGGAGATCCACGAGTCGGAGAACAAGGGCGACAAGACCGGCAAGCTGACGCTCACTCCCAGTGAGGTTGAGATCGACGGGAAGACGTATACGGTCACGGCTTCGGCACAGGCGCTCGATCGCACGCTCGTCGATCGGAAGACCAACGCGGGTGACGTGGCCAAGGTTGGCGCGGGCACCGCTGCCGGCGCGATCGTGGGCCGGGTCATCGGTGGCAATACCAAGGGCGCCATCATCGGTGGCATCATTGGCGGTGCGATCGGCACCCAGCGCGCCATCGAGACTCAGGATCGCGACGTCGTGGTTCCGGCGAACTCGAGGGTGGAGCTGATCCTCCAGGGCGAGTTCAACCGCTAACCGGAAGGCAATGCGCGGCGACCAAGCCGGGAGCCCCATGGCGCCCGGCTTGGTCATTTTCGACGCTGGAGCAATCCCGAGTTGTGGCAGTATACTGGGGACATGTCCAGAGCGTTTGTCAATGAGGACGCCGGCGGTGACGTCCCAGAGCGTTACTCCCTCCCAGACCGCCACGAACCCGGGTTCAATCGGGCTGCGGCTCGTGCGCTTCTGCGAGGAGCCGACCAGGGCGACACGGCGGCGGCAGAGGCGGCAACCGGGTTCTACTGGGGCGATCCGGCGCTCGAGGCCGAGGTAGAGAGGATCCGGGCCGAGGCTCAAGAGGACGGGGACGAACGCCTGGAGCAGCTGGCTGAGCGGTTTCTCCGCCGCGTGGCTCGAGGCAGCAGGCCCGATTGACAAGTGGGGTCCCCTTCTCTACATTAAGCCGCGCGTAAGAGGCGCCCAGATGGGCGTTTCGGGGACCAGTGAACATCCCAAGGGACCTGGCTCAATGCCAGGCCTTTTTTTCATGGCCCCGCGCACTAACCAAGTCGGCATACGGTACCACCGGACTCCGACGAACACTCAACACAGCAAGGAGTACGGCATGCGTACCACCGGCACCGTCAAGTGGTTTAATGACGCCAAGGGTTTCGGCTTCATTACCCCCGAGAACGGGCAGAAGGACTGCTTCGTCCACCATTCGGCCATCCAGGGCAGCGGCTTCAAGTCGCTGGCCGAGGGCGAGCGCGTGGAGTTCGACATCGTGCAGGGTCAGAAGGGCCCCGCGGCGGAGAACGTGACAAAGCTCGGCTCCTGACACCGGCACCGACGTCCTAGACGTCAACGGCGGGGTCGTCCTTGAGGACGGCCCCGCGGTTTTTTGCTATCTTGGGGAGGGGACTACGCAGGAGGAAAGCATGCGAGACATCAATGAGGTCCTGAACCCCCATCGAGCTGAGGAGCAGGCTCGTGCCCGACAACACACGTTGGACCTGCTCGAGCACCGGGGAGTCCGGCTGACCGGGGCTGAGACCGACGACGAGCTCGCCAATCTTTGGTCGGCAGTCGAGCGATTCGAGAATGTCGTGGAGGCCCGAGGCGGCGATTCGATGACCAATGCCGCCGATTCCGCCGAGCCGGAGAATCCGCTCTTCGTGCTTCCGGAACGGGGTTCTCGGGAATCCGCGGGCGACTATATCCGGCGGATCCTGGCAGCAGGGGACCGGCTCACCCGCTTCGAGCGCTCGTAGCGGCCGTGTGCGCAAGGGATCCCCTTAGCTGGTCAATGCGGTGAGGGGCATCACCCGAAGTGGTGCTGCCCAAGGCTTGTCCCGCCGCCAACCGCCGCGTATTGATAGAAATTGAAAGGAAACCGGGCTCATGGTGGCCGTCAGGCCGGCCGGAGCCGCGGTTGGAGTAATATGAAGATCGCGATGATATCTACGCCGTTCCTGCCGGTGCCGCCGCGGGACTACGGCGGGACCGAGTTGGTCGTGCATGAGCTGGTCGAGGGATTGGTCCGGCGAGGACACGAGGTAACACTGTTCGCCACGGGCGATTCGCACACCAGCGCCGAGCTTCGCGCCCTCTTTCCCACCGCCCAATGGCCACCCGACACTCTGAGCGATCTGGACCACGTGTCCTGGGCAGTCCGGCAGGTAATCACCGAAGAATTCGAGGTGATCCACGCGCACTCGGCTGTTGCCCTAGCGCTCCGCCGTATCATGCGACATCCGCCCCTGGTGTATACCATCCATCACGCCCATGAGGAGCACCTCTCCGAGTTCTATCGCAACTGCCATGACGCCGCGTTTGTCGCCATTTCCCATGATCAAGCTCGGCGGGAGCTCCCGCTGCCTCGACTCACTATCATCCACCACGGCCTCGAACCTTCTCGATTTGCCTGCGCCGAACGGAGCTCGGATTATGTCTGTTTCGTGAGCCGGCTGGCTGAGGTGAAGGGACCGCATACGGCTATCGATGTGAGCGCGCGGGCGGGGGTGCCCATCCGAGTCGCGGGCGCAGTCCACCCGCCGGACCGATGCTTCGCCGAGCTAGAGCTGACCGGCCGTCTTTCGTTGGACCACGTAACCTATTTGGGACCGATCGGGCTGGACGTGAAGATCCCCCTCCTTCGGGATGCCCGGGCGCTACTCGCACCCATCCAGTGGGATGAGCCCTTTGGGCTGGCGCTCATCGAGGCCATGCTCTCGGGGTGCCCGGTAGTAGCCTTCCCCAAGGGAAGCGTTCCGGAGCTGGTGGATGTCGGCGTCACCGGCTTCATTGCCCGCGATGCTGACGAGATGACCGGCATCATCCGGCCGGGAGGTCCCCTGGATCAGTTCGACCGGCAGCGCTGCCGGATCCGAGCCATCGAGCGATTCGGTCGCGAGCGCATGGTCGAAGAGCATGAGCGGCTATACCTGCGCCTGTCTACTGGACGGCCCTCCGATCGCCGCCGGCAGCCGAGTCGCGTCGCGTGACCCTCGCCGATCGTCCACAGGCCTCCGTGACACCGGGGGCGGCCCTCATTCCCATCCCGATGGAGGTGGCCGTCGGCTACTCCGGGATTGAGTGCTCCACCGAATCGCCGGGGCCACGCGCTCTGGTCCTCAAGCAAGATCGCTTCTTCCTCCTCGCCAACGAGATCGGCGAAATCATTCCGCCGGGGCGCTGCGCGCTGGGACTCTTCTTCGATGACACCAGGATCCTGAGCCACTACAGTCTGCGGTTCGCCGGCGGATCGCCCTCGATACTCTCGGCCCAGGTTCGCCGGATGTTTCATGCTCAGATCGATTTGGCGATCAATGATCAGGCCTTCGGGGGTGACTCGTGGGATCCCAAGAACTGTGTGCACATCCTTCGGGAGCTGCTGCTCGACGGTGGTCTCCGGGAGCGGGTGACGCTCACGAACTACCTCACCCGGGGGATCGACTTCTGGATGGAGCTCAGTCTGGCCTCGGATTTCGCCGACATCTTCGAAGTTCGAGGGTGGCATCGGGACGCTCGCGGCCAGTACTACTCGCCCGAAATCGATGACTTCGGCATCACCTTCGCCTATCGAGGGCGAGACGGGATGCTGCTGCGCAACCGAGTCCGGTTCGTCCAGGCTCCCACCAGCATCGGGCCGCTCGGCGCGAGCTGGGCGTTCCGGCTCGAGGCGGCAGCACGGCTCCAGTTCGAGTGGGAGATCACCCCCGAGCCGATTCCCGGAGCGCCGGTTACCACTGCCCGGCCAATCCACGATCGAGTCAGCCGGTTGGAGAACGACGGCGATCAATGGAGCCAGGTCTGCTCCGCCTGGGTGAGCGACGTGGCGGCCTTCAACGGCATGCTCACCCGGGCAATAGAAGACCTGCAGGCGCTGTACGTCCGGGCCGATGGGGCCGACGTGATCGCCGCCGGCATTCCCTGGTATGCGACGGCGTTTGGCCGCGACTCGATCATCACCTCGCTCCAGACTCTCCCGGTCAATACCGCCATCGCGGTTGACACCCTGCGCTTCCTGGCCCGCCGGCAGGGGCAGCTGGTGAACCTCTTCACCGAGGAGCAGCCGGGCAAGATCATGCACGAGCTGCGTCGCGGAGAGATGGCCCGGAGCGGCGAGATCCCTCACATCCCCTATTACGGCACTGTGGATGCCACCGCGCTGTGGCTGGTGCTGCTGCACGAGACCTGGCGCTGGACTGGTGACGACGAGATGGTGCGCGAGCTGCTCCCCCATGCGGAGCGCGCGCTGGAGTGGATCGACCACTTCGGCGATCTCGACGGCGACGGCTTCGTCGAGTACCAGCCGAGCACGGAGAAGGGACTCCGCAATCAGGGCTGGAAGGATTCCGGCGACGGCGTGCCCAACCCGGATGGAAGCCTGCCGGCACCGCCCATAGCTCTGGTCGAGGTGCAGGGATATGTGCAGGACGCCAAGCTCCGCATGGCGGCCCTTTACGACGCGGTAGGCCGCACCAGCGACGGGCAACGCCTGCGGGAGGAGTCCGAGCGGCTCCGGATGGCGATCGTCGAACGGTTCTGGTTGGACGACGTGGGGACCTTTGCTCTGGCACTCGACGGCGATAAGCGCGCGGTTGCCACCGTAACCTCCAACGCAGGACACCTGCTCTGGAGCCGGGTCCCGACGCCGGCGCAGGCAGGGCGCATGGTGAACCGGCTGCTGCAGCGGGACATGTTCTCGGGATGGGGAATCCGCACGGTGAGCGCCACGCAGCCGGTATTCAATCCGATGAGTTATCACAACGGGTCGGTCTGGCCTCACGACAACGCGTTGATCGCGCTGGGGCTGGGGTTCTATGGCAGGCGAGCTGAGGCGGGCTGGGTGCTCGGCGGACTGTATGAAGCTTGCGCTCAGATGGAGGCCAACCGGCTCCCCGAGCTCTTCTGCGGGATGCAGCGGGAATTCGGGATGCGGCCGGTGCTCTATCCGGTGAGCTGCGTTCCCCAAGCGTGGGCTTCAGGAGCCTTCTTCATGCTCCTCCAAGGAGCGCTAGGTCTTTTTCCCCAGGCTCCGGAAGGGGTGCTCCACGTTCGGAATCCGGTGCTTCCCGCCTTTCTCCGCGACCTGACAATCACCGGACTCAGCATCGGGAAGTCACGCATCTCGCTCCAGTTCCGCCGCCATCGGGATCGCACCCTGGTGAATCTGCTGGAGGCCGAGGGGCCCCCGCTTCAGGTGCAGATCGAGCTCTCCTGATCCCGCTGGAGCAGCCCGCTGCGGCGATAGGGGAAGACGTCGACCACCTCACCGCTGTCCAGACGGCGTTGCACGCCCTGCCAGAATTCCACCGTCAGTAACTCGCCATGAGTCTGGAGGAATGCATCCCGCAGCCGTCCCGGCGGGACCAGGAAGGCCTGGAACTCCTCCGGAAAGACGTCCTTCTCTCCTACGAAAAACCAGGGCTCGGCGGCCAACTCCTCCTCGATGGACTTGGGCTCCGGCAGGTGGCGAAAGCTGCATTCGGAGAGCAGACAAAGCTCGTCGTAGTCGTAGCAGATCACGCGCCCGTTCCGGGTCACGCCGAAGTTCTTGAGCAGCATGTCACCGGTAAAGATGTCTGCGGCCGCCAGGTCCTTGATGGCGTTGCCGTAGTCGATGACGGCGTCTCGCGCCGGGTCCTCCTCCGCGTCGCGGAGATAGAGATTGAGTGGGGTCACCCGCCGCTCGGTGTAGAGGTGGCGGACAACGACGTGCTCTCCCTCGGCCCGGACACTGGTGCCCGCGACAGAGCGGAGATATTCGAGGAGGTCGTCGGGGAAGCAACGCCGTGGGAACTGCAGATGCTCGAATTCCTGGGCATCGGCCAGGCGGCCGACCCGGTCGCGCACGAACACGAAATGGTATTTGTCCATCACCGCCTGCCGGGTCGTGTTCTTTGGCGGGCCGAAGCTGTCCTTGATGATCTTGAAGACCACGTTGAATCCCGGGAGCGTAAATACCGCCATCACCATTCCCTCGTCGCCCTCGGCGAAGGCGAACCGGGCGTCGGGCTCTTCCAGGTGGCGCATCAGACTGCGGTACAACTCGGTCTTCCCGTGCTTGTTGAAACCGATCGCGGTGTACAGCTCGTCGACCCGCTTGAGCGGCATGATGGAGTGGAGAAAGGCAACCATCGCCCGTGGACGCGGCGCCTCTACTCGGAAATACGACCAACTGAAGCCGAAGACGATACTGACTTCGTTTTGGGTCATTAACACTGCATCCACTACGATGCCGCGCGCGGCGTGGATCAGCGGCAGGACCAGGGGAAGCATCACCTGGCCCCGGCGGATGCGGCCGACGAGGTACGCTCCCTTGTTGCGATAGAACACCGAGCGCAGCATCTCGATCGTCACGGGGGCCTCGCCCGACAACCGGTCCAGCGCGGCCCTGATCAGGCCTGCGGCGACGGTGGCGTCCCGCTCGAGCTCGGCGTAGGGCACGGACCAGGAATAGGCTTGAAGGATGCGGCGGACCACTCCCGCATCGACCCTGCTCGCACTGTAGGAGTCATAGAGGGAAGACTCGGCCCCGACGGGCGGCTGGAATTCGGGATCGAGGTACTCGATGGCCGGATCGACACCCACGGTGCTGAAGACCCGCCGGGTCACCGAATTGAAGAAGGTCTGCGCCACTTCCCGGTCGAGACGCGCGTCCGCACCGTGCGCGTGCTGAGTTCGCATCGCCGCCCAGAGAGTTCGCTCCATCACTCGTTCCTGCAGGATGTCCCGCACGTCCGCCACCGCGCCGTCGACGTGCACCTTGTACAGCGCCAGGCGTTCGGTCGCGTCGGCCTGAGCGCCCAGCCATTCACGCCGCTCGAACCGGCTCCGGGCCCGGCGAGTGATCTCCTCGAAGCCCTGGTGATAACGCTCGTACGCCGCATGAACCGCGGCGATCGCCTGGGTGACGACCAGGTGCCGCATCCGGTTGCTCTCGGCGGATGACCCCGCCAGATTCAGCGTCGATTCAGGCCCGGAAGACTTCATCTCGTCAGATCCGAAGGACGTGGTCCCATGACAGCTTCAGTAACGCCCGCCTATCGTGACCTGCGGGCGCCGACCGAGGGAAACCCGATTACCCTCAAAGATGGCCGGCTTCAGGTTCCTACCCGTCCCATCATCCCATTCATCGAAGGCGACGGCACCGGTCCAGACATCTGGCGCGCTTCCCAGTACGTCTTCGACAATGCGGTCAAGCGCGCGTACGGAGAGAGCCGGCGCATCGTGTGGTTCGAGGTCCTCGCGGGCGAGAAGGCCAAGAACGTGCTGAACAGCTGGCTGCCCGACGACACCCTGGCCGCCATCGATCACCATCTGGTGGCCATCAAGGGCCCCTTGACCACTCCCGTAGGTGGCGGATTCCGCTCGCTCAACGTCGCGCTCCGGCAAAAGCTCGATCTGTATGCCTGCGTCCGGCCGGTGCGCTGGTTCCAGGGGGTGCCCTCTCCGGTCAAGGCGCCGCAAGACGTCAATATGGTGATCTTCCGCGAGAACACCGAGGATATCTACGCCGGAATCGAGTATAAGGCCAAGAGCGAGGAGGTCCGCCGGGTCATCGAGTTCCTCCAAAAGCAGATGGGTGTCCAGTCGATCCGGTTCCCGGCGAGCAGCGCGATCGGGATCAAACCGGTTTCGGAAGAGGGCTCCAAGCGCTTGATCCGCTCCGCCATCCAATTCGCGGTCAGCCAGAAGCTCGGAAGCGTCACCCTGGTCCACAAAGGCAACATCATGAAGTACACCGAAGGTGGCTTCCGGGATTGGGGCTATCAGGTGGCCAAGGAGGAATACGGGGCGGTTGAGTTTGATGGCGGCCCCTGGTGCCGGCTTCCCTCCGGCGTGGTGGTCAAGGACGTCATCGCCGACGCGTTCCTCCAGCAGATCCTGACTCGCCCCCGGGAGTATTCGGTGATCGCCACCCTGAATCTCAACGGCGACTACATCTCCGATGCCCTGGCCGCGCAGGTGGGCGGCATCGGCATCGCGCCAGGTGCCAACATCAACTATCTCACCGGGCATGCTGTCTTCGAAGCCACCCACGGAACCGCGCCCAAGTATGCCGGCCAGGATAAGGTGAACCCCGGCTCCGTGATCCTCTCCGGTGAGATGATGCTCCGGTACCTGGGCTGGAACGAGGCCGCCGATCTGATCACGTCTTCCTTGGAGAAGACGATCGCGCAGAGGCGGGTGACCTACGATTTCGAACGGCTGATGCCGGGCGCCACACTGCTCAAGACGTCGGAGTTTAGTCGGGCGATGGTGGAGAACATGTAGGCGGACGAGACAGAGGCGGACAGTACCGCGGCGGTCGGCACAGAGGCGGACGTCCGCCTCTTGATCGACCGCCGCTTGATCGACCGCCGCTTGATCGACCGCCGCTTGATCGACCGCCGCTTGAT
>JBIOUY010000213.1:0-2100 GCA_044867445.1 Gemmatimonadales bacterium
TGCGCGTCGTACTCCTGGGCGGCGACGGTGTAGCCCATCGCGTTGAGCTCGGCCTCAAGATACGCCGCGGCTTGGACCGCGGCGGCCGGCTTCGCCACGCCGCGTTCGCCGATTTCACCAGCCAGCCGCAGCACGTGGCGCCGCAGGCGGTCGCTGAGCGCTTCCTGGGTCGGGGTGAGCGGAGCGAGCGGGCCGGAAAACGCGCGGCCCGGCATCCGGATCGTGAAGAACCAGACGACGAGGAACAGCGCCGAGAGGACGCTCAGCAGGATCAACATCCGCAGCCGGCCCCAGCGGATACGGGGGTAGAGGGGGAGGGGCACAATGTCCTTCCTAGAGGCCCGGCGACCAAGGTACGGTAACACATGGTCATGAACACGGGCCGGAGGTTTACGGCGACAACCTCTCCACCCTCCACCCCTTCCCTTCCTCCCTCACATACCGGATCCGATCGTGCAGCCGGCTTTCGCGCCCCTGCCAGAACTCGATCGTGTCCGGCACCACGCGGTACCCGCCCCAGTACGGCGGCAACGGCACCTCGCCACCCGAGAAGCGCTTCTCCACCTCACGCAGTCCCTGTTCCAGCACCCGACGCCCGCTGATTACCTGGCTCTGATGGGAGACCCAGGCGCCGAGCCGGCTGCCGAGCGGACGCGTCCTGAAGTAAGCCTCAGATTCTTCTCGTGAGGTCAGGCTCACCGCCCCGGTAATCCGCACCTGCCGGTCCAGCTCGGCCCAATAGAAGACCAGGGCGACAAGAGGATTGGACTCGAGCTCAACGCCCTTGCGGCTTCGGTAGTCGGTGAAGAACACGAAGCCGCGCTCGTCGAATCCCTTGAGCAGCACGATGCGGGCGGAGGGCTCGCCGTCCGGCGTCGCGGTGGCCAGTGTCATGGCGTTGGGGTCGGGCACCTGCGCCTCCAGCGCCTCGGCGAACCAGCGACTGAACTCCACCATGGGGTCGCGACTCACGTTGGCCTCGTCCAGGCGCGCCCGGGCGTACTCCCGGCGAATGTCGGCGATGGATGGGAGCATGGTGGGGGAAAAGTACAGCTAACAGCTAACAGCTAACAGCTAACAGCTAACAGCTAACAGCTAACGGCTAACGGCTAACGGCTAACGGCTAACAGCTAACAGCTGACAGCCAGTCAGGTAGGGGATCCTCATCCCGAGGGAGCAACGCGACCGAGGGACCTACTTATCCGTCTTCGATAACTGCGGAGTAGGTCCCTCGCGGAGCCTGCCCTGAGCTTGTCGAAGGGCTCGGGATGAGGATCTTGGACGCTGCTCCCTGCAGGATGACGATCCCTTCCTAGCGAGCCAAATGAACTCCACTCTGCTCCTGCCCCAGCTCGATATAGATGATCCGCCAGCGCCGCTCGAAGCGGACCAGCCGGAGCTCGTCGGCTGGTGTGGCCGGCGGACAATGCGGTACCGACACCCGAGCCCAGTCGCTGTCCAACGTAATGGTGGCGTGCTCCACCCGTGCGCTCGCATCGAGCGGACAGTCCTCCGGCCGGTCGGCGCGAGTCGCATGGTCAGTCTGCGACAGGAGCGAGGCGGGCACAGGATGACTCGCCATCACCTTTGCCGACAGGATGTCCGCAGCCAACGCCTCCCAGTCCCGGCGCGCCAGATTGAAGTAGAACGCCCGCAGCGTAGTGCGGATCTGGGCGCGGGCACTGTCCATCTGAACGCCTGGCTGCTGCGCAGCTGCGGGGATCGCCGACGCCGTCAACACGGCAGCAAGGGCAAGGGCTGTTCGACAAGTGGACATGATCGAGCTCCGGAGAAGGGGTCGCACTTCGATCAGGCGCGACGGCTTGCCCGCCGCTCCCGCCAGGTGCGAATCGCCCGCTCGTGCTTGGGGTAATGGCCGTAGGTGTCGAGCCGAAGCCGCCGGCGAAAGCGACCCTCTCCGGTGAGCTGGTCATCAGGAGCGCTCTGGACCAGCGCGATGAGGCGATGGTGGACATCGTCCCATCGCTGGAGCACCTGGGCCAGCGATAAGCCCTTCGTCTGCTGCGTCATCCGCGCGTTGAAGGCATCGATGCCGCCGTACATCACGGAGTATCTCGGCGGTCTCCCGCCGGCGAGAAT
>JBIOUY010000214.1:0-20566 GCA_044867445.1 Gemmatimonadales bacterium
ACCTCGATGTCCCAGACCACCTTGCCGCTCGTCCGATCGAGCGCCACCAGGTGGCCATCCAAGGTCCCCATGTACAGGTGCGGACCATGCAGACCGAAGCCACGGTTGTTGGGGCCGCAGCAGATGATATTGGTGGCCTGCTTGTGCTCGTAGCGCCACATCTCCTTGCCGGTGGCGAGGTCGTACCCGATGGCCGTGTTGTAGGGCGTGGTCACGTACATCTTGCCTTCGGTTACGATGGGCGTGTTCTCGAAGGAGCCCAACTTGGCGATGCCGGTCTGGAAGATCATCCGCGGCACCAGCTGCGCGACATTCTTGGTGGTGATCTTGTTGAGGCCGGAGTAGCGGGTGTTCCACTCGGTGCCGCCGTAGGTTTTCCATTCTGGGCCGGCCGGTTTCTGGGCGGAGGCACTCTGCGCCGCGAGACAGATCGCGGGTATCGCAAACCAGCGGGTACACTTCATAGTGTGACCTCCTCAGCGTTGAAATGGCTCTGCGGCAAGGGCCCCGAACCCTCTCATCCGATGACAACCGATCTTGCCGGACGACATCCTCAAGTTTTGTGTTGGGAATGAATCAGCCTATGCTACCTCCTATCGCTGCCCTGTCAAGAGCGCTTTCCCCTATCTTGCGACGTGGCCTGGACGGCTGTTGCCTGGTCCTTGCCGCCGGACTGATCGCCGCGCCGGCCCGGGCCCAGTCGGACACACTGCCCCGCTGGATCGTGCCCGATGCTACGGCCAAGAGCGTCACCCTGACCCTGGAGGTCGCGCGGCCGGCGGGAGCACGTTCTAGCCAGCTCAACGGGGAGCACGACGGTAGCCTGCAGATCAACGTTCCGCTCGGCTGGACGGTCCATTGGAGCTGGCGCAATGGCGACTGGGTTCCCCACAGTCTCGTGGTCGTGGCCGAGCGGGAGAAGCTGCCCGCCGAAGGTGGTCACCCCGCGCTGGAGAACGCGGTGAGCCGCTCGGTCACAACCGGGATCCAGCCGGGCAAGAGCGACGAAACCACATTTGTAGCGGATCAGGCCGGCTGGTACTGGATGCTGTGCGGGGTGCCGGGGCACGCGCTCGCCGGCGAATGGATCGGGTTACGGGTCGATCCCACAGCGAGCGGCATCAGTCTCAAGCGCAAGGCAGGGTAGATGGCGTTCTGGGTTCGTGCGGGTCTGATGGCGACTGCTGCCTTTGCGTGGTCGGTCGGGACGGTCTTCGCCCAAGGGGCCGACGCAAGCAGAGCATCCCACAGTGTGGCATACCGCGAAGAGGTTCGCGTCGCGGTCAGCGACAGTGGCGACCATTTCGTGACCGACCAGCAAACCACCTGGCGCATCCAGGCGACGGATACTCTGGTGATGCTGGTGGATTCGACCCTGCGCGTGGTGCGAGTGGCGATTAACGGGAAACGGTCGAGTTGGGGCCGGACGGGTGCGGAGGTTGTGATCCCGCAGCCGGGGTCGCCCGGCGACACCCTGGTCACGCGGGTGCGTTTCCATGGCGCGCCCAACGGTCACAACTGGTTCGCGATCCCCCGAGCCACCCCCGACTCGGCCCTGCTCCTACTGGCGGTCGAGGTACCCCAAGGTACCAAGCCGGTGACTGATGGAACGGTGAGTGCTGTGCTCGAGGGAGTGGACACTCTGGCGTATGGACGGACCAACTGGCGCTTCCGCTTCACCCAGCCGGTCGCGTTGAGCCGCCTGCGGCTCGAGCTGACCCGGTCCGGCCCGCCCTAACGAGATTCGGTAATTCAGTTACTACTGAAAAACTGAAACACGGAGGACACGGAAGAAGAAGCACGAAGGGCACGGAGCCCCACCACTCCCGAGTGGGGCGGTGGGGTGCTCCGTGCAGACCGCCGTGTTTTCCGTGGTTCCGTGGTGAGCTTGTGCTTTTACGTGGTGAATCTGCTGGATGTCAACTGAATTGGGTGAACCTCATTGAGCCGCTCACTCCAACCCCAGCTCGACCGGCTCGTCGCTGCGCGGCTGCAGTCGCTCGTTACCGGCCAGAATCCGGGCGCAGGTATTCCACCGGAGGATCGCCTCGTCATTGCCCTTGGGGCGGAGCGCCTCGGCCTTCTCGTACCAGCTCATCGCCTCGCGGAACCAGTGGTAGGCCATCTCGCCCGAGGCCAGTGCCCCCTGCCGGAGCTGGGCCTTGGCGCAGCGCTCGCACACGATGCCGGCATAGTATGATCGGCTGTACTCATCGCCGACGCGCTGCAGCACCTCGCGAGCCCGGCGCACGCCCTCGGTGGGTGCCTCGGCGAACTGGTCAGTGATGGCCAGCACCAGGGTGATCAAGGCTTGCTGATTGTTGGGGTCGATGGTCAGCACGTCCAGGCAGATGCTCTCGGCTGAGGAGGGGTCGTTGATCACCCGGTACCGCTCGGCCTTTTGCAGCGCCAGAGGCACGCTCTCCTTGGAGATCGGTTTGAGATCGAACATCGGGGCTACCCTCCCTCACCTCGCCGACTGAAGACCTTCAGCACTTTGCCCAGCGGATCGAAATACTCGTCCACCACCCGCTCCTTGAGCGGAATGATCGCATTATCCGTGATGGTTATGTGCTCAGGGCAGACCTGGGTGCAGCACTTGGTGATGTTGCAATAGCCGATGCCGTGCGCTTGCCGAAGCTCCTCCACCCGGTCCGCGGTATCCAGAGGATGCATTTCCAGCGCGGCGACGTGGACCAGGTATCGCGGACCGATGAACCGATCGTGCAGATGATGATCCCGCAGGACATGGCAGACGTCCTGACAGAGAAAGCACTCGATACACTTCCGGAACTCCTGTACCCGGTCCACGTCTGACTGGGCCATGCGCCAGGTACCGTCGGGCGCATCCGGCGGTCGAGGCGTGAACGGCTTGATCCCTTTCTTCACCCGGAAGTTCCAGGACACATCGGTGACCAGGTCGCGGATCGGTGGGAAACTGCGCATCGGCTCGACCGTGACCGGTTTCTCCAGCGGCAGGTCGCTGAGCCGCGTCATGCACATGAGCCTGGGGTTGCCATTCACTTCGGCCGAGCAGGAGCCGCACTTTCCGGCCTTGCAGTTCCAGCGGACGGCAAGATCGTTGGCCTGCTCTGCCTGGATCTGATGAATCGCGTCGAGCACCACCATTCCAGGAGTCACGCCGGTGGTATAGTCCACCAGCCTTCCACCCTGCGCATCCCCTCGCCACACTCGAAACGTCGCCTTGCCGTGGGGCTCGGCCTGGGCGTGGGGAGGCTTGGCCTCCTCCAACTGGCCGGTTTCGATCAAGTCGGGTTTGAGCGTGTCGGTCATGACGGACTCCGTGTCCTGCTCTTCATCTCGACTCCTTCGCTGCGCTCAGGATGACGGTCACGCTCGTTGGCGTGAACGTCACTTCTGCTCTTCGATGATGCGCTTCAGCTCGGCTGGCATCTCAGGGATCGGCTCCCGCGAGAGCTGCATTTCGCCGTCTTTCCCTTTCCGGATTGCCAGATTGACCTTGCCATAGGCGGGGTCCTTGTCCGGATAGTCCTCGCGGAAGTGTCCCCCGCGACTCTCCTTTCGCTCGATGGCCGAGCGGGCGATCGCCTCTGAAATCGTCAGCAGGTTCGCCAGGTCGAGGGCAGTGTGCCAGCCCGGGTTGTACTCCCGGTTTCCCACCACACCCATGGCCGCCGCCCGCTGCTTCAGTCGTCCGATGCCCTCGAGCGCACGCTCCATCTCCGGCGCGTTCCGGACGATGCCGACCAGGTCCTGCATCATCCCCTGGAGTTCCTGCTGCACCTGATAGGCGCCGCTGCCATTGGTGTTGGCCACCCGCTCGAACGGTGCCAGCGCCGAGCACTCGGCCTCGTGGACCTGTGCACCGTCGATCGCGGCCGGACCGTTCCGCTGGGCGAAGCGGGCGGCGAACTCGCCCGCTCGCTTCCCGAAGACCAGCAGGTCTGAGAGGGAATTTCCCCCCAGCCGGTTGGCGCCGTGGAGCCCGGCGGCGCACTCGCCGGCCGCAAAGAGTCCCGGCAGGGAAGACATCTGCGAGTCGCCATCCACCCGGATGCCACCCATCATGTAGTGGGTAGTGGGTCCGATTTCCATCGGCGTGGTGGTGATGTCGATGTCGGCGAGCTCCTTGAACTGGTGATACATGCTGGGAAGCTTCTTGATGATGTGCTTCCGTGCGTCGGGCAGCCGCTGCTTGATCCAGGAGATATCGAGGAAGACTCCGCCGTGCGGACTGCCTCTTCCCTCGCGCACCTCGCGCACGATGCATCGGGCGACGTGATCGCGAGTGAGCAGCTCCGGTGGCCGGCGGGCGCTCTTGTCGCCCTGGGTGTAGCGCCACCCTTCGTCCTCATTGTCCGCCGTCTGAGCCCGATAGTTCTCCGGGATGTCGTCGAACATGAAGCGGCGTCCCAGGCTGTTCAGCAGGACGCCGCCTTCGCCCCGCACTCCCTCGGTAACCAGCAGGCCCCGCACGCTCGGAGGCCAGATCATGCCGGTCGGGTGGAACTGGACGAACTCCATGTCCTGCAGCGCCGCCCCGGCCTGATACGCGAGGGCCTGCCCGTCACCGGTGTACTCCCAGCTGTTGCTGGTGATGGAATACGCCCGGCCGATGCCGCCGGTGGCGAGCACGATCGCCCTGCTGCGGAAGAGGCGGAAGCGTCCCCGTTCGCGATCGTAGGCGAGTGCGCCCGCGATCCGGCCGCCGTCCGTAAGCAGCCGGACGACGGTGCACTCCATGTGGACGTCGATCCCCTGATGGATACTGTGGTCCTGGAGGGTCCGGATCATCTCCAGACCGGTCCGGTCGCCGACGTGGGCCAGCCGGGGATATTTGTGTCCTCCGAAGTTGCGTTGGAGGATGCGGCCGTCCGGAGTGCGGTCGAACAAGGCGCCCCAGGCCTCGAGCTCCCGGACCCGATCGGGCGCTTCCTTGGCGTGCAGCTCCGCCATGCGCCAGTTGTTGAGGTACTGGCCGCCGCGCATGGTGTCGGCGAAGTGCACCCGCCATTCGTCTCGATTGTCCACGTTTGCCAGCGCGGCCGCGATGCCTCCCTCGGCCATGACGGTGTGCGCCTTGCCCAGGAGGGACTTGCAGACCAGGCCCACCGAGGCTCCGGCGGCGGAGGCGGCAATGGCCGCTCTGAGCCCCGCCCCGCCGGCGCCGATGATCAGCACGTCGTGGTCGATGGTCGGGTATTCTGGCATCGCTCAGGTCGCGGGTCGCGGGTCGCGAGTCGCGAGTCCGTCATGGGCTGGGTTGCGGCGCATGTTCAGAGACCCGTAGCCCGCGACCCGCAGCCCGCAGCGCGCAGCCCGCAGCCAGCGACCTTCCTCATAAGATCCTCCAATCCGTCCAGATCCCCATCGCACACATCCGCACGTAGAGATCCGCGAATGCGACCGAGAAGAGACTGCTCCAGGCCCAACGCATGTGTGCCCGGTTGAGGCAACTAGAGCAGTCGTAGGCTACCTTGCGGACCGGTCTTCGAGACAGCTGATCGAGGTAGCCGCCGATGACGTGTCGCATCGAGTGGCAGCCCAGGGTGTAGCCGCCGAGCAGGATGACATTGGTCGCCAGCACCAATGTTCCCACGCCGATACCGAATGAGGCCTGGCCGGTGGCCGGATCGGTAAACCAAAGCGCCTGGTACACGTCATGCAGCAGAATCACCAGGAACCCCAGCGCGATGTAGAGGAAATATCGGTGGATGTTCTGCATGATGAGCGGGAATGCCGCTTCTCCGCAGTACTGCTTGCGGGGCTCGCCCACGGCGCAGGAGGGCGGGTCCGCCCAGAAAGCCTTGTAGTACGCTCCCCGGTAGTAATAGCAGGTCAGCCGGAAGAGTCCGGGAAACGGCAGGATCAGCAGCGCGGGTGAGAAGACCAGCCACCCTGGCCACCACGCCGGTTTGGGTCCGAACCACGCATGCGGCGAGCTGCCGAACAGCTCCGGGGAGTAGAAGGGAGAGAGATAGGCCCCGAAGGTATAGTCCTTGCCCTGGAACGCCGCCCAGGTTGCGTAGACGATAAACGAGGAGAGGAGCAGGAAGACCAGCGCCGGCTGGAGCCACCAGGCGTCCGTGCGCATGGTCTCACCAAAACGGCGGCGAAGGAGCGGAAGCTGTGCATGGGCCATGACAGATTCTAACCCGTTCTTTGAGGGGGTCGCCAGATCGCCGACCGGCCAGCGTTGCCGCTCAGGAAGGACTAGGGTATTCTTGGGCCTGCATCGCCTTCGTCAGGGTGAAGGCACTTCCGAGGAGGCACGGGGCTCCGGATTCGCAACGGGCCCCTTTTGTTTGCTTCCCGTCTCGAGCAGCGGGAGCCATCGTGATCGAGGTCCGGATCGAGGAGAGCGATCGGCTGGAGAACGCTCTCAAAGTGTTCAAGCGCAAGGTACAAAAGGCGGGACTCCTCAAGGAGCTGCGTCAGCGCCGCCATTATCTGAAGCCAAGCGCTGCCAGGCAGCTCAAGTCCGCGGCCGCCCGGCGACGCAAGAATCGGGAGCGCTGACACGAGAGGGGGTCCGCCGGAGGCGAACCCCCTCTGTGCCGCGGATCGCCTGGTGGCAGCGACTCGGTTCCTTCAGACTTTCGGCGGGCTGTCGGTCTCTTCGGGGCCATCCGGGAGCGCTCCCTCGATCACGCCCTTCGCTCGCTCGAGCTTGCGTTGCTCCTTCTCTTCTCGCTTTCGCTGTTTGTTCAGTTCCTTCTGACGCTTCTCGAATCCATAGTTGCGTTTAGGCAAGAGATACTCCCAGTAAGAGACCACCCGTAGGTGAGCACGCCGCCGGCGCGGCTACCACGCCAGAATGCCAAGCTCGTCGAGATAGCCGGCAACCGTTACGAGGGATGTCAGACTGGGTTCGCGCTTGAACGCGTGGGCTGCCTCGCGCAAATCCGAAGGCACCCGCTGTCCGGTGCGCTGCCGGTACTCGCGATGGGCGACGCCCAGCTCATGAAACACGCGACGCAGTGAGCGGGTGCCGCGATCGAGATCTGAGGGTGCCGGCGGTGCGGTCGAAGAAGCCTTGCTGTGCTTTGCGCGACGCCGCGCATTTCCGAGACGTTGGTCGAGCGAGCGGTTGGCTTCAGCGACTCGGGTACGCACCCGCTCCGCCAAGGACGAGTGGCTCTCGCCGGCGGAGCCGCCAGGCGCAGATATCGGATTGTTGGTCATGGGTTCCTGCCGGGAGTGAGGACCTCCGATCCCGGGCTGAGATGGAGGGGAAGCAGCTTGAATCTAACCCGGTCTGCGGACTTTCGGGCGGTTGGGCCTGCTAAGACACGCTTAACCTGCCCGCTTCCCCGCTCCGTTCAGACGCTTCGTGGGCGTCCACTCGAGAAGAGCACCCGGCTGCACTTTGAAGAACTTGCAGAGCCGGTCGAGGGTGTCGGCATGCAAGCGTCCGAAGTGCCCGCCCGGGCGAGACAGCCGGTAGGCGCTGGGATAACTCAACTTCGCGCCACGGCTCAGCGCGTAGGCAGTGATACCGCGCCGCGCCATGATTTGATGAACCACGAGCCGGACCATGAGACCTTTCGGGTGGGAGCACGTTCGGTACCAACTATAGTCTTGCGATATGTAGCACTACAGTATAGCCTTGTGACGCGACGTCGGCCATAGGCCAGGCTCGAAACACTCCGATTACTCCGCCCCGCTTCCGGGACCCAGCGATTCGAGTGCCCACCTCGTGCAGGAAGGTCCCTCGTGGTCCATTTGCCTAACGACCCGGGTCACTCCCCCTCCTCCCCCCGCCGACGCCGGATCGGCATTCTCGATTTAGTCACCAAAAGCCCACGTAACAGCCTGTACGGCAGGCTGATGAACGCCAACCTCGCCAGCATCATGCCCCAGGTCCTGGGAGTGTGGTGCGAAGAAGCCGGCCATCAGGTGCACTACGTCTGTTACACTGGCGGTGAAGACCTTCTCCAGCTGCTACCCAAGGATCTGGATGTCCTGTTCATCGGGGCGTTCACCCAGGCCGCGCAGCTGGCATACGCGCTGAGTAACCTCTTCCGCCAGCGAGGTGCCATCACCATCCTGGGCGGGCCCCACGCGCGCTGCTATCCGGAGGACGCGTCCCAGTATTTCGACTATGTGCTGGGCTTTACCGATCGCGAGCTGGTTCGGGAGGTGCTCGCTGAGTGCGCTCCTCATCGTCCGATGGGCCGAATGATGTCCGCCGCCAAGCAGCCGGCCGAGCTGCCCAGCCTGGAAGCGCGCTGGAAGTTCGTGGAGGCCACCCTGGCCAAGGCCCCAGCGATCAAGATCGTGCCGATGATCGCCAGCCTGGGCTGCCCCTACACCTGCAGCTTCTGCATCGACTCTACCGTTGACTACCAGCCGCTCGGCTTTGCCGAGCTGACCCGGGATCTCAATTTCCTGCTCACCAAGATGAGCCGGCCCATTGTCGCCTGGCACGACCCCAACTTCGGCGTTCGCTTCGACGAGTACATGAACGCCATCGAGGCGGTGCCCTCCGGCCGGATCCGGCACATCGCCGAGAGCAGCCTCTCGCTGCTCTCCGAGCCTCACCTGCAGCGCCTGAGACGAAACGGCTTCCAGGCCATTTTGCCGGGAATCGAATCCTGGTACGATTTGGGGAATAAATCGAAGACCCGACGCACCGGGCTCGATAAGGTGAAGCAGGTCTCTGAGCACATCAATCTGATTCTCCGGTACATCCCCTACATCCAGACCAACTTCGTGCTCGGCCTCGACTGCGACGAGGGCCCGGAGCCGTTTGAGCTGACCAAGAAGTTCCTCGATCTTTCGCCCGGCGCCTTCCCCGCCTACTCCCTGCTCTCGGCCTTTGGTCGGGCGGCACCGATGAATCTGGAGTACCAGCGCGCCGGCCGGGTATTGCCGTTCCCCTTTACCTTCCTGAACAACAACCACGCGATGAATGTCCGGCCCGCAAATTACTCCTGGCCGGAGTTCTACGATTTGCTGGTGGATCTCAGCCGGTACTCGTTCTCAATGCGCGCAATCCGGCGGCGTCTGGTGGCCACTCCCGGTGTGATTCCCCGCTGGATGAACGTGATACGGGCGATGTCGTCGGAAGGATGGGGTCGAATCGAGTATCACACTACCATTCGGCGGCTGCTCGATACCGATCCCAGCGTCCGCGACTTCATGGAGGGGACCAGCGAGCGGCTGCCGGCATTCTATGAGCAGCGTATCCTGCGTGATCTCGGCGAGCTGTCCCGCTATCTCCCGCCCGGAAGCATGATGCACGATCCCAATGCGTACCTGAAGACGTCCGGGGAGGGTGTGCCAGTCACCCAACTCAAGGGCGGCTGGCGCCGGCCGCGGGTGGTGACGCAGGAGGCGGTGCCTAGTAGCTGACCTATCTCAAGGACCGATGCCGTCGTCATGGCATTGCGGCCCAAGGCAACCTGCTCTCTCACTCAAAGCCGTCATCGAGGCGGCCGGGGCGCACGCTTCGATCGCAGACGAAGTAACTCCCTGATATCATAGGGGCATGATCTCCCCAGCCCCGTTGCTCGATTCCGCCGATTGCGATATCGCCTCCGTCGCGAGCCTGCTGAGCGATCCCGGGCGCGCGGCCATGCTCGCGGCGCTGCTCGATGGCCGAGCGCTTCCCGCCGGAGACCTCGCCCGCGTCGCCCGGGTCGGTTTAGCGACCGCGAGCGCCCATCTCCGCAAGCTGGTGAGCGGCGGCGTGCTCACCGTCGAGCCGCAAGGGCGGCACCGGTATTTTCGTTTGGCCGGCCCGGAGGTGGCCCAGGCCCTCGAGTCGTTGGCTCTCATCTCCACGCCCCGACCGTCAGCTACCCCTCGCCAGGCCTAAGGTATTCACTTCGCCCGAACCTGCTATGACCATCTGGCCGGTCGGCTGGGGGTGCTCGTGGCTGCCGCACTGGTGTCCCGCCGGGCGCTGACTCTGGACCACCAGGGCTTTCAGCTCGGGCCAGAAGCGCCATCTCGGTTCGAGGCGCTCGGTGTGGACCTCGCGGATGTGGCGGAGCGGGCTCGAGGGTCCGGGCGGCCGCTCGCCCGAACTTGTCTGGACTGGAGCGAGCGCCAGTATCACATCGCCGGCGCATTGGGAGCGGGGCTCGTCTCCGGCCTGCTCGAGCTGCAGTGGATTGAACGGCTTCCGGCGAGCCGAGCGGTGCGCGTGACCGGCACGGGCCGGCGGGGATTGCTTCGGGAGTTGGACGTGCGGATCTGTTAGCGGGTCAGCCACTCACCGCCGCGTCGCAAGAAATGCTACGATGGTGCGCACTTCCTCCGGGGTGAGGCTTCGGGCATACGCCGGCATGTTGGGGCTGCCGTTGGTAATCCGCGCCTCGAGCTGAACCGGGCTCATGCGGGACGAGACCTGCGAGAGGTCCGGACCGCGCTCTCCGCCCGATCCCTCGATCGCATGGCAGAACTCGCAGCCCTTTTCGTGGAAGAGTCTGGCACCCTCCACCACGGTGGAGTCGCTGCTCCGGATGACCGCGGCGGCCAGGGGCTTGGCCGCGAAATCGGGGGACCAGTCCGCCCGCTGGGCCGCGTACCAGAAGCTGACGATCGTGGTCCAAATGAACACCACCAGCAGGCCGGCCCACGGCCGCCGGCGCACGCTACGCTCGCCCTTGTTGAAGATGGGGAGAAGCAGGAGGATCGCCCCGAAAAGGAGCGGCGCCAGCACGATGATGACGTTCTCCAGGTGCGCCGGCGCGAGCGCCAACACGGCGAAATACCAGAGCAGGTACCAGTCGGGGCGCGGATCCGCCTGCAGGATGCTGGGGTCGGGTGGACGGCCGAGCTCGGGTGGACCGACGATGATGGCGAGGAGCACGACGGTGGCCACCATACAGGCGCCGAAGACCACGTCGCGCCAGGCGGCGTCAGGCCAGAAGGGCACACCCTCCCGGCGCAAGAGGGCATCGTACTGAGAGCGATAGGTTGCTGGGTCCACTGGCTCTCCCGCCCTGGGCCGCTCGGAGATGCCGTGTCTGAGAACCAGTGCGAGGTGCAGCGCGATCAGTAGGAACACCAGCGCCGGAATGAAGAAGACGTGAAAGGCGAAGAACCGGCTTAGAGTTGCCCCGCCGATGGTATCACCGGCCAGGATGAAGCGGGCCATGTCGCGCCCTACGACCGGCATCCGCCCCGCCTGGGCCGCCCCGACGATCACCGACCACACCGCGTTCTGATCCCACCGCAGCAGCTGTCCGGTAAACGCCAGCGCCAGGGTGAGCAACAGGAGGACCGCGCCGGAGAGCCAATTGAGCTCCCGGGGAAACTTGTAGGCCGCCATGAGATAGGTGCGCGAGACGTGGATCCCAATGAGCAGCACCATGGCGGACGCGCCGAAGTAGTGCATCCCCCGCAAGAACCGCCCCAGCAACGCCTGCTCTGAGATGAACCGGAGGCTGTCGTAGGCCTGCCCGCTCGAGGGCACGTACGCGCTGGCGAGGGCGATGCCGGTGATTACCTGAAGCACGAACGCGAGCAGCGTGGCACTGCCGAACACGTACCACCAGCCGGTTCGAGGTGGCACCGGGTGCTCGAGTGCATGGCGAGCAGACGTCAGGAGTCCGCTGCGATCGTCCAGCCAGGCAAAGAATCGCTTGATCACGCCGATTTCACACGATTGGAATCGGGCTCGTCAGGATCTCGACCTGCCCGTCCCGCACCCGCACCGGATACTGAGGGAGCGGCTTGGGAGGTGGCCCCGCGGCGACCGAGCCGTCGCCGTTATACACGCCACCATGGCAGGGACAGAGGAACAGCTGGGCTTCGCCGAACCAGCGGACCGGACAGCCGAGATGGGTGCAGTGGACGGTGAACGCGGTGAACCGATCGGCATCCAACCGGCGAAGCCATGCGGCCGAATGCGCGGTAACCCCCGCCCACGGCAAGGGCGATGCGTCCTCGAACGCCACGCTGACGGTCTCCCCCACCTTGAACTGATCCACCGGCCCGACCGGACGCCACACGCGGGGCGCCTTGCGGATCAGCGGCGAGACCAGAAACCCTACCACCGGCACACCCATCACCGCAGCCACGAAAGTCGAAAGAGCAATGGAGATGCGGGTGAGAAAACGGCGCCGCTCCGGGTCGGCCGATAGGGCCGACGAGTTGGGTGCAGGAGGCTCAGGACGGCCGGTCGGATCCATGCGGCTCTCCACCAAGAGGTTCGGTGCGAGGAAGAGTATGCTGAGCAGCCCGCTTTGTCAGCCGTCGACCCTTGGCTGTCAGCTGTCAGCTGTTAGCTGTTAGCTGTCACTGTCCCCATCCTCGCGCCATTCCGGTGGCCGCCAGCACCATCAGGACCAGCAGCACCGCCTGCAGCGAGCTGGTCCCGGCAAACCGGGCGGCCAGGCGAGTGTCGGGCCGTTCTCCCCGGCGAACTTGCATGCGCCACCGGATGAGCGTCAACATGGGGCCGATTTCCAGCACCAGGATCAGGCCCAGCAGAGCCATCTTGGTCAAGAAGAGATGGTTGTGCAAGTAATACGCGCTGCCCTTCTCCAGCCCTCCGAAGGCCCGCACCACTCCAGTCCCAATCAACAGCAGCGCCGATATGCCCCACCAGTTATCGGCGTAGAAGACCCGGCGCAGCCCGGCCTCGTTCAGCTCGCCGCCCAGGGCCTGGCCCCGGGCCCACGCCGAGCCAAGGCCAATGCCGAGGCCCAGCAGGTGAACTGCCGCGAAGAGCCAGCGAATGAGCATGTCACCTCCCCAGTGTTACCTGCCGGGCCCCGGGCGGAACCGGATATTGTAGACGGCCGCGCCGAACTGGCCCAGTGAATCGCTGAACATCGGCCCTTCCGGGCGGAGCTCCGTCGTAGAGCCGTCCGGATTCCGCCGGCTTACCGAGGCGACGTTACTGTCGAGCGCAAACCGCACTCCCAACGCCTGCTTCTCGATGTTCGCGGCAAACAACGTGTATCGACCGTCGGTGATCTTGAGCAGGGTTCGAATGGGGCTCTGAGTACGGCTTTCACCGGAGTAGTACACCTGGTACGTCATTCCGGCCGTCGGAGAAAGCAGCTCCGGGGTCAGGCGGTTCAATTCGGCGTTCAAGCCCGCCGCTCCCACCCACAGCGCCCGACTCCGGCTCACCTCCGCGGGAGTCGCCTCGGCGTAGGCGTCGTACACCGTGGGGGTCTCCGGAGCAATACCGAGGACCAGTCCTTCGCGGGTCACCCTACTGTCCAACGCGAAGAAGATCAGGCCGGTCGCGCCGTGAATGATGGAGGTGAAGGCCATTCCCCGAAGCTCGTCGGGAGTCGGCATGAGCAGTTCACTCTTGCGGTCCGCCGTTCCCGCAAAGGCCTGGAGCGTCAGCCACATGGGCTTCTGTTCCCGGTTGATGGCTACCGCCAACGGGACCGAGGTGGTCAGCGACTCGAGGTCGGTCGTGGTGGAACGCAGACAGTAGTTGTCATGGACCGTGACGTCTCCCGTCGTGTTCCAACGTTCCCACCACTCCTTCGAATCGGGTGGAATCCAGGCGGTACCGAGGGAGAAGACCGGATGCCGAGCATCGAGCGCCTTGATCGCAGAACGGCGGCTTAGGAAATCCTGGTAGCGCCGTCTCATGAGGGTGCTGTCACCGGAGCGCTGGGCATCCAGGTAGATCTGCGCGGTGGGCTCTTCGTCGAGATACCAGGCCAGAATATGAGGATCGGCCGCGAAGGCGCTCACTTCCCCATCAGAGGGCCAATGCTTGATGAGCTGCAGGTCGGCCGATCGCAGCTCGTCGATGATGTCACCGATGCCGTAGCCTTCCCAGGTATGGACGCAGTTGAATCCCGCCGCCTTGATGGCTCGGAAGGAGCCGGCCATGGCATGATAGAGACAGCGAGGAAAGAACGAGCCGCTATCGTAGCGGAACCGGGCGTTTCCCTGTCGGTCGGTGTGCGGAACACCTGCCCGATACACCCGCTGCACCGCGCTAGCGCTCAGCGCTTCCGGCAGGTGCCCGCTCGCTCTCCCATACAGCACATAGTGCTCGAGTCCGCTCCGGAGCCGGTGAGCCGCAACCGCTCTCCCTACGTCGGGATACTTCTGCCGATAGAGCGTCTCATCAAACCAGAATGTGGGGTTCCGACCTTCGGTCAAGCCGCGGCGGGCGAAGTGATCTGACCCGGAGCGATAGACTCCGTCGCGCACCGCCCGAGCGACGTCAGGATAGCGCTCGAGGTAATAGCGCTCGCTGAACCACGGACTCGGGTCCCGCTGCTGCTTCATCCCTTCCTTTATGTATTGATCGAAACCGGAGAGGTAAGCCCCGTTAGCCACCGCCAGCGCGACATCTGGATAGGCTCGCAGGTAGAAGTCTTCGTTGAACCAGAGATTCGGGTCCCGCCGCTGCTTCATCCCTTCGAGCAGAAAGTGGTCCAGCCCCGAACGGTATCCACAGTTGCGCACCGCCTGCTCTACGTCAGGATACCGGAGCCGGTAGAAACGCTCGTCGAAAAGTTTGTGGATCTGCTCGTCGGCCGAGGTGATGGCTGCTGTCTTGGGATGGCATGGCAAAGCGGTGGGCGATATCGGCCCCGACCACATGACGAGCAGTCCGAGAACCACGGCCGGAGATGCTGAGAGTCAGGGCACCCGAACCGCGTCACGCGGCCAGCTGCCCCGGAGAAAGGCGTCGATGGCCGGGAACACTACCTGTGGCGCATCCAGCCAGACCATGTGGCCGCCCCCACGCACGGTCAGCAGGCGTCCATCCGGCAGCCGCGCCACCCACTCGCGCCCACCGCCGTACGGCGCGTTCCGATCCTGGGTCCCGTGAATAGTGAGTACTGGAAAGTTGAGCTGCGCGTAGCTTCCCCACCCCGCGTTGTCTTCCCTCTGGATCGAACGAAACAGCAGCCGGAAGTGTCGGTCGAGCACGGTAGGCCACTCGTTGGGCATAGCGCAGAGATCCGGTACCCGGCTGGCGACTTGAGGGTTGCCCACCAGGCGGACCCGGAGGATCTGGTATTCCCGCTCGCAGTACGCCTGCGGATCCCGCCGGGGCAGTCCGGCCTGGTGCATTTGGGTGAGCTTGGCACGGGTGGCCGAATCCGGCACCGGAATGGAATCGTTCGCTCTGAGTGATGCGGGGTACTCCGTCCCGTATTGCCTTGGAATGGGTCCGATCTGGATCACCCGTTCGACTCGCTCGGGATGCTCCGCCGCGTACCGCATGACCATCAGGCCCAGGTACGACCAACCGATGAGCGACACCCGCTCGGCCTGGACCTGTCGCCGCACCGCCTCCAGATCGCGCACATCGTGCTGTAGGGAGATCCGGGCGGAGTCGGCCACCCGGTCCGATCGGCCCCGGTTGCGCATGTCGTAGAACACCATTCTGCGGCCGTGAGCAAGCTGGGCAAAGTCGCGCTCCAGAAACAGGCCGGCGGGCACCAGCACGACGGGACCTCCGGACCCGACCACATGGTAGTAAAGTCGGACGCCGTCATCGGAGGTCGCGTAGTCGGCCTTGGCCGCCTGGGGCGACGCCGGTGAGCTGAGGATGGACACCATCAAGGCAGCCCGGCCGAGCTGCTGGGCGAACGGACCTAACCATGTGCCGGGGATCATTGGGTCACGGCCTCCTCCGTTCTGGTCCACAGCTCCTTGGCCAACGCTTCGTCCTCGGCGAGCCGATTGGGCGACACCTCCCGGCATTTGTGGTAGAAGCGGCCGGTGGTCGATGCCAGCTCTGGAGCAGTCGCGCAATAGAGCGGGGTCCTGGCGCCTTCCTCGTTCGACAGCATGAACCGCTTCATGAGCCATTGCCATGGCTGGGGAATCGCGCGCCAGATGTTGGAGGCCACAGCTCCCGGATGGAGGGAGTACGTTGTCACCCTGGTGCCGTTCAGCCGGCGAGCCAACTCCTTCGCATGCAGCACGTTCATCAGCTTGGTCGCGGCGTAATCAGAGAATCCACTTCGCTTAGGTCCCGTGCGGCGCTGGAGTACCGACCAGTCAATTTGCCTTACCTGCATCTGGGCGAAGCTGGAGACGTTCACGATTCGCCCCTGGCTCGAGGCCCTGATTCTGGGCAGGAGAAGGTTGGTCAGCAGAAATGGGCCGATGTGATTGGTCGCGTAGGTCAGGTCGAAGCCCTGGGGGCTCAGTCCTCTCGTCCCGGCAATGCCGGCGTTGTTCACCAGAACGTCGATCGGGTGACCGGTCGTGAGGAATGCGTCGGCGGCCTGACGAATCGAGCCTAGATCCGAGACGTCGATCCGGACAAACTGCGCGTCGACGCCTGGGTACCGGCTGCGAATCTCATCCACCACCGGGCGGGTACGCTCCTCCGAGCGCGAGGCAAGTACCACGCTGCCGCCCTGTGTGGCGAGAGCCTCGACCAGCGCGCGGCCGATGCCGGAGTTGGCCCCGGTGACGAAGTAAGTGCGTCCTTGAGCGGCGGAATCGACTCCCGTCACCGGTGGGCCGGCCTCTCGATCGGCGGCAGCCCAGCCTCGATCGTCGGCCGGTTCGGCTCTTCCCACGGCGGAAGCTTGAGATCGCTGCCCAGCCGGGACGGGTCTTCATCTACCGTAAACCCCGGCCGAACCGTCGCCACCTCGAACAAGACTCCACCCGGCTCCCGGAAGTAGATGGACTGGAAATATTGGCGGTCCAGCACCTCGGTCACCTTATAGCCGCGGCGGAGCAACTCTCGCCGCAGCCGGAGTTGATCGTCGGGCTCCGCGATCGCCATCGCGACATGATGTACCGTGCCGATCCCGTTTTCGGCAGGGCCGGCGCCGCTGGCAGGGATGATATCGATCGTGTGGCCCGGTCGATCTCCATTCACGGCCAGCCGGGTGCGCCCCTCCGCCTGGTTCACGACCTGAAAGCCAAGCAATCCGGTCATGAGCTCGAGTGTGGGCTCTGGGGAGGTGATGGAGAGGGTGACGCCGTACAGTCCCCGCACCGCGGCTTCGGGTTGGACGCCGCCCTTGGTCCACGGGGCTCGCGGATCCCGGTCAGTGCCAACCAGCTCGATGACCAGCCCGGACGGATCCGCAAACGCGATCGACCCCTCGCCGAACCTCTCAGACGCGTCGTTCACCATCACGCCGTGCTCGCGCAGGCGGGTCGTCCAGTATTCCAGCGAGCTCGCGGGTACGGAAAAGGATGTTGCGGTGATCTGTCCCTCGCCCTTCACCCCAATCGGCACTCCCCGGCCCTTATACGGAAAGGTGGTCCAGATCGTTCCGGGGGTCCCGAGCTCATCGCCGTAGTAGAAGTGGTAGACGTTGTGGTTGTCGAAGTTGACTGTCTGCTTGACCAGCCGGAGGCCCAGGGCATCGAGGCAGAAGTCCAGATCCGCTTGAGCATCGTCCACCGTGGCGGTGACGTGGTGGAGTCCCAGGATGGGGTAGCTCATCGATGCTGCTCCCACCATTGGCGCGCCTGCTCCTGGGTCCACGGCTCGACTTTGATTGCGGCAAGCGACCTCGCGAGCTCCGCGGCTGTCCGGGGCCGATCCTCCGGCTTCTTTGCCAGGCAGGCCAGGATTACCTGGTCGAGCCCCGGCGGGAGAGGGACTTTGCTCCGGGTTGACGGCGGGGCCGGCACATCCTGCAAATGCCGCGCGTACATCTGTAGAGCGCTGGCCGCCTCGAAGACCAGAGCTCCGGTGAGGAGGTAATAGCCTACGCACCCGAGCGAGTAGAGGTCAGCCCGGCCATCGACCTTGTCCTCGTCACCCATCTCAGGAGCCATGTAGGCCGGTGTTCCCGGGGTGAGTCCAGCCGCGGTGGCCAGCGAGTGTTCGCTGGTACCGCCCGCCACCGACTTGACCAGGCCGAAGTCGAGAACCTTGGTGAAGTCGTATTCCAGGCCCAGCCGTCCCAGATGGATATTCGCCGGCTTGATGTCCCGATGGATCATGCCCGAGGCGTGAGCCTCTTCCAGGGACTCGCAGATTTGCCGGAGAATGTAAATCACCCGTGCGGGGTGCAGCGGGCCGTATTGCTGGACCAGGGTCTCGAGATCCATTCCATCCAGGAGCTCCATCACGAAATACAGCGTCCGATCCTCAGTGACGCCGAAATCATACAGCTCGACCGTGTGGGGTGACCGCAGCCTCGCCGCCGCCTCGGCCTCGCGTTTGAAGCGGGTGATCGCGAGCTGAGCGGTCTTGCCGTCCCCTGCGGTAAGCATCTCCGGACGCAGCAGTTTGATCGCCGCCGGCCGCGCCAGCATGCGGTGCGTGGCGAGATAGACCTCGCCCATGCCGCCCCGACCCAGCAACTTGCCCAGCCGATAACTGCCCATCTCCCGTTCCTTGGTAACCTGGTGTCCCAGCCGGGCGACTACGTGCGAGATCACCACCGCAACGCCGAGCAGGAGATAGTTGGGGTAGTGCATCACCAGGACATTGATGAGCGGCCCGAAGTGATACTTTCCGGCCGCTTGCGCGATCACCATGCCGAGCGGGTCCATCGATGCCGCCAGGAAACCGACGAGCAACATCTTCGAGGGAGTGGAGGGAACGATCGCGGCGAACATGAGGATGACCGGTCCGGTCCAGGTGATCACCGGGGCGGTTGCGCTGGGCATCGCGGCAATCGGGTCCAGATGGATCATGACGCCGATGTCGACCGCCACGGCCACCATATATGTCAGCGCGAGATTCATCACCAGGTCGGGATCGCGCTCGCCGGTTCTGAGATAGGCGAACAGGCCGAGGGAGCTCACGATGCCGATCAGGGCGATGACGTCGAGGACCTGGAACTGGGTCGGCCGGGGATCCTCTGGTCTCGCGATGTGGAGCGCCAGATGTCCCAGCGCCGGGCCCAGTACCCAGAGCGCCGCTCCGATCAAGGCGATGATCTCGACCCGCCGGGACGCCTGCCTCAGCAGATCGTCGGGCAGACGGCGGCGATACCCCGCCGTGGTCCTCAGCTCCAAGGGGGTTTCCCTCTGTGGCTGGGCCAGCCGGGTCTCGGGTGTGACCACGGGCGTATCGAGTTCGGGCTTCACAGACTGGGCCATAGTGCCAGAAGCTTAGTGCGGCAGTGCGTGATTGTCGTGCCCGACGTCGCAGCTCCGCAGCTCCTCCAAGCGTCGTTGGAGAAACCGGCGCTCCGGCGCTTGCCGGGCGAGTGATAGGGCGCGCTCATAGGAAGCTCGGGCCTCGGCCGTTCTCCCGAGGCGCCGGCAGAGATCGGCGCGAGCGGAGTGGGCCAGGTGATAGTCCTCGAGCTCGCCTCGCGCCAGGATGGCGTCGATCAGGGCAAGCCCAGCCTCGGGGCCATCGCGCATCGCTATCGCGGCCGCACGGTTCAGCGCAACGACTGGAGACGGGTCGGCCCGGGCGAGCACGTCATACAATCCGACGATCTGTGCCCAGTCCGTCGCGGCTGCGGTGGGCGCCTCGGCGTGGACCGCGGCGATGGCCGCCTGGAGGGTGTAGGGCCCGAACCGGCGGGAGGACAGGGCCTGCTCCACCAGCGCTACTCCTTCCGCGATCTGCTCGTAGTTCCACAGCGAACGATCCTGGTCGGCCAGCAGGACCAGCTCACCCTCCGCCGTTGTGCGCGCCTGACGCCGCGATTCGTGCAGCAGCATGAGTCCAAGCAGCCCGATGGCCTCGGGCTCGGGGAGCAACTCGATCAGCAGCCGGCCGAGGCGGATCGCTTCGGCAGAGAGGTCATGCCGGGTGAGCGTACCGCCCGACGATGCAGAGTAGCCCTCATTGAACACCAGGTAGATGACGTGAAGAACGGTGTCGAGCCGGTGAGGGAGATCCTCCCGCGAGGGTACCTGGTAGGGAATGCGCGCGTCTCGGATTTTGGCCTTGGCCCGCACGATGCGTTGAGCTACCGTAGGCGGCGTGCTGAGGAAGGCGTGCGCGATCTCCTCAGTGGTGAGCCCGCAGACTTCGCGCAGGGTCAGCGCCACCTGGGCATCGGGTGGCAGGGCGGGATGACAACAGGTAAAGATCAGCCTCAGGCGATCGTCCTCGACGCCTTCGTCCTCCCATTCGGCCGCATCGCTAACGGCATCGAGTCGCTTGGCCAGCCCGGCCAGAGAGGCGTCGAACCGGGCGCGGCGGCGGATGCCGTCAATCGCCTTGAAGCGTCCGGTCGAGACCAGCCAGGCCCGCGGATTGGCCGGCAGCCCATCACGGGGCCACCGCTCCAACGCTGCCGTGAAGGCATCATGCAGCGCCTCCTCCGCCAGGTCGAAGTCGCCCAGCAGCCGGATCAGCGTTGCGAGCACACGGCGTGAGTCCGATCGGTAGATGGCATCCACCGCTTCGCGGATCGAATCGCCAGCTGGCCGGCTTGCCTGCGCCGGATTGTCGGTTCCTGTCGGCTCTATCATGCTGCCGGGCGATCGCTCTCGGGGCCCTGGTTTCGCGAATCGTCCGCCTCGACGATGCGGTTTCGTTGGTAGACGATGAAGCCGGCCATGAGCAGCACCGCGGCGACCACGCCGAGCGTCACGGCGTACAGGGTCCGGAGCCCAACAAATGCATAGCTCGCAAACAGAGTAACTCCGGCCCCGGCGACAATGCTGTTGACGAAGGCGATCACGCTCGCGCTGGTAGTGACGAACGCAGCCAGGGTGCCGAGGCGCAGCGCCGGAG
>JBIOUY010000215.1:0-26524 GCA_044867445.1 Gemmatimonadales bacterium
CACCCCAGCAGCTGGTGCAGGTGTAGTCGTCAGCAAGATTCAACCCGACAATGGTCGACCGGTACTTTCGGAGCGTGTCCGCCGGCAGCATCGCCGCGTAGCGTTCCGTGAGCCTCTTGGCGCTGTCGACCGAAAAGATGCCATTCGCCTGACCATTAGTGGTGAGCATCCGTCGAGGCGGGACAATGACGAGCCGGACACCGCACTTGGCCGCGAGCTGGACCCGGCCCAGCAGCGCACGCGGGTCGAGCGACTGCATGGTCCCGGAGGTAATCCCCCCACAATAGAAGTCAGCGGGCCAGGAGCTGAGGCCGGCGGTGAAGCCGTTTACATCAGCCGCCCGCGCCAGCCGCACACTGTCCACGGTGCGCAGGCTGTCCATCCCCCGCGCGGTGTCGAACACAATCCGGGGCAGCAGGGTCACCGTCAGGGTGTAATCGGTGTGGCCGAAGATGGTGAACTCGCCGCTCGCGAGGGTCCAGGGGATCGGGGATGCGGTCTGTGCCGGAGCCGGGCGGGTGAGGCCGAGCAAGAGGAGAATGACCAAACACGGGCGGTACATGTCGAGCCTCCGGCGTAGTGAGTCGGTGACCTCCATAGAGCTGTATGTAGGAGCGAGCAGGTCGCCCACGTGCATCGGGCGTGCCAACAGGTGCATCACAGGCCGACTACGTCGCCCTCACTCGGAGATGTGCTCGTCTTGGGCTCACCCACGTCTTCACCATCCCGCACCACTGTCCTCTCCAGAGCACACTCGGTGACCACGAATGGAACCACATGAGACACAGACGGGCAGCGTCGATCGCTCGGCGGCCGATGCCTTCGGCAATGTTGCACGGGCCTCCGAAGAGCCGACCCGAGGCTCCATTCGGCCCATTCACACCGATCTCATCTCTGCCTCCAACTCCATCGCCTGTGCCCGTACTCCCCACGATTGCGACCACGACTCTCTCAAGCTTGATCACGCGCGCCTCGGATCCGACTACCCCCCTGTCCACGGCAGCGCCGACCTCGGCTGCAACCAACCGTCCGCGAGCGTGACCATGCCTCCATCGGCCCTGACAACGCGCGTCGCACTTGCGACCGGATCGACCTGCATCACGACAAAGGGCATTGCTACACTTCCGCGCCGCCCACACCGTGACTCTTTCGATTAATGGCGCGACCATGACGCCCACCGGTCGGCAGACACCTCCGTGCGTCGCGTCCAGGTCGCCATCGGCTTCGTACACGTCTCCTTCAGATCGTTCCAGGACGGCGCGGCGTGGTCGAGGTCACGCTCATCAGCATCATCACCACTGCCGGCGCGACACCCGTCAGTCGTCCGGCCAACGCAGCAGGAGGGTCGTATGGATGCGAAGTCTCGTAGGAAGATTCAGATGGGCCAGAGCGCGCTGCAGTTCAGCCGCTCGCACCCGGACACCAGCGCAGGCTACCTGGCAGCGCTGGCGTGGCTGGCGGATCGGTTAGCGCGAGCCGACCAGGTCGCGGCGCAGCAGATGGACGGACAGAGCGATGTCCGCGGGGCTGCGGAGCGCAAGTCGGAGCTCCGGCAGGTGTTGAAGAACGCGCACCTGGCGCACGTCGCCCAGGTGGATAAGGTGGCCGCGCGCGAAGTCCCGGAGTTCGCGCAGAAGCTCGTGTTCCGGCCGGGGACCCAGACTCACCTCGCGTTCAGGACCGCCGCGCGGGCCATGGCGGCGGAGGCCCAGACCCACAAAGAAGTACTGATCAAGCACGGCCTGTCGGAGACGGTCCTCGACAACCTGGTCCAGGCGCTGGATCAGTTCGATGCCGCCGTCGAACAGGGGTTGGAAGGCCGCCGTGCGCACGTCGGCGCCAGCGCCGAGCTCCGGTCGCTGGCCAACGAGATCGTCCAGGTCGTGCGGGTCATGGATGGGCTCAACCGCTATCGCTTCAACAGCGATGCGGAGCTGCTGGCGGCCTGGGAGAGCGCCAGCAATGTGGCGGGTCCGCCGAAGCCTGGCGCTCCCGCGAAGCCTGCGCCGGGTGAGCCGCCGCGGAGCGGTGGTGAGATTCGTGCCGCATGAGGTGGGTTCGATTGGATCTCAGCGGTAGAGCATGACCCGCCGCCGATAGCTCGCGACTGTCGGCGGCGGTAGTACGTTCAGAAACGTGACGCCGTCAGTTTGACGTCGGCCGCCGACCAAGCCTTCGAGAACCGCTGCTCCACCGCTGCCGCTTCGGCGGATTTCCCCTGTGCCCTCAATGCGGCAGCGAGACCGAACAATGACCACCCGTTCTCCGGGAACCGCTTCAGGTCTTCACGATAAACGGCCTCTGCTTCGGCGCTCTGACCGGCCTTCAACAGCGCGGCGCCGAGTGAGTGACGGATCGGGTAGTACCACTTGGGCGGCTCGAAATAGAGACCGGCATCCTCGATCTTGAGCGCTTCGCGGAAGTGAGTGATCCCCTCATTGAGCTTGCCGCTTCGGGTCGCGATCTCCCCCATGAGGGCATGAACGGCAATGGAGACAGGCGTCTTGGCGGGGGCGTCGGCCGGGGTGGCCGCGTCGATTGCCTTCACGGTGTCGAGCGCCGTTCGCGCCTCGGCCGGCTGTCCCTTCGCGGCGTAGGCGACCCCGCGCGCGTAGTACGCCATGGCGACCGGCATGCGGATGTCGGCGGGTGGGAGCGGCTCGGCCAGCACGTCGTCCCAGCGCCCGAAGGTCGTGAGCGTGAGCACATAGTATGGAACCATCTCCTGCAGCATGGCGACCTGTCGCGCCACGTCCAGGTTCACCTTCGACTGCAACGTTCGGGCAGCCTCGATGGCCTGTGCGCTCCGCCCAGCCATGGTCGAGGCGAATGCCAGGAAGTGGATGTTGTGGGGGTAGTAAGCGAGCGAGTATACGGTCGTCGGCTTCTGACCCTCGATGAAGGTCTCGTCGGTGTGGATGGCGTGCACGTTGCTCGTGGCGGCGTCGTTGTACCGGCCGACGCGAATGTAGATGTGCGCCGGCATGTGCACCATGTGTCCCACGCCCGGCATCAGACGGGCAAGACGCTCCGCACAAGGGACCGCGAGCTGGGGATTCACCGCCTCGACCGCATGGATATAGTAGTGACACGCTCCGGGATGCTCCGGATTCCGCGCTATGACTCGCTCCAGTTGCCGCACGATCTCCTCGGTACCGGGATACGGTTTTCCCTCCGACGTCCAGTAATTCCAGGGTCGGAGATCCATCAGCGACTCGGCGTACAGTGCCGCGGCATCGAGATCGTTGGGGTAGCTCCGCGCGGCCTCCGCCATCCCGCGGGAGTACGCGGAGTCGAGAGTGGCGCGATCGGCGGGCGGCACGGGTGCGTACCGAGCGGCCACCGCGCGGATATATGCCCGCTGCCAAGGGCTTGCGTTGCGGCTGAGTGAGAGGGCCTTCTGTGCCGCTGTATATGCCTTCACCCCGCTGGCAGAATCCATCCCCGCATTCACATGAGGCCCGTAGGCATACGCGATTCCCCACCAACACATCGCGCACGCCGGGTCCAGCTCGGTCGCGCGGGTAAAGGACCTGATCGCCTCCGCGTGATTGAAGCCGTACACCAATCGGAGACCCTGGTCGAAGTACTGCTGCGCGAGGGGGACTCGGGTTCCGACTGCTTTGTGGTGAGTGCCGAGGTCGGTATAGAGGGGCGGAGGGGGAGGGGCCTGCTGGGCGAGAAGGCTCGATGCAACGAGCAGCAGAGCGGGAGCGATGCGAGGAATCATCGAAACTCCCGCGCGGGGTAAGGTCTCGGATGACATAGCAACCTCAACGTCAATGGGTCAGGGATCGCCCCAGGGGCTCGGGCACCACATTATGGCATTGGAGAACGCTTCCCGCCAATGACTGGTCGTTCCCGACTTCCTGCTCCAGCGTGGCCAGCCGGTGGAGGGGTGGGCTCGGTAAAGGTGAAGTGCGGCCCAGGTGTTGGCTAGACCAGCAGGTTCTCAGCCACAGAATCGAACGCCTTCCGTGCCGTCGATGCGGAAGACGTGTATACTAGGGGCGCTCCACGATGGTGCGGCCCTTCACACTCAAGCGCGATGAGGCGAGCATGTTGAGCCATCGCATTCTGGTTGTCCCCCTGATCACAGGGACCATCCTTCTCGCCAGCAGCTGTTCCAACGATTCCACCCAGCCAACCCCGACAACCGACCAGCTCGATGCAGCTAAAATCGCGGTCCAGCAGGGCTCGCCCGACGATCCGGTCGCGCTGGCCCGGAGCGTTCCCGGCTTCGGGGGATTCTTTGTCGACGAGCAAGGGACGCCGACGATCTACCTCAAGGACGCAGGCCAACGAGGCGTGGCCGAAACGGCACTGGCGCCATGGTTCACCTCCCGAGGTCGGGCACTGGCAACCATGCGGGTGCTGAAGGCGGACTTCGACTGGTCGGAGCTGGATCGTTGGTTCACCCAGACATCGGCGGAGGCACTGGGCGTCCCTGGCGTGGTATTCACGGACGCGGACGAGGCTCGGAATCGGGTGAGCATCGGTGTCGAGGACGCCGCGGCCGCGGCCCAGGTCCGGAGCGTGCTCGCCCGGCGAGGTGTTCCAGCTTCGGCCGTGAGCGTCGAAGTGACCGAGCCGATCCACCGCCTCGCGACCCTCCAAGGCGCGATCCGGCCCGTCGTGGCGGGCGTACAGATCAACTTCCCCGGCTACCTCTGCTCCCTGGGATTCAACGCTTCGCGCAGCGGGACCAGGGGATTCGTCACCGCATCGCACTGCACCAACACGCAGGGTGGCGTCGAAAGCACTCCCTACTGGCAGCCGCTCAAGACCGTCAGGCCCACCCAGATCGCTACCGAGACCGTGGATCCCAAGTACACGACCGGCGGCTCGTGCCCGCTCCTGCGGCGCTGCCGCCGGAGCGACGCTGCCTTCGCCAAATACATCAACAGTACCTCGAACACGCTCGGCCGCATCGCCCGCACCTCGAGCACCAGTTCGACCAACCTCACCATCGTGGGGAGTTGGACCATCACCTCGGACGCATCGTCGTCGAGCTTCACGGTCGGTTCGACGGTGAACAAGGTGGGCCGCACGACGGGGTGGAGCAGGGGACCGGTCAGCAATACCTGCGTGAACGTCAACGTGAGCGGGAGCAACATCACTCAGCTCTGCCAAACGATCGTTTCGGCGACTGTGGGCGGGGGAGACAGCGGGTCGGACGTGTTTACCGTCACCAGCGGCACCAACGTCAAGCTGGCTGGAGTGCTGTGGGGCGGCTCAATCAATGGAAAGACCTTCGTGTTCAGTCCCCTCGCCAACATCAAGGGCGAACTCGGGGCGCTCACTACCCACTAGACGGTCACAGTGGCGCCGGCAGGAGACCACCGATGCTTGCGTAGCGCCAGAGATCCACCGCTACCATGCTGACAGCAGCTCGAAGCCGGATACCTTCTACACGCTCGAGGTGGACGGACGTGGCTCGAACCCACCAGGGGCAACCGCATCGGTAATTCCTGTTGCAATCTTCTCCACGGTTTCCCCGTAGCTGAGCAGTATTGACGGTTCCACTTCCGAGCCGTAAGGTATTCTGGAGCTTTTCTCTCCGATAAGGGCACACCCGGCGAAAGCTGGGGTCGCAAAGCCACGGGTCCTCGCTCTCCTCCGCGACGCCGGGCTCTCAGACGCCACGAAGGACCCCACGACCGCCGAGCTGCCGAACGGGGTGGCTCGGCGGTTGACCATTCTGCATCGCAAACTCCAGTCCCCTTGGCGTGGAGGCCCCATGCGTCCCCTTCTGTTCTCCGCCAGTGTTCTGGCCCTGCTCGTTGGCTGCGAGCGCGCGCCAACTGCGCCTGCCTCGCCCGGCGGGCAGCCCGAATTCGCCACGTCCCCCGGCTCTTTGACCTTCACCAACACCCCGCTGCTCCGCCCGGGCAGCTTCAGCTCCGAACCAGCAATTTCGATCGCCGGTAATGGCACGATGGCAATCACTTCCCTCCAATTCGGCCCGACAGAATCCGGCACGGGCCTCTGGACCGGACCATTCGGGTCCACACCACCCTTCCGGGGGATCGTGGATGCAGCGCTGCAGCAACCCGGCAGAGTCGTCTTTGGCGGAGGGGACGCGGACGTGGATTTCGGCTCGACGGGCACGCTGCACCTGTCGACACTCATCATCCTCGTCAACCCGGCTTTCCGCGCTGCCCAGGTCGGCGTCTCGGCCATCGCCTGTGCCAACGCGGCGTCCAGCTTCAGCCTCAGCAGCTGCGACTCGAAGATCATTGATATCACTACCTCCGATCGCCAGTGGATCACGTCCGACGGCTCGCGGGTGTTCATCTCCTACCACGATGCGCGCGCCAGCTCGCTGATTCACGTCCAGCGCTCCGACGACGACGGCTTCACCTGGCGGCGGGTGGGCGACCCGATCGTCGGCCAGGGCCGGGCAACCGGCGACGCCACCTTTAATAACGATCAGGGACCCATCGTCGCCGATCCCTTCACCCACAACGTCTATGACATCTATGCGGCCGGCGAACCCAGTATCCAGAAAGGGACGACGGCAAACTTCAACAACATTTTCGTCTCGCGCAGCACCGATGGCGGCCTGAGCTGGACGGCGACTCGCGTCTTCCATGCGCCGCTCAATGTGGCGCAGAACTTCATCTTCCCCGCGCTGGCCGTCGACCCCACCAACGGCAAGCTGCACGCGGCGTGGTCCGATGGCCACACGATCTCCTATTCAACGTCCCCGAATCAGGGTGGGACCTGGTCATCGGCGGTCGCCGTCAACATCGCGCCGGCCAGCACTGCTATCTTCCCGTGGATCAGCGCCCGCAACAACGTGGTCGACCTGGTGTACTACGCCACGACGGCGGCGAGCAAGGACGACCCCGCGGCGGTGTGGAATGTGTTCCTGGCGCAAACGACCAACGGCGGGGCCAGCTTCCAGCAGAGCCTCGTGAGCAACACGCCGAACCATGTTGGGGTCATCTGCACCGGGGGCTCCGCTTGCGATATTTCGGTCCGCACGCTGCTCGATCTGTTCGAGGTCGCCATCGATCCAGCCAACGGCCGCGCGGCAGTGGCCTACGCCGACGACACCATCGAGCAGGACAGCGAGGGCAATCCGCTGCCGCAGGTCGTCCTGGCGCAACAGCAGTAGACGACGCGCCTAGCGTGATGCGGCACACCTCGCGCAGGAAACAGTCCCGTCGCTCAGCCGGCACGCTGCCCACCTGCCCGGCCGTCGTGCTCGGCTTCGGACTCCTGAGGGCAATGCAGCAGCCGGCAGCAGAGCTATTAAGTCGTGGGCCGCGAGGATCGCACCACGTGATGGGAGCGGAGCGGGAGGACGATTTCCGGTAGCTTGGTGTGAATTTTTCATGAACACAGTGCCGGGTCCGCTTCGACGCAGCGGCTGTATTTCGCAGTCTCTGCTGTGGGAAATTTTCGAGGGGCAGTCTCGGGCCGGGAATCGTTTATCGGCGAGTGTCCAGCAGAGGCACCTTTGACGAACCTTTGACGGAAACGGGGCCAACCCCCGACTCCTCGGGACTATCCTCCCGCCTCGCCCCCTGGCCGCCACGGTTTCCCTCGGAGAACGTAGTCTGGACTAATCCGCTCTGTTCCCTGCATCCCCTTCTGCCGAGGTGTACATGATCGTGTCGCAGGATGAGGTGCCGCTTGCAGTGCTAGCAAAGGCGGTAGCTCAGCGCTAGCGGCTCGGCGGTTAAGAGTAGCTCAGCTGCTCATCCCAATCGGTCCCGCGCCCCTCGGGGGTGAAGTCGAACAGGTTCCAGACCGGCTCGATGGTGCCGACGTGGCGAGGATCTTGTCCGGCATCGGTCGGCGCATAGAGAAGTTCCGACCCCCAGAAGTGCCGGATCCCACCACGGGTGCGCCGAAACACATTCAGCATCGGCATTGGCATTCCCTTCGGCGTCTCGCCGAGGTAGTCGCGGTTGTACGTGTTGGCAGCCGAGGACAACAGGCGCAACCGCCGCCAACCACGCTCTTCCGCAAAGGCAAGGATGCGCGGCAGCGCAGCCTTCGCGACCACCGCAAGGTTGACCCGCTGGCTGATGTGTTCCTCGGCGCCATCGACCTGATCGAGGAGCGCGACGCACGACGGGCACGGACTCTCCGCGAGAGGCAGGAGCGCCGTTTGACCGCCCTTGGGGCCAGACCGCTGGTCCTCGGGCGCGCGTGGGAACATGAAGTTGTAGATTGCGAGCGAGTCCTTGCCGGGTGCGAACAGCTCCGACAACCTCACCTCAGTCGGGGCGCCGTCCGCACCCCTCCCTTGGAAGACGTAGTCCTCAGGGACGGCTCCACCGGGCGGCAGCTTGCGCCTCGCGGCAGCCACAGCCTCCATGGCCCGGCGCAGCTCGATCTCCTGTTCGAGCAGTCGGTCGCGGGCCGCCCGGTATTCCGCTGACTCTCCCGGAAACGTAGGGCTCATGCTTGTCCTGACCCTCCTTCTCTCCAGCAACTATGGTTCTCACCTCATACCAGACGATGACCCACTGGTGCCGTTTCGGCCGGTGACAAAAGCGATCCGCTGCGTGGTCCCCGTGGAGCAGATTACCGTTTCGACCCCACATCCGCTTCTGCCTCCACCTTCACCTCCCTCAGCCTGCCTGTCCGCACGTCGTACACGAACCCGCGAATTAGAGTGTCGGGATTGAGCAGTTGCGTAGCCTGCAGGAACTCGATGTCCTGCCGGACGCTGTCGTCCAAGTCTGCGAAGGGGAGGAAGTCAAATTCCCCCGTGTCCTGGCCGAGATCCTCTTTGACCTTGGCGCGAAGATCGCGGTTGGTGAAGGTGAGCATCCCGCAGTCCGTATGATGGATCACGGCCAGCTCCCTAGTTCCCAGCAGGCGCTGGGAGATGATGATCGAGCGCAACGCGTCGCGGGCTCGGCCGCCAGCATTGCGGATCACGTGGGCGTCTCCCTCCCGGAGCCCGAGCGCCTTGGAGGGGATGATCCGGGCGTCCATGCAGGTGAGAATCGCGAGCCGCCGGGCGGGTGGGAGCGGCAGGTCGCCGCGGTCGAAGGTTTGGGCATACGCCTCGTTCGCCAGCACCAGTTCGTCGATGACAGCCATACGTCCTCCTGTCGAGATGGGCGGCCGGACCAGAAAGGAAGAGGCCCGCACCACAGGGAGCTGGTCCGGGCCTCGGGTTGCCGCAACGGAACGCCTACTAAACGATATCTCCGCCTACGCACGCCGACCGCACCGTCCAGCTCCGGTGGAGGCGACGACAGCTGAAGTGGCGAGAAGTCGTGACGAAGATCATACGAGCTACACTACGGCCCACGTGCGGTGAAGTCAAGCGATCCCGGCTCCAGCACTGGGCCAATTTTGCCACTCAGTGCCCCCGGGCGACCGCCTTGTCCAGCAGGCCCTTCGCCTGGGTGATGGTGAGCGCCTTGGTCGGGCTGGTGAAGGCGACCGACAGGATCTGGCCCTTCACCCCGCCGGCACAGGAGGACATGATGATGCCCTGCTTCTCCGATGCCGGCGGGGTCATAATCAAGCACCAGGCATCACTGAAGTCCTTGCTCTCTTCCTTATACTTCGCGCTTCGAAGCGCATCGACCCCCGGATTCTTCTTAGCCGCTGTCTGCGCACTCATGCCCGGCGGAAGGTGCCCCAGACTGACGGCGACCTGACCTTTGTCAGCCGGAACGCTCCATAAGCAGGCGAGCACCCTCTCACCCTTGTGTCCCGGGACGTCCATATCCATCGGATGAGGCTCACTCGGTTTCGTGCCGATCGCCCCCTGGATGTCGGCCGCGGTCAGCAGGGAGCAGGCCGATTGCTGGGCGGCAGCGAGCCGCGTCAGTGCGATCAGCAGGACCAAGACCAGACCCAGTGGCTTCATGAGAAGCTCCTCCAGCAGGAGAGAACCGCGGCCGTCCTAGCGTAGCGGCTTCGCCAGGAAGGCAGCAACCTTTTCACTGATGAAGCGCTTGGAGCCCTCGTCACCACCGCCGCCCGCCACATGGCCCCACAGCGATGGGATGGGAACCAGCTCGACCCTCGGGATGAAGCCCGCTTCGGCACGCGCGTCGGAGACCGGAAAGTACAGGTCGGTCTGCACCGGCATGTAGAGGACGCGAGCCCGGATGGATCGGAGCGCCTGCTCGATGTTGCCGTTGAAACCGGGGCTGGTGCCGACATCGTGCCGCTCCCAGGTGCGGGCCTGCAGGATCAGGTCGTTGGCATCGAGATTGGCAAAGAGGCTGTCGGAGAAATATGCCATCACCGCCTGGAAGGTATCGCCCGGCGGCCAGGTGGGTCCCCGCCAGAGCTCGTTGTGCCACCACTGCTGCGAGGTGAGCCAGGGCGCCCAGACCAGACCAAAGAGATGCAGTCCCTGCTTCGGCGGCGAGGTATAGTTGCCGTCTCGAAACTCCAGGTCGCCGGTGAGGGCGCCGATCTGAGACTCGAGCCGGACCACACCGTGAGGCCAACATCTGGCGGTCCCGGCCAGGGCTATGATCCTGTCAGCGAAATCGGGATAGCTGACTGCCCACTGAAACGCCTGCTCCGCGCCCATTGAAAAGCCCAGGACCGCAACCAGGTGATTGATGCCGAGCTCGTCGACCAGCAGGCGATGGACCGCCTGGACGTTGTCGCGTATGGTCGCCCGAGGAAAACGGGGGCCGTGATACGGATCGGGCGTATTGCTGGGTGAGGATGAGTGCCCGTTGCCGAAGAGCTCGGTCGCAACCAGGAAGTACCTGGTGGTATCGAGGGCCAGCCCGGGTCCGATCAGCCAATCGTTGTCGTGATGATCGGCCATGTAGCTGGACGGCAGGAGAATGACGTTGTCCTTCCTGGCATTGAGTCGGCCGTAGGTGCCGTAGCTCACCTTGGTCTGGGGGAGCGTGGTCCCGTCCTCGAAGGTGAAGCTCGGCAGGACGAACACATGGTGCGCGGCGTGATCGGCCGGCTCGGCCTGGGCATAGGCCACCCCGTGGTGAGCGAGCGCGAGGATGAGAGCTGCGCTGAGGAGCGTCGCTTTCAGAAGCTCTTCTTTATGTAGGGGTGATCTAATCTGCCATCCGGAGAGCGGTGGGGCCAGCCCGGGCCATACCCACTGCCACTGCAACTGCGCACCACGGAAACACGGAACACACGGAATGCTAGGGAAGTACTCTTCTGCTTGGTGCCCCGCCACCCACATAAAGCGCATCACGGAAACACGGAACCCACGGAAGATGCACAGACACCGCAGGATCACTGCAGTGATGTTGTGGGGGGTGGGGCAACCCTCAGTTTCATTCGATGGCCAGACGAACTAGGCTGAGCATTCCGTGCGATCTCCGTGTGTTCCGTGGTTCCGTGGTGCGCAGTTGCTTTGCTCTCGGGAGAAGGAGCTTTGCTAATCCGGCTGCCGCTTGTGGTCTGTGAGCAGCTGCCGGAACACCAGCAGATGGCTGGCCAGCGCGACCTGCACCAGGAAGCTCGGCAGCCATATATAAGGAAAGGTGCTGGGCATCAGGTTGGGCGGCCCTTCGGGGAATCGGCGAAAGGTGACGGGCGTAGAGAGGACCGCGACGCCGACGATGTTGAGCAGCAGCGCCAGGCCGAGCAGGTTCCAACCGAGCACGAGGCCAGGAGGAGCCCGTGGTCTGCGCAATAGCCAGATCCCCAGAATCAGTCCGGTGATACCGCTGATCACGTCGAAGTTGCGCCCGGAATAGGTCATCTGGATCGGCACCGCTCCTTCGGCATAAAGCCGGTGGAGCAGCAGCTCGACCACGATCCTGAATGCCTGCAAGGCTATGACAGCGCCAAGCGCCACACCGGCCGCGAGCCGTGCGCCAATGGGCGAGAACACGATCGCGACCGTGAGCAGGGTAAGGCCGAGCAGGAGCAGGAGTGCGGGTGCCGGTAGCGGATCGTACCGGTTCAGCATTCCCAATCGGGCGAGCGCGCTCGGGATGGCGAGATAGGCGAGCAGAATGGCCAGCACCGCGACCCTCCCGACCCGCGCGCGGAGAAGGCCGTAAGCGACCACCACCGCGACGAGAAGGACGAGGGCGGCAAAGAGAGCCGCGGACGTCGAAGAAGCGGTCGGCATCTCTGGTCTCATGGCCTTTCAGTTGGCGACCGCGACCCGGTCCCCGGAAGCGGGGGTGTTACCCCTCCACGAGCTTCGCCTTCGAGAAGATCCTCCACCGAGCCGTACCGATACAGGACGGTCGCGCCATTCTTGGGCAGCCCGCCGGTATCAGCTGTCGGACCGTAGGTCGAGTACAGCGACTGTCCCCATGAGCGCAGGTAAGCCGTGAGCTGGCCCCGATGGTGCGCGGAATGAGTGAACCGGCGTACCAGAACCCAGGCACGCGATCGGGACACATCGAAGAACTGAACAATCTCCTCGAACCAGCTCTCCGGCTTGGTGGACAGCGCCGCCAGGCGCTCCGACGAGACCGCGGCGTAGTATTCCATGAAAGCGAGCCGGGTCTCCTGAGGCGGCAATGCCGGGCGGCTGACCGTGATCCCCAGCATGGAAGTCATCCACCCATCTTCGCTGACGCACTGATGCACCATGTGGTCGAGCGGGCTCCGCGCGCGCGGCTCGGAGCGATCGCGCATTCGAGCGTCGGGGATGTGCGACCAGACGCTGAGCGTCTTGAGACGCTCCGTGCGATAGGTGTCAACCAGGAAATCGTATCTCACGGACCTGTGTCAGGAGTGGTGTTTGGGAGATGTGCGAGCCAGTCCTGGCGCAGCCGCTCCATCGTTTGGCTGAGTCGCGCTTCGAGCATGGCAGCAACCCTCCCCCGCGGAATCTCCGGGAAAGAAACGCGAGATAAGGGGCGCTGGTTCTGGGCATCACATGACCGGTAAACGAGTGAGCGCAGGGATAGAAGATCGGGCGAACTGCTGGCGATCGGTAGTGGAGAGAGCTCCGGGGGGAGCGCCGGCCGCGCCGATGAATGGCAGGACTCTGTCCGCGAGAGCACCGGCCAACCGCGCCGCGCAGGTGCTGTCCACCTTGTCAGGCCCGCCTGATTGAGAGACATCATACTCGGGGAAGGACAGCATCGCCGCCGTGGTCTGAGCCACCGCATCGGGGAGCCCTTCCGCGAGGGCGCCTTCTCATCCCGCGCGCGCCAACTCGAGATGAACACCGCTCGACCACGACGCCACCACATGCGCCCTTGGAGTTGTCGGCCGTGCTGGTGCAGCCACGCCACCCGGGCAGAGTCGTCGGCATCGATCTTCAACGGTATGCGGCCTGGGCTGACACCGCGTCTCCTCTTCTGATAAACTGGGGGGTGGCCCACCACCCATCGCATCAAGAGACTACACAGTGATCTCGCAGTTTCCGTGCAACCTTCGTGTTCTCCGTGTCTCCGTGGTGCGCTGTTTTGACGGTGATCTAGCGGAGAAGCTGATGCTTGGCCAGGAAGCGCTCAATCGCGGGCCAGGGCCGTGGGCAATCGTTATGGCCGCACGGCATCAGATAAAACTCCGATGCCGGTTGGGCCGCATGCAACGCTCGGCCGTGCGCGACGGGAATGGTCTGGTCGTAATCGCCGTGCAGAATGAGCAGCGGGCCTTGAAACCGGCGTACAGCCGCGAGGTTGTCGAATCTATCCCGGACCAGAAGGCCGGGCGCTCCAAAGCGAATGGCAAAGGCGCGGATGCTGGTGAAGGTCGATTCCAGGATCAGCGCAGCCACCGGGCGCTCATCAGCCAGGACCGCGGCAGCGCCGCCGCCTACTGACCGGCCATACGCAATGATGCGGGTCGAGTCCACCGATCGTTGCTGGCAAGCCCAGTCGAACGCCGCCAGCACCGTCGCGGTGACCGAGAGTTGGGTCGCCACGCCCCCCGAGCGACCATAACCTGGGTATTCCACCAGCAGAACCGCCAAACCCCAGCGCCGCGGTTCCTCGAAGTCTTCCGGCCAGTAGTCGATCAGCTCGCCGTTGCCGTGAGTGAACAGAAGCAGCGGCGCAGGGGCGCCGGCACTGACCAGCGGTGGGAGATACCAGGCCTCCACCCGACCCGCCGCGGTTTCGAGCCAGATGGCCTCCGCGTCGCCGGGACGAGTTGGGGCCCCCGCAAGCGATGGCGCCGGGAAGAGGAGAGTTCGCTGCCAGAAAAACAGGGCCGCCCAGTAGACCAGGAGCAGACCCAGCAGAACGGTCGTGAGGACGAGTGCAGGTCTCAGTGCGCTTGCTCCGCACTATAACTGCGTACGGCAACTGCAACAGCGCACCCACGGAAACACGGAAGACAGGGAGACAGCACGGAATGCCAAGCGAGCCCCCATTCTCTAAGTAGTTGGGGGTGGTGCGGCCACCCTCAGTTCATCAAACGCTAGAGGTACTACGCTGAGAATTCCGTGCGACTTCCGTGTCTTCCGTGTTTCCGTGGTGCGCTGTCCAGTCGCGCATGGTGCGTTGTTTACCCCCGCTTGCCTCCATCCTTCGCGGCGGGCGGGACCGTGGCCGGAGCTGCGGACGACGGAACCGGTGGGTTCTCCAGCAACCCGGTCCTGCCCACCAACTGCGCCGCGAGCACGGTCTGAATCACTCCCATGATGTTGCTCGCTGCCGCGTCGGGCGCGCCGCGGCCATCGCTCGCGATCGTGACCAGCTTCGCCTCGGCCAGTGCCTCGGCCACTGCGGGGGCGACCTGCGGCAGAAGCTCGATCTGCTTGTAGCGGAAGTAGCTTTCCCCGCCCTCGCGTATCGACTCGTTCACCCGGCGGATGCTCTCAGCCGTCGCCTCGGCAACCCGGCGGATTCGGATCGCCTCCGCGTCGGCCGCCGCTTCGGCTTCGATCTTCACCCGCTCGGCATCGGCTCTCGCCTGGGCGATTTGGGTCGCGTCGAGCTCGGCCACCTTCTGCACCGCGAGGGCGTCCTGCTTCTTGGCCTCGGCCTGGGCAATGAGCGCGGCGTTGGCGGCGCGGGTCTGTTCCAACTCGCGCTGCTTGTCACTGATGATCCGCTCCGCCTCCAGCTGCGCTTCCTTGGCCGGCGGGTCTGTTGCGCCGCGACGATGTCGGCGTTGGCCTGCGCCTCCGCTGCCGACTGCCGCCGCCGCGGGCCGCGACTCGAAGCGGAAGGCAAGATTCCACAGCGGACGCGCGAGCAGCGCCTCGAACAGCAGCGCTCCCGCAACCGCCAGCACTGCGCGAAGCGGCCCGCCGGCGACGAGCGGGCGAACCAGCAGGCCGGTCGCGCCGAACCCCGCCAACAGAGTGAACCAGAGCCGCGGCGACAGGACGGCAGACACGCGGAGCGCCGCCGGCTCGTGATGCACATGGGCGTGACCGTGACCATGCCCGTGCCCGTGGCTGCCGTGTCCATGGCCTGCGTGCCCGTGTGCCCCTCCGCCGCGATGGGCATGGCTCGCGAGCCCGATCGCGGCCATCCCCGCCAACCCCATGGCGCCGAGCGCCAGAGAGAAGGCGTAGGGGCTCATCGTGCCTCCGGAGGCACGCCGGCGACGGAAAAAAGGGCGGCCCAGGTCGCGGCCTGCGCGACGCCGAGCACACCCTCGAGGAAGAGCCGGTTCATGTGGGTTGCCTACATCATAAAGTAGATGAGCGGCCCCGGCGGCGGCAGTGTCTCGCCAGAGGACGTCCGGTCACCGGCCTGTAACGCGATGCATCAAAGCGTTGGCAAAGGGGTTACCGCGCACCGCCCCCGCGCACTGCCACTGCGCAAGTCACTGCGTCACCGCAACTGCGCACTACAACAGCGCACTGGGGCAAAACAACTGCGCACCACGGAGGCACGGAAGACACGGAGGTTACCCGGAATTCTGGACGTAGTCCCTCTAGCGTTCTGATAGACTGAAGGTTGCCACACTACCCCACCTTCGTACAGAAACATTGGGCAGCCAAGCATTCCCGTGCCATCTCCGTGTCTCCGTGGTGCGCAGTTGTATTGCCGCGGATTGGATGGAAACACGCCGGCATCACCGGGTTCGCAGCACCGATAAGCCGATCGATTTCGAGTTCAAGCCGCCAACTCCTGACGCACCTCTCGCAGATAGAGAAACAGCGGCAATGCGAGCGACACGCCCACCGTGAGCAGGGCCACCAGCGGCAGCCACAGACGGCGCATTTCGAGCCTCCGGCCTTCCGCCCACACGAAGATCCAGAGCACCACGGAGGAGACGATCACGTCCAGGCCGAAGAACGAGCTGATCCGGTTGGCGAACAGCTGTTCCGCAATGAGCCGTAGGTCCAGCCCGTGCTCCTGAAGGAACGGCAGGAACTGGGAATACGGCAGTACCAATCCGAGGACGCAGAGACAGAAGTACAGATGCTTCGGCCTCATGACAACCTCCGCTCCATCGACCCTGGGTTACTCGGGTGGCGTCGGCCAAACCGGGCGAAGCTGGAGCACTACCGGCGTGATCTCCGCCGGGAGCTCCACCGGCGCCGAGCTCTGGAGACAGAACTCAGGGGTAGGCCCGAGCACCATCTGCCGGCACCAGAGCGCGCCCGCCGCCGGGTGAAGCAGGGGCTCCACGACGGAGAAGAGCTGGTCATAGCCTATGCCGGCGGGCTTGCTGAACCAGGCCGCGAGCGTTGGGACCACGTCGCCCACGCTGCCCCGCCGGAGGCGATACAACCCCGCGGTTCCGCCGTCGGCCGCGGCAGCGGCGGCATCGTGCGGAGTTTGCCGTGGCGCGGTTACGGCCGCCTGGTTCAGCGGATCGAGCGCGGCAGCATCCTCGAGGAGGTACCAATCCTCGTACGCCTCTCCGCCCGATGCCGCCCAGGGCGCGCCACGAATCGCTACTGAACGCGAGGTGAGAAATCCGGCGGATGGTGCTGCCTGCAGGGCGGCGTGGAAGCGCTGCTGCCGCTGTTCGTACTCCTCCCGGCCTATCTCCTGCCGCCGCCAATGCCAGAACACGTAGGCGAGCATGATGGCTCTACCGGTTTGACCGAGTACTTGGGGTTACTCCGGCGGCCACGCTCTGAATGTCGCGAATGAGCTCGGGCGTGTCGCGGCGGCGGAACTCGTGGCCTTGGCCATCGAGGGCGCGGACCACCGCACGCGGCAGCCACTCGGCGTAACTGGACAGATGCGCGAACGGCACCTCCTCGTCGTCTTCCATCCGGGCGACACACTCTTGGATCTTCGCCCGCCAGGCGGCGTACCACGGCTGCTCCGGGCTAGGCATGATGGGGCGTGACGGCGTACTCGGCGCCGAGTGCGTCCCCTAGCTTTGCCTTCCAGTAGACAGCGCCGCGACGCATTGCCTGCTTGCCGGCGCCGTGAATGACGAGGATCGGCGTCGTCATTCACCGCTCTGAGGCGCTTGCGCCGCTACCCGCAACGATAGAGTAGGTCATACTATATTAGTAGTCACGGTCCCTGGCCTTCGATGCCTCACTCCCTTCGGGGACCGTGCCTCGGGAGACCTCCATGATACGCCCTATTCTCGCCGCAGTGGCGCTGGGCATCATGTTCATCCAGCCCGTGCGGGCGCAGCAGCAGGACGAGCGGTGGCAGGTGACCCTTAATGGCGATCAGTACGTCTGGGACATTCGGTTGGTGAAGCTGGACGGCGAGACCCTCGTGGTTCGGCAGGCGGACTCGCTGCGACGTCTGCCGGTGGGCGACATCACCGAGGTCCGGCTCATCCGCAAGACCAAGGTCGAGGTCGGCGGTGCAGCCGGCGGCGGCGCGATGAGCGCGCTCATGGGCGGCGACGATGAAGTGTACGATCTCACCCCACTCGACTTCGCCGAGCGACTCAGGACCATCCAGAAGATTTTTCTGTATCATCCGGTGACGCAGTAGCCGGCCGCGCTGGTCACGAGGTCAGCACCTCGATGTCGGCTGGGCTCACGGCCACTTCGCCGTGGCCGGGCACATCCACCATCACCCGATCCTTGAGCGGCCCATCCGGCGGACGGCGAACCCGGGAGACCTCGACAATGAATCCGGTCTTGCCGGCGACCCGGGCGACGCCGGTCTGCAGCACCCGCGCCTGCCGGCCGGGGACACAGTCGTTGATGTCCGCCATGCGATGCTCCTTCTAGAGGCTAACAGCTGACAGCTGACAGCTAACGGCTGACAGCTAACGGCTAACAGCTAACGGCTAACAGTTAACGGCTGATCGCGGTACTCCTGGCTGTCACCTTGGAGCGAAGCGGAAGGGCCAAAACCCTGTTTGAGCATTGGCCCCCTCTCTGCGCTCGGGGCAGGCTCTTCCGGCGCGGAGCCTGTCCTGTAAGGCCGCCTCCAGGGTGACGCCACTTCTTACTTCTCACTTCTCACTTCTCACTTCTCACCTGTCACCTGTCACCTCTCTCCTCTCACTGCTTACTGCTCACTGCTTCAAGGCGCCGTATCGCGTCACCGATCGCCGTCCTCACGTCTTCCCGCCGCACCTTGGGCAGCGCCTCGCGGAGTTGGGCGAGTGCGTCGTCCGGATCCAGCTCTCGCGACATGGCATCCAGCGCCCAGGTGCGCACCCAGGAGCGCTCATCGTCCAGGCGCTTCACCATCGCCTCCGACGCCTGCTTGTCGCCCCGGGCGCTCAGTACGGCGAGCGCGATGGTCGGGAGCGGCTGCTCGCCGGCAATGCGATCCAGCTCCGACACCAGGCCCGAGTCGGGATGTTGCAACACCGCGATGATCGCCGCGTTCTGGATCGCGTCACGATACGAGGGTGTCTTGAGGCCGAGGACGACGGCATCGCGCGATCCGTCGGGCGAAAGGTGCACCAGCGCGGTGAGCGCCGCGGCACGAACTTCGTAGCTCGGGTCATCCTTCCACGCGCCTCGCACGATGGTCCACGCTTCCCTCCCACCGACCGCACCCAGCGCCTGCACCGTCGCCTCGCGCACTCGCGACGAGGTATCCCGCACCGCGGCGCTCAAGGCCGGGAGGGCAACACTCGCGGGGAATCCGCGGAGCCACCCCGCGGCCGACGCCCGGGTGAGATCGTAATCCGCACCCAGGGCGGCTCGGCTCAGCGCCGCGGCCGCCAGCGTGTCAGCGGTGCGCTGCCCTAACTGCTGGATGGCCCAGTCCCGATTCCACAGGTCTTCCTGCTTCGCGAGCTGATTGGCGAGCCAAGGCGTCGGTTGGTTGAAGTCGAGCGACTTGAGGATCGAGTTGTCGTCATCGAAGACCACCATGGTGGGCTGGCCTCGTACCCCGTCGATCCGAAAGCTCTGTTCCCGGCGATCGATCAGCCGGTGCGCGATCACGTCGCCCCCGTCCTGAGCGGTACCCACTCGGATGGTGACCGGGGCGGTGAAGGCCTGGGGGACGGTGAACCGAAATCCGCTGTTGTCCGCCTTGGCCGTGTCGACCTGGGTCTGCTTCACCGTGACGGTGAGCGATGATCTCGCGGAGTCGTATGCCGCCGACACCGCGAACTGTGGGTACCCGGCCTGATAGATCCACTGCGACCAGAACCAGCCGAGGTTGAGGCCGGTGGCGTCGAGCACAGCCTGGCGCAGGTCGTCGCTGTTGGCGGTGCCGTAGGCGTTGCGGGTGAGATAGCGATTGATCGCGGTCCAGAAGCGCTCGGGTCCCAGCAGCTTCTTCAACATCTGGAGGACCAGCGCGCCTTTGGGGTAGACGTTATTGGAGTTGTAGGTGGCGAGTGGCATCCGCTTGCGGGCGTCGGTCTGGACGTATTTGCGATACTCATCGATGTAGTAGTCGTCCTCCACTCGGCGCCCTTGCTGCACTCCCCAGTACTGCCCCGGCATGAATTCCGCCATGCCCTCGTTGAGCCAGTAGTTGGCCCAGTTCTCGGTGGTGACCAGATCGCCGAACCACTGATGCGCCAGCTCGTGGGGGATGAGGGAGTGCTGATACCAGGGGCGATCGACATACGCGCGGCGATCGGGCAGCCAATCGACCAGCGTGGTCGCGCTCACATTCTCCATCCCGCCGATGAAGTCGGTCACGGTGGTCTGGGCGTACTTGGCCCAGGGATAGGGCACGCCGGTGAGCTTGGTGTAGACCTCCATCATGTCAGGGGTGACGCCAAAGAGGGGGCGGGCAAGGGCGCTGTCCTCGGGGTAGACGTAGTACTCCAGCGGCACCTTGCGCCAGCGATCGGTAACCTTCACCAGCGGTGCCACAACGAGGGAGATGAGATAGGTGGAGGCCGGCCGCTCCTGCGACCAGCGTACGGTATGCAGCCCGCCGGCGACGCGGCGATCGCTCACCAGCCGTCCGTTGGAGACCACGGTGTAGCGAGTGGGCACCGTGGCGATGAGCTCCCAGGTCTCTTTGTCAGTGGGTCCGCCGAAGGTGGGGAGCCAGCGAGGATTGCCGTCGGTCCCGCCGCCGCTGTACACCTGCTGCGGCCGATGGGGCCGGCCCGGCTCTTCCTTAAAGAAGTAGAGTCCCCTGCCCTGCTCCACCTTGCCGTAGTAGTCCACCGTAAACCGCACGGTGTCACGGAAACCGGCCGGTCGAACCAGTCGCACGATCAGGCTGTCGCTGGTGTGGACGAAGTCGAGCTTGCCTCCCGCGGCTCCCGTGACTGAGCGCACCTGGAGCCACTTGCTCATGTCGAGGATCAGTGAGTCCAGTCCCGGCCGGAGCGCGAGGGCCGTGGTTTTTACCGTGCCGTCGAACGCGAGCGAGTCCCAATCGAATTTCTTGAGCTCGATCCGCTGATGGAGCAGATCGTAGTCGTGCGACCAGGTGTACCCACCGCTCAGCACCCGCTCGGCGTTGGACTGGGCGGCGAGCGGGATGGGTGCGAGGGCGAGTAGGGTGATGATTTGCAGGCGCACGACTGACCTCAAAGTCCGGTCATGATTCACCACGGAGACACGGAGAGCACAGAGAAAACACAGAGGGAAACAATAATGGGTGTCGTCATCCCAAGCGTAGCAATTTTACCCTGAGCCCGTTCGCTGCGCTCAGGATGACAACCAGCCCGCGCTGCGCTCGAGGTCATCAGCGACTTCTGCGCCCTCTGCGTCCTCTGCGTCCTCTGCGTCCCGTCCTCTTATGGCACCACCGGCAGCACGATGTGGGACGGCAGCGCCGGCGTGCAGTAGACCCGTTGCGTCGCCTTGGTGAAATCGGCCGCCTTGGCCTGGTAGATGCTGGGCACGAACTTCTGCGGATTCCGGTCGATCAGAGGGAACCAGGTCGATTGCACCTGGACCATCAGCCGATGGCCTTTCAGAACCACGTGGTCCCTATCGCGCAGGGGAATCTTCCATGCGATCGGCCGATTGGGCCTCACAGGGCGCGGGTGCTCGTAGCTGGTGAGATAGCGACCGCGCTGGACCTCCATCGCAATCGGCAGCTGATAGCCGTTGAGCGAGCGGGCGTATTGACCGGGTTCCGGCCCGGCCTCGGCATCCCAGGCATTCTTCTGCGCATCCTCGGGATAGACATCGATCAGCTTGACGATGAAGTCGGCATCGGTACCGGAGGTGGAAGCAAAGAGATTAGCCGCCAGCTCGCCGGTAACGGTGAGATCGTGCTCCAGCGGCGCGCTGACAAAGGTCAGCACATCCGGCCGGCCGTCCACGAATCGCTGGTCTGCCACTTCCCAGGTGCGCCAGTCACCTGCGGGATAGGTGGGTGAGATGGGCCGCTCTCGATAGGGAACCGGCGTGGCCGGGTCAGAGACGTATTCGCGGTAACCCTTCCCCGCCTTTTCGGCCTGTGGCCGATCGAACGACAGCGTCCCGTCGGCGTGGAGGTAGAGATTGGTGGCTTTTGCCTCGCGAGGCGGCCACACCGCGTAGGTGCGCCAGCGATTGGCGCCTGACTGGAAGGTGGATGCCCGCCAGCTCGGCTTCTCCCCTTGTCCGTGGAGGTAATAGCGGAAGAATGGCGCTTCGATGTTTTCACGGAATTCGCGCGCGGTCTCATGCCCACCCAGCGGGATGGGGCCGATGCTGTCGGCCTTGGGAGTCCGCCACTGCCCATGATACCAGGGGCCCGCGACCATGAAGTTGTCGTGGTTCGGGTCGTGCTCCCCGGCATGGCGGAAGATCTGCCACGGACCCCAGGGATCCTCCTGGTCAAAGAACCCGGCGACGTTGAGGTTGGGAACCGTCGAGGCGTGGAGCTGCCGGACCCAAGCTTCCTTCTTCCAGAACTCATCGTAGTCCGGATGGGCGATGACGTCGTTCCAGTACGGAATGGAACCGTGGAGATAGCGAGTATTGATGTTGGAGAGCGGGCCCAGGCCGAGATACCAGGAGTAGCTGTCGTAGATCTCGAAGTTGAAGTGAGTGTTCTTGTTCCTGTCCGCCTGCTCCAGCACCGCGTACTCGAAGGTGTAGCTCTCCCGCAGCGCTCCGTAGCGATGGTTGTCGTCGTTCATCCACTGGTCCACCGGGGATGCCTGCTCGCTCATCGCCTTGAGGGCCGGATGGGGATGCAGCAGCGCCATCGCAGTGGTCAGGCCGACATAGGACACGCCATACATCCCGACCTTGCCGTTGTTCGGCACGTACTTCACCAGCCAGTCGATACTGTCGTACGCGTCGGTGGTCTCACTGGTGGCAGTGGAGTCGGCCGGGCTCACCTCCGAGCTCAGCTTGAAGACGCCCTCCGACTTGAACCGGCCGCGCAGGTTCTGGATCACGAAGATGTAGCCGTCCTGGGCCAGCTCCTTGACATTCGGCGGCACCTGCGCGATGGGGCCGTTGGGCACCCCATAGGGCGTCCGGCTGAACATGATCGGCAGCGGACCGGTCTTATCGATCGGGGTGAGGATCACGGTCTGCAGCCGCACGCCGTCGCGCATGGGGATCATCACCTCTTGGAAGGTGAAGGCCGGCTGTTGCGCCTGGGCACTTGTGCCGAGCAGCAGGGTGACGAGAACGAAGAGACAGCTGCGCATGCGATCCTCCGAGAGTAGATCGCGTCCCGTTCACCACAGGGACAGAAGGCGAGACCGTTCCATGTACTCCGAGGCTCCTGCGGCCCTTTGTGGGTGTCCCTTCGTGCCCTTTGTGTTCTTCGTGGCTTCGTGGTGAAATGCGGCACCGGAGAGTTGCGTGAGGCAGAGCCCTCAGGCCCTCGGTGCCTCTGTGGTGAAGAGCCGCAGGAGTCTAAAGTGGTAAGGGAATCTGGGCGAGCGCTAGCTCACAGTCCCGTAGGATACGTTTCCGGCGCCTCGGCTTCTTTCCAGCCAGCCACGGGGTCGAGCGGCACCACCGCCCGGGGTCGTATCGAGATGAATGACGGCATCGAACTGCTGCTGGAGCCGTGCCTCAAAGTAGTGGCTGAGCCGCTCGGTCTCCGGCCGGTAGACGACGCCGATCGCGCGCTCGAGCCGGGGGTCCGCCAGGGCTTGCGCCAGTGCTTCACTGTCCCGGAGGAGCAGGAGAAACCCGGGGATGGCCAGCTGGTGAAAGAGGGCTTCGAAGCTCCCCGGGAGCCCGGCCTTCACGCGCTTCCGTTCGGCCGGCGCATCCCAGTCCGAGGCCGCGGTCACGGTCCCAGTATAGGTGGTGAATCCCACTAGCACCGCTTCGGGACCGTAGCGCTCCCGCGCGAGCTGGCCAATGTTCCACTCGCCAGCCTCTCCCATCGTGGTCGCGCGGGCGTCGCCGATGTGAGAGTTGTGCTCCCACACGACCACCTTGGTTCGGCCGCCTCCCTTGCGGTCGAGATGTGCGACCAGCTCCTCCAGTGTCTCGGCCATGTGACGGTCGCGCAGGTTCCAGGAGGAAACCCGGCCGCGGAACATGCTCCGGTAGTACTCCTCCGCGTTCTTCACCAAGCGAGCGTTCTGCTCGGCGTAGAAGTACTCGTCTTCCGGAATGCGGCCGTCGCGGCGAGAGAGCTCGGCGGCCTGACGTCGAAGCTCCACCAGTTGCCGGATGGTTTCTTGCTCGCATGATGGCGCAAGGCCGAATTCAGCCGCATAGCCGTACGCCTGGGAGTCTTCCGCGAAGTGCTCGAAGCAGCCATAGCGGTAGCGAGCTCGCCGAGCGGCCTCGTGGTCACCTGCTCGAGATAGCTGAGCACGGCTTCGATGGAGCTGTATAACGAATAGAGATCGAGTCCGTAGAACCCGACCTTAGGCTTCATCCGCGGCCTGGAGTTGTTATAGAGGCGGAGCCATTCGATAAAGTCCAGCACGTCGTGGTTGCGCCACATCCAGCGAGGGAACCGCTCGAAGTCATCCAAGGCCTGGACGGCGCCCTCGTCCGCACTGGCCCCGCGTACCCAGCGGTTGACCCGATAGGCATCGGGCCAATCCGCCTCCACCGCAACCGCGGTAAATCCTTGCTCTTCGATGAGTCGACGGCTGATGCGAGCTCGCTCGCGATAGAATTCGTGGGTTCCATGGCTGGCCTCGCCGAGCAACACAATGCGCGCATCGCCAATGAGGCGCAGCAGGGGATCGTAGTCTCGCTCCGCTCCGGTCAGCCGGTGCGCCGATTCACGAAGCACTTGCTCCGGTGGTCTGGTGATGGTCCGTGGCATCCTGCCTCTCCCTTCCTGGTAATCCATAGGCGCGATGTAATGGGGCAGATGTAACCCGGCTCACAGTCTCGCTCCTCTCAGCGGCCAAGCTTGACAGGATAACGGTCTAATCGATGTCCGCCGGGCGGACGGGAGAAGGAACCATGGCACGCAAAAGCAGCAGCCGAAGCATCAAACGCCGCAAAGACCGGAGTCAGCTGTTGGAACGTGGTGAAGGTCCAGGGGTGGAAGAGCAGATCGGGTCGGACGTGGACAGCCCGAGCGAGATCACCACCGAGGGAGGTCCAGGCACCGACACGTCTTATGCCTTCGGCGGCCCGCTGGCAGACCCGAAGGAGCCGCGAAACGCTCGGCTCGGCGGAACCGGGGGAGTCGGCGGCTACGCTACCTTGGGTGGGGGTGTTTACCCGGACGAGGGCAGCTCCGACGACGCCCCACGCTATGGGGACTGGGCGCGCCACGGCTCCGGCGGGACACCGGCTCCTGAGCGTTCTAGCAGATCCAGCAGGTCGCGCCGCCCGGGCAGACCGGCCTGAGCCCCAGGTCAGCGGTAGTGTGCACCACGGCAGCACTGCCCTTAGGCCTGCAACGTGGCCAAACTCCGAGGTAAGTCGGAGAGGCATGGAAGGAGGACAGCATGGCCCGCGCCCGCAAGAACAGCTTGCGCCGGAGTAGGATTGCCATGGACCGGCAGCAACGAGAGGAGCAGCCGGTCGTACCAGGCGCGACCACCACGCCGGACGATAGCTCCCCCAAGGGAGCCGAGACCAAAGCGCGCAAGCGCCGGGGCAAAACCGAAAAGCACACCAGCGATGACACGGGGTGACGCAGAAGAACGTAGAGGACGTAGAGGACGTAGAGGACGCAGAGGACGGAAGGGTGGTGAACCTTTCGTCATCCCGAGCGAAGCGAGGGACCTGCTCACCCAGCGTCGGTGACCGCGGAGTAGGTCCCTCGTCGCTTGCGCTGCTCGGGATGAAGAACTGAGTCGCACCGCTCGCCCATGCTCTCCGTCCTCTGCCTCCTCTCCGTCCTCTCCGTCCTCTCCGTCCTCTCCGTCCTCTCCGTCCTCTAAAGCAGCAGCGGAATCTGGGCGACGGGCACGAAGCTCTGGCGATGATGCCGGCAGGGGCCTTGCTCCCGAAGTCCGTCGTGGTGCTCCGGTGTGCCGTAGCCGACGTTGGTGTCCCAGTGGTAGGCGGGATAGCGCGGGGCAAGCCGGTGCATCAGACAGTCGCGGGTGACTTTGGCCAGGATCGCGGCGGCCGCGATGGAGACGCAGCGCGCGTCCCCATCGATCATCGCCTCGTGCGGATAACCGATCTCCGGAAGCGGTAGTCCATCGATCAGGATTCGGCAGATGCCGAGCTGGGAGTTGGCCGGGGGAGGACAGTCGGCGACAAGCGGGAAGAGTGCCACGGGCGCGCGTCGCAGCAGCCGGGCGATGGCCCGGTGCATGGCGAGCGCGGTGGCGACGCGGATGTTGAGCCGGTCGATCTCTCGGGGAGAGGCTGCGCCGACACCGTAACCCAGCACCCGAGTGCGGATCCTCTCGGCCAGCCGCTCGCGCACCAGGGCGGGCAGCATTTTGCTGTCGCGCAGTCCGCGCACCGGCCCCGCGCCGGGGGGAAAGACCACGGCCGCGGCTACCACTGGTCCAGCCAGTGGCCCGCGGCCAGCTTCATCCACACCTACGAGGAGATGCTGCTCCCGCCAGACCGCGCGCTCGCGCTGGAGAGAGGGTCGCACCGCTCAGCCCTCGCGCTTCTCCCGAATGCGAGCGGCCTTGCCGCTCAGCGCCCGCAGGTAGTACAACTTGGCCCGGCGCACCCGTCCCCGGCGCACCAGCTCCACCGAGGCGATGGTGGGACTATGCATGGGGAATAGCCGCTCGACCCCAACGCCGGCGGAGACTTTCCGCACGGTGAAGGTCTCACTGATGCCGCCGCCCCGCTTGGCGATGACCATCCCCTCGAACGCCTGCAGTCGCTCCTTGTCACCTTCACGGACCCGGACCATCACCTTGACGGTGTCTCCCGTGTCGAATGCAGGAATGTCCGTGCGCAAGCCCTCACGGGCCACTTCTGCCAATCGCTCCATGGTGATTTCCTCCG
>JBIOUY010000216.1:0-2433 GCA_044867445.1 Gemmatimonadales bacterium
AAGTAGCGGTGATTGACGGTACGGATCTCGATCCGGAGGCGGCCTCCGGCCACGGGGCCCTCCGCCGCGCCGAACCCCGTCATGCTGTACGGCACCCCGCCTCCATGGTCCGGTAAAACCTCTAAACCTAGACGGCCGAGCAGGGTTAGGGAAGGCAAGAGGTGACAGGTGAAAAGGTGAGAGGTGAGAGGTGAAGGTGAGAGGTGAGACGTGACGGGTGAAGTGAAACCTCTGGGATGGCAGACCCAGAGGCCTCGAAACTAGGTGAGATCTAGCGCAGCATCGCTCAGATTACCAATGCCTTAAACTCGCGTCATGGCATCTCAACGTGTCTCCTCGATCCGCCACCGGCTCACCTGTCACCTCTCACCTAGTTCAGGAACTCCCACCTGATCCCAAAGTTGCTGCCATAGGCGGGGATCTGGAAACCGCTCACGTACGCGAGCCGGGTAGCGCTGAGATTCCCTCGATCCCAGTAGATGGTGAAGCTCTGGAGCTGAATCTCCAGCAGGCTGCGGAAAAAGGTCGCACCCCGCAGATTGATCGGCGCTCCCGTCGAATCCCGTCCCAGCGTGCCTCGACCCCAGCTCTCCATGCTGAGGCGAAGCTTCAGATCGAAGGCTCCGCTGGGGAACTTTCGGAGGAACTTGGACCGCAAAGTCACCGCGCTCAGCGAATGAGTCGGTGGTATCCCATCCGCAGTCCCCTTCCGGGGATCGCTGTACCAGCTCTCCAACGTGAGCCACCGTACCGGTGCCAACCGGGCCGAGATGGTGAGCCAGTCGATCTTGGGTGAGGCGGCAAGCGTCGGAACCCGGGGAAACTCGGCGTACCCAAAGGGACTGAACGCGGAGGTCTGAGACCAACCGACCTGCAGGCCGAGCCGCTCCCGATCCCACCCAAAGGCCACCTGATAATCCCTCAGTGTCTGGGCCGTGTCAGCTAACACCGATGGTGCCGCCACCAGTTTGCCCCGACGGGCTGACGCGCTGAGGGCGAGGCCGCGGACCGGTTGCAATGCTGCGGACAAGGAGACGTAGTCGCTGTTGCGACCGCCGTCGTGCCCCTGATGAACCAGCTCCGCATTCGCGCTCAACTGGCGCACCGGCGTCCAGCCGGCGTTGCCCCGAAGGTCCAGCGATGTCCACCGGCTGCGATGGAAAGCGGACCCGCCCGCTGAGAAGGTCGGCGTACGATAGGACAGATAGCCGCCGATCTGGTTGATCTGCTGGTCCAATCCTGCGCCGTCCCAGGCCGACCGGCCGTACACCAGGTCCGCCGCGGGACCGAGGCCGTCGGCTCGGGACCGGAGGGTGACTCGAATTTGGGCATCGGTTCGGGTCGCGGTAAACCCGGCACCAATAGTGTCATTGGGAATGGGGACAGCGACCACGAAGGGTCGTCGCTTGGGATGGGAGTGCAGCAGCTGGTACTGCACTCCGAACTTCGGCGATGGGATGTAACTGCCCTGGGCCCAGATCTGGGTGTTGGAATATCCGCTGCTCGAGCCGCTTGCCGTCGGTGAGCTGAGATAGTCCGCCGCCACTCCAAACCCGATGCCCACCTCATATCGTCGCTCCAGATCTCCCTCGTAGCGAGCGAAATTCCGGTCGCCTCGAGCCACGGCGATTCGCGAGCGCGGCGCCAGCCGATCGTGGCGCCGGGTAAACAATGCGACTCGAATCAGGCCGGGCCATCGCTCGACTTCGATTCGATCCAGGAAGCTGAGGGAGAAGAGCGCCGGATCCACCGCGACACTGTCGACTCCAGCGGCCACATAGGGAAGGCCGTCGAGATAGTACTCCGCTGAGGTGGCGCCGCGGCCCTGGAAATTCACCGGCTCAGGCCGGCCGATGAAGCCGCCGCGCCAGAGATAGACCCCGGGAACTTGAGATAGGAGATCTCCCACCGTGGCGGCGTGACCCCACTCGATCGAATCTCGGTTGAACACGATGCGGGTGAGCGGCGGGCGAGGACCGCGCGTGCCGGCATAAGGCATAACGGGGAGCCGAACCGCTTCCTGTTGCTGCGCCTGAAGGAAGCGGGCGGTGTAGTCGACGGTATCAGGCGGAAGCGAGTCGGGCGGAAGGGTATCGCCGGGGAGCTGGCCCTCCACCTGGGCGGTAAGTAACCGCGTGAACAGTGAACCGTGAAAAGTGAAAAGGACGGCCAGGAGAGCCGCCCAGCGCGCCAGGCACCTCCACCTACATCCCAGTCCCCGGTTCACGTTTCACCCTTCAGGCTGTTCGCCCTTTCACCTTTCACGTTTCACCCTTCACCGCTGTTCCCGCTTCGCTTCAGGACGAATTCGCTGAACAGTCGCACGCCGATGCCGGTGGGGCCCTTCACCCGGGTAGCATCGTCCCGGTCGGTGTAGGCCGTCCCGGCGATATCGAGATGGGCCCAGGGGAAGCCTTCCACAAACTCCCGCAG
>JBIOUY010000217.1:0-9467 GCA_044867445.1 Gemmatimonadales bacterium
ACCCCTGCGCCCCCCACCCTGAATGATCCGCTGGAGCTCATCCGCCGGCGTCGCGCCCACCCGCATGCCGGCGCCCTCGTAAGTGACGATGGCGAGCTCGTGGGTATTGTCGGAGGTCCGGAGCCCGAGCCCGTGGTTGCGGGAGAGCAGCGAATGCACACCACAGGAGTCGTTGCCCAGCATCCCACCGATGGTGCAGTGGGTATGGGTGGCGGGGTCGGGACCGAACGTCAGCTGATGGACTTCGGCGGCTCGGCGGAGATCGTCCAGCACGCAACCGGGTTCCACCCGAGCGAGCTTCCGGTCGGGATCGATCTCGAGCACCCGGTGCATGTACTTGGAAAAGTCCATCACCACCGCGACGTTGCAGCACTGTCCCGCAAGGCTGGTGCCTCCGCCCCGGGAGAGGAGCGGGGCCTGGTGCTCGCGGCAGGCAGCGACGGTATGGATCACGTCGTCGATATCACGCGGGAGAACCACGCCGATCGGCACCTGCCGGTAGTTGGATGCATCGGTGGCGTAGAGGGCGCGGCTTCCGTCATCGAAGCGGACCTCACCGCGCACCCTCTCCCGCAGCGCGCGCTCCAGCGACCGGATGTCCAACCGCGGTAGCGTGGTGACCGTATCCTCTCGCCGCTGGCGGGCAAACCGAGCTCCTTCTCTGCTCTCCCGCATCGCGCCAAGTGTGGTCATCATCTGCTTCTCCCAACGAGCCGCCGGTCAGGCGGTGCGTTCAGCGATTCGCTCCGCCGCTTCGTCGTCCACGATCGGCAAGATGTGGCCGCCGTATCGCAGCACGGCCACGGAGGCGCCGGTCCCTTGGCGATCAAGCGCCATCGCCAGCGCCTGCTGCGCCGATTTGGCGTAGCGGAATCCGATCCGCTCGGCCTCGTCCGGCTTCACCCCCGGCGAGACCATGATACAATCGGTCTTGTCCACGATCTGGCTGATGTCGGCCAGGATCGCGGCGCCGATGATGTCATCCACCTGGCCTTCCCGGACCATGCGGACGATCTCCGCATGGGGACGATATCCGATGTCCAGCAAGTTCTGGTGATTGCTGGCCACGCCTTCGGGATTGGGAGCAACCAGGATGAGGGAGCCGCCGTCCTTCACTGCCATGGTGGCGGCGTAAGGTCCCTTGGCCGACTGCCAGAAGTCCCGGTCCGCCGAGTGCGAATCGATCAACACGATGTCGGCGCGGGTCGGCAGGTGCACCCCGTACACCTGCCGCGAGCGCTTGCACCCCTCCCGATGCGCCCCCACGAAGTCTCCGGTATAGCAGCCGACGATGGTACGGGCCGCATCATAGACCACGTTGACGATGTAGCGCAGGCCGGCGATGCGTGCCGCCTCTTCGATGCGGAGCCGCATCGGGTTCTCCGCCACTCCCATCACCGTCTCGGACAGACGCTGAGATGCTTCCCACTGGCTGCGTTCCATCATCTCCGGCCCGGACACCCCGGGAAAGACGATCTTGGCGCCGCCGGAGAAGCCCTTGATGCGGTGGGGCACGATCGAGCCGATCCCGAGCACGAAGTCCGCCTGAACCAGGCGCCGGTTGGCGGTGACGGGAGTGCCGTCTCGAGTGTGGCCGAAGTGATGTAGGCTCGCCCGGTCGCGATAGTGATGCTCGTGCACCGGATACTTCCCGTAGACGGTCCCGAGCTTCTCCCGCAACTCCGTATCGGTCATCGGCCGATGGGTCCCCGGCGCCTGGAGCAGCTCGATACGCTCGTCGGCCATGCCGGCCGCGTGAAGCTCGTCCAGCACATGGGGAAGGATCCGGGCGATCGGCGTCAGCCGGGTGGCGTCGTCGATCAGGATCAGCACCTGGTGGTCGGCGCTGACCGCGTCTCGGAGCCGCGGCGCGCCAATCGGCCGCTCGAAGCCCTGTCGCAGCACCGCCTCCTCGTCCACCGCAAGGCTGCGCGGCGTGAAGACGCCCATCAGGTTCGCATCGGCCACCTCCACGGAGGCGATGGCTTCGTAGCCGGGATATGGGAAATCGATCCGCACGCGCCGATCCTCAGTGCGGGATATGGCTCTCCACCATCTCCTTCACTGACTGTTTCAACGTCTCCCACCGGCTCCGGTCGCCCTTGAGAAACGACTGCCAATAAGCCTTGGCGAACTCGAAGCTGATGTGCGGCGGCAGCGGCGGAACCTCGGGGTCGGTTACCGCCTCGACCACCACGGGACGAGTCGCGGACAATGCGCTCTCCCAGCCGGGGCGCACATTTTCCGGTCTGGCCATGCGCACGGCCTCGAGTCCCAGCAGCTCGGCGTACCGGGCATAGGGGAAGTCCGGCAGGCTCTGCGACCCCTCGAACTTCGGGTCACCGGCGAAGGCCCGCTGCTCCCAGGTGACCTGGTTCAGGTCGTGATTGTAGAGCACCAGAATCACCAAGCGCGGGTCCTTCCACTCTCTCCAATACTTCTCGACGGTGATCAGCTCGTTGATCCCATTCATCTGCATCGACCCATCGCCCACCATGGCGATGACCGGCCGATCGGGATGGGCGAACTTGGCGGCGACGGCGTACGGCACCGCCGGACCCATGGTGGCGAGGTTCCCCGACAGGGATGCCATCATGCCGGGACGGATCTTGAGATCGCGGGCGTACCAATTGGCGGCCGAGCCCGAGTCACACGTCAGGATGGCGCGGTCGGGAAGCAGGGGCGAGAGCTCCCAGAAGACCCGCTGCGGATTGATCGGATTGGCCTCGTTCATAGCCCGGGCCTCGAGCACCTCCCACCAGTCCTTCACCCACCCTTCGATTTTCTCCCTCCAGTCACGGTTCTGCTTGCGCCGGAGCAGCGGAATCAGGAGCTGCAGGGTCTCCTGGCTGTGTCCGTGGAGGTTCACCTCCATCGGGTAGCGCAGACTCAGCATGCGAGGCTTGACGTCGATCTGGACCCCGCGGGCCTGCCCCGGCTTGGGGAGAAACTCGGAATACGGAAAACTGCTGCCCACCATGAGGAGGGTGTCGCATTCCATCATCATGTCCCAGCTCGGCCTGGTGCCGAGCAATCCGATGGAGCCGGTGACGTACGGCAGATCGTCGGGCAGCACCGCCTTACCCAGAAGTGCCTTGGCCACCCCCGCGCCGAGGAGATCGGCCACCTCGATGACCTCCTCGGAGGCGCTCAATGCGCCGGCACCCACCAGGATCGCAACCCTCTCGCCCTCATTGAGCACCCGCGCGGCCAGGCGGAGGTCTGGCTCGCGCGGCAGGATCTGCGGCTCGGAGTAGCCGATGCCCGAATAGGAAGCGCCGTGCTTCCTGGGGGCCTCCTCCACCGCGTCCATTTCCTGGACGTCGTTGGGCAGAATGAGACAGGTGACCGTCCGCTCGGCCTTGGCGATGCGGACGGCGCGGTCCACCATGTGCCGCACCTGGGCCGGCGTGGAGGCCATCTGGACGTAATGCCGCGCTACGTCCTTGAAGAGCGTGCTGAGATCGACCTCCTGCTGGAAATCCGCGCCGAGGCCGAAGGTGGCCTGTTGGCCGACGATCGCAACCACGGGTTGGTGATCCATCATGGCGTCGTAGAGCCCATTGAGCAGATGGATCGCCCCCGGGCCGGAGGTGGCCAGACACACACCGACCTCCCCGGTGAACTTGGCGTGGGCGCAGGCCATGAATGCAGCCATCTCCTCATGGCGGACCTGCACGAACTGGATCCTGGCCTTGGCCCGATCCAGTGCGCCGACCACGCCATTGATGCCGTCACCGGGATAGCCGAAGATCCGCCGGACTCCCCATTGATGGAGTCGATCGACCAAGAAGTCGCTTGCGGTCTGAGCCATCCTATCGTGCTCCTTCCCTATGGCTATCGTGCGTTTCTCCGAGGCATGGATTTCACAACCACGTCCATCTCGCCCTTCTGGCGGACGGTCTCCACGTCCACTCCCCCATCGCCGCTCCGATGGAAACGCAGATCGACTGTTGCACCAGCCACGCGGATACCGCGCAGCTCCACCATATCGGCGCGATCCGGCAGGATCGGCCGGTTCACCTGAAGCCGAGGGGCAAAACCGTCAGCCTCGAGCCCGAACAGCACCTGGAGAAAGAAAGGAATTGACCCGGCGGCCCAGGCCTGCGGATGGCAGGCCACTGGATAGCGAATGGGCCCGCTGTATTCGGCGCGGGAGAAGCCGGTGAAGAGTTCCGGAAGCCTGGCGTGGTGAAAGTGGAGCGCCGCCTCGGTGATCCCATCGAAGATGTGGTTGGCCACGTCGTCGAAGCCGTAGCGGCGGCACCCGGCCGCAAGGAAGGCGTTGTCGTGCGGCCAGACGGTGCCGAGGTGGTACCCGATCGGCGTATAGCAACTCTCCTTGGCAGAGAGAGTGCGAACCCCCCACCCGCTGAACATGTCTTCCGCGATCAGCCGCCGAATCGTCGCGGCGGCCTTGTCGGGATCGGCAATACCAGCCCAGAGTGCGTGGCCGGGATTGGAGGACACCACCGCCAGCGGGCGCTTCTCTGCCTCCAGCGCCATGGCGAAGCAACCGATCCCCTCGACCCAGAAATCCTGGTTGAACTGCCGTCGAAGGCGATCCGCTTCGGCGGTGAGGCGCTCCGCTGCCTCATCATCCTTGCATCGGCGAAACAGGTCGGCCATGAGCCGACGCGCCAGGTATGCGTACGCCTGAACCTCGACCATCGCGATCGGCGGGGTAGCCAACCGACCATCGGCCTCCACGATCGCGTCTCCCGAGTCCTTCCAGCCCTGATTGATGAGTCCGTGCTCCGATGTACTCCGGTACTCGATATACCCATCGCCATCGGCGTCGCCATAGCGGCGCATCCACTCAATCGCGCGGCCGACGTTGGGGCGAAGCTCACGAAAGAGCTCGAGATCGCCGGTCCAGGTCGTGTAGTGGCCGAGGAGAATAAGGAAGAGCGGGGTGGCATCTACGCTTCCGTAGTAGGGGCTATGTGGGATCATGCCCGTGGCAACCATCTCTCCCCGGCGGAGCTCATGCAGGAACTTGCCGGGCTGTTCGTCACGCCAGTCGTCCTGCCGCTGGCCCTGGTACCTCGCCAGCAACCGGAGCGTATCCCTCGCCATCGCCGGCTGGAAGGGAAGCACCTGGAGCGCAGAGATGAGACTGTCGCGACCAAACAGAGTAGCGAACCACGGAATGCCGGCCGTGTAAAACTCGTGGCCATGTATGGAGCTGCGGAGCAAGTCGAGGTCGAGCACCGCGCGGGTCACGATCCGGCTCAGAGAACGGCTGTCACTCAGGACCTGCAGGCTCAAGGCCTGAGCGGAGCCGACGGGGGAATCGCCGATGCGAGAGCCTTCGTGCAACGACAGCTCGACCGAGAGCTCAATCCTGCCCCGAGCTGCCAGCCGGATGGTCGTCCGCGCGGTCGTCTTCCCGGCCGGCTCGAAGCCGCTCGAGAGCGTCACCGCGAGGCTCCGCTCGACATCGTCTCCACCCACATAGCGGAACACCAGCCGTCCGTCCTGCCATTCGGGCTGGGCCAGCTTCCCGTGCCGCTCCCGGAGCAGGCCGCGCACCTGGAAGATGTCTTCGAACTCAGCGCCGAATCGGAGTTCCACGGGGACCTCGACGGCCTCGCGATGCCAGTTCTGGATCTCAATCCGGTCGGTCATGGTCAGCGCGTTGCCGTCCAGACTCCGCTCCCAGCGGATGCCCAGCCACTCCTTCTGGACGGCAGTCCGTCCGTGGACCTGCAGATCGGGATTGGTCAGCTGAAAGACCCCGGTACCGCCTGCCTCCGCGGTGGATCCGAGGACGACGGGATAGTTGTCCCCCAGCCGGAGCTCGTAGGCGTTCAGATAGCGACAATCGTGATGATAGAGGCCGAAGCCGTGGTTGCCCTCGACCGGTACCCGGGCATCGGACTCGGTCAAGAGGAACAGGTCGCCGTCCTTGAGGACGACGGCGTCGGCTATCGCGCTCGTGATGGACGGCGTGCCCCGCGTCAGCACGCGATGCTTCCGCTCCAGCTCCTCCCCTTGAAGCGAGCGCGGAGTCGTAACTGGCGAGGCCGCCGAGGCCTGTGGGGAGTTCAGCATGGCGGCGCCAGGCGATTGGTCCCCATGGACTGCTATGTAGGGGTGCCGGGCCTACCGAGAGGTGATGAGACTCACAATGGCCAATGGAATGGACTAGGTATGGTGGCGTGTAAGAGCTCGACCTCGCGGCGTCACACAGTCATGCCAACACGATTTCGGCGGCACCCAGCCTCGGCGCTGCTCGCCGTCCTGCTCCTCGGGTGCTCGGGCGGCGACGGCCTGAACCCGAATGCTCCAGCGACCACCACGGTCATGGCGTTGGGGGATCGCCATGCCTGCCTGACCCGGCAGGCGCGCACTCTCTGCTGGGGTGCGGGAACAGACGGGCAGCTCGGCATCGGAGCGACACCGGTGGATACCGCTCCCACCGCACTGCCCGACAGCATCGACTTCGTCGCGCTGGCCGCGGGCCAAGCCCACACCTGCGGTCTCGACGCCGGCGGGGCGGCATTCTGCTGGGGCTCCGATCGCGACGGTCAGCTCGGTCTCGGAGCTTCCGCTGCCGAGCGGTGCGGCGTTTTTCCCTGCGCCACTCGTGCCCAGCCGGTCGCGGGAAGTCTGCGGTTCACGGCCTTGAGGGCGGGGCTCCGCTTCACCTGCGGCCTCACCGATGCCGGTAAGGTCTACTGCTGGGGCCTCAACGACGTCGGGCAGCTCGGCACGGTGGCCGACGGCGAGACCTGCCTGGAGGGCCGCTGCTCCCACACCCCCCTGGTGGAGGCGAGCGGCCGGACGTTCACGTCGATCACCGCCGGCCTATCCCACGTCTGCGCGCTAGATCGCGGGGGCACGACGTTTTGCTGGGGGTGGGATGGCCCTTCCGGTACCGGGTCAGGACACCACCCCACCTTTACGCCCAATGCGTATCCCGTGCAGGGACCCACATTCCGCCAGCTCAGTGCCGGGGGCTACCACACCTGTGGCCTCAAGAACGACGGCAGCGGGTATTGCTGGGGAATCGACGCGATCGGAGCGGGGCCGACGCTGCTCGAGGCGGACCACCCGGTGGCCGTGATCGGTGGGATTCGCTTCCGGTCGATACATTCCGCGCGCCTCACGGCGTGCGGGCTGGACCCAGACGGCGTTGCTTATTGCTGGGGACCCAATATCAACGGGGAAATCGGCAGGGAACCCGTCGGGAGTCTGCAGCGGTTCGATGAACCGGTCGCGGTATCAGGAGGCCTGCACTTCCAGACCCTCGAGCCGGGCAGCAGCACCTACTGCGGCATCACTGAGGATGAAGCGGTGTTCTGTTGGGGGCGAGGAGAATTCGGTGAGCTAGGCACGGGGCATGAGAACAGCGCCTCGCCGGTATCGGTGCCTCTCCCCGAGGAGTAGCAGAGGCGCTTACTTCTTACTTCTCACTTCTCACTTCTTACTTCTTACTTCTTACTGCTCCTACACCTGGAAGCGGCCAGCCGCCTCTCGCAGACCGCCTGAGATGCGCTCGAGATCATCGGCGCTGGTGGCGATACCCATCATGGCGCGCTCGATCTCCGCGGCTGCCTCGCCTGCCTCAGCGGCGGCCCGCGCGTTCGCCGCGGAAACCTCCGCCAGCGCCCGCAGGGTACGACTCGCCGCACCGTCGGAGGATTCGTCGAGAATTCGACTGGTCTCCGCGGCAATTTGCCTCGAGAGGTCAGCGACGGCACGAACATCGGCGACGCCCGCGGCCGAGGTCTGCTTGAGATCCTGCAGCGCCGCCTCGAGCGAGTCAGCCAGCGCCAGACCATCGCGGCTCTCGGTAAGTCCCCGCTCCATCCCGGCCACCACCTGCTCGATACCACCGCGAATGCGCCCGGCGGTCTCACTCGCCTCCCGCACCGCGCGAGCTGCGGCTTCGGCAAGGTGGCGGATCTCCTCCGCCACCACGGCGAACCCCTGACCCGCTCTCCCCGCGCGCGTAGCCTCGATCGAGGCATTGAGCGCCAACATATTGGTCTGAGCCGCGATGTCGGTGATGCTCTGGAGCACCCCGTCGACCCGGTGCGAGAGACTGTACAGGTCCCGACTCTCCTGGGCCGCGTGCTGCACCGCCGCCTCCATTCGGGTGATTCCCGTCAGGGCCCGCTCCATCAGGGAGGCGCTCACAGTCGCGGCTTCCGCGGCTCGGCCGGAGGCGTCGGCCACCGTGCCAATGTTGGTCGCCACGCCCTTCACGGCGCCGACCATCTCAGTGAACGCCAGGACACCCTCGAAGGGGAGGAGCAGCCATCAAGCGCGCCCGGTGACTCCGGTCACTGCTCGAGCGGGGTCGGCATGTCACCGTGCAATAAGATGGTATGCGCCTACCGGTCTCGTTGATGCAGGAGGATAAACGGAGGTGGATTATGAAGGCCCAGGACCTAATGACAACGAACCCCGCGTGTTGTACGCCGAGCAGCACCGTGCGCGAGGCTGCACAGCTGATGCGGGATCATGACTGTGGTTGCATCCCGGTTGTCGAGGGGGAGTCGAAGCGGCTCGAGGGGGTGCTGACCGACCGCGACGTCGCCTGCCGCTGCGTCGCCGAAGGGAAGAGTCCGGATACGCCGGTCCGCGAAATCATGACGACCAAGCCGCAACGTTGCCATCCAGAGGATGATGTTGCAGCGGTCGAGCAGATCATGATCGAGGCGCAGGTCCGCCGGGTTCCTGTGGTGGACGCCAAGGACCGCTGCGTTGGCATGATCGCGCAGGCTGACCTTGCCTTGAGTGATGAGGCGGCGAGCGATCGGGACGTTGGCCGGGTGGTCGAGCGGATCTCTGAGCCTGGCCGCCACTAGGCCCGTCAAGACCACTAACCCACGAGGCAGGCTGGCTCCCTCCGGCTGGGATTTGGCGTACCGCCGACGCGCTCCCGGCGCACCGAAGGCGCCACGTCAGACAACCTGACGTGGCGCTTCGTTCGGTGGGCAGCGAATGAGGGGCGCTTGACGGCAATGGGGCGTTGCTGATTGGCGGGATGTGCGGCGGACGCTGTGAACCCGGCAATGGCTCCTTGGAGGCACGCCATGACACTCAGCACGTACACCTTACGCGTTAGCCACCCGGTTCTCTCTCTGATGGTCTTGTCAGCCCTATCAGGAACGATAGGCTGCGGAGATGAACCCAGCAGCAATGGAGATGGAGAAGTAAGGTCCACAGGGCCGAGCCAAACGTTTGGTAACGGGACGGCCCAAGCGTTCGTCACCCTGAACCCGGCGGGCGTACCCACCGCTCTGGGAGTTCTCCTTTCAGAGAGCGTACTTACGAGCTTACCGGCAAGCGCGACGGAAGTCATTCTGGCGCTGCCGGACGAGGCAGCGGCTACCCCTTTCAACTTCGTCAGAGTCACCTTCAATCCGCAGGGCCATCCCCCACCGGGGATCTATGACAAGGCGCACTTCGATTTCCATTTCTTCTTGATTACGGAACAGGAAGTGGCGGCT
>JBIOUY010000218.1:0-3370 GCA_044867445.1 Gemmatimonadales bacterium
GCACCACTCGACCAGTGAGCTGTTACGCACTCTTTGAAGGATGGCTGCTTCTAAGCCAACCTCCTGGCTGTCTGAGCGATGCCACTTCCTTTCCCACTTAGCCACCATTTCGGGACCTTAGCTGGCGATCTGGGCTGTTTCCCTCTTGTCTATGAGGCTTATCCCCCACGGACTCACTCCCGGCGAGCACCGCATGGCATTCGTAGTTTGGTTGGGTTCGGTACGGGTCCTCCCGCCCTAGCCCATCCAGAGCTCTACCACCACACGGCTCGGCGCCGAGGCGGCACCTAAATGCCTTTCGGGGAGAACCAGCAATCTCCGGGTTCGATTGGCATATCACCCCTACCCCCAACTCATCCCATGGTTTTTCAACACCAATGGGTTCGGGCCTCCACGGAGGGTTAACTCCGCTTCACCCTGGCCAGGGGTAGATCACCCGGTTTCGGGTCTGCCGCGTGCGACTGGTCGCCCTATTCAGACTCGGTTTCCCTACGCCTTCGGCCCAGAGGGCCTTCAGCTCGCCACACGCGACAACTCACCGGCTCATTCTTCAATAGGCATGCCGTCAGGCATTCCGATCCTTGCGGATCGGCATAGCCCTCCGACTGGTTGTGGGCACACGGTTTCAGATTCTATTTCACTCCCCTCCCGGGGTTCTTTTCACCTTTCCCTCACGGTACTCGTTCACTATCGGTCGCCAAGGGTATTTAGCCTTGGAAGGTGGTCCTCCCAGTTTCCCACGGGATTCCACGTGTCCCGCAGTACTCAGGAACGCCACCCAGGAAGTCCTCGCCGTTTCGCCTACGGGGCTGTCACCCTGTTTCGCCTGCCGTTCCAGGGCAGTTCGGCTACCGCGAGGATTGCTGACTTCCCGGCCGGTCCGCAGCCCGGCCCAGTGGCATCCTACAACACCGCGCGGACAACGCCCGCGGGCTATCACGCCCGCGCGGTTTGGGCTCTTCCCCGTTCGCTCGCCACTACTAGGGGAATCTCGTTTGATTTCTCTTCCACCTGGTACTGAGATGTTTCAGTTCCCAGGGTGCCCTCCACACCGCCTATGGATTCAGCGGTGGGTCCCGCGGTATGACCCGCGGGGGGTTCCCCCATTCGGACACGACCGGATCAAAGGTTGCTCGGCACCTCCCCGGTCCTTTCGCCGCCGACAGCGTCCTTCATCGGCCCTTAGCGCCAAGGCATCCACCGTGCGCCCTGTGTAGCTTGAAACCCACTTTAGGAGTAGCTGTCTAGAGCCTGCATTGCCCCCTCCTGCCTGCACACCCAGGCACGACGGGCCCCATCCGGCGATGGGGTATGATCTCGGACGCCTCGGGAGCGTCGGAGATCCGGCTCTCTGCGGTTGTCAAGGTGCATGTCCGGGGGATCCGGACAGTTCAGTGGAAGATCTGCAAGACACAAAAAGAGGGGATGAGCAGCCATCCCCTCGGTGCTCATCTTCACTACGTATTCAGTTAGCCGCTAGAGGTACCGAAGATCCGTGTTCCCTCCCGTGTCTAACAGACCATCACTCATTATAAACCCGACCCGAGTGTTGTCAAGGACCCGGCAGTCTGGGTAGTGGGTCTCTTTGAAATACCCACTACCCTCTTCTAGGTAGTGGGTCGTCTGAATGGACGGGCGGCAGGCCTCACGCTCCCTGGCATGCTCGCCTGCCAATATGCGAGGGAACACGACGGTCTCTCCTGCTTTCCCGCGACGTACTTCGGTCGATCCCTACCTCACGGCCTGCCAGTGGTTGGTTGCCGCCCTCCAATCTCCGCTCGGGGCCGCCCCACTCGCCGCCGCCAGGTTCATCTGGTCCAGTCTACTAACCCAAGATACACTCCTTGGCGTGGGGCGGGTGGAAGGCCGCGGAGCGACGTGGCGGCGAGCTGTCGCCGCCGTGCGCGAGGGCCGCGTCGCGCAGGGCGGGGCCCCGCATGCAGCGTAACGCAGGGAGCACAGCGCAGGATCGACCGCGCGGTAGTGCGGGGGGGCCCGGAGCAGCGTGCCCGGCCGTCGTGCAGGCCGGGTGAGCCCAGCCGATCGTGGCTGGGCGAGCCCGAGCGCTACGCCCGGCGGGTGAGCCGCCCCCGAGAGCGCAGCGGCCCTCCACCAGCCCTGGCGGAAAACGAGCAGCGGTGCAAACTGACCCACTACCGGATTGCCGACCGGCTGGAGTCTCCTTCAGCAGATTACGTATAATAGGAGAGTTCGCTCCCGCGCCGGGGTGGCGAAACTGGCAGACGCCCGGGACTCAAAATCCCGTGGGCCGCAAGGTCCGTGTGGGTTCGACTCCCTCCCCCGGCACCATGAACCACTCGCTCCGCTCGGGTTCATGGCTCGCCATCGATTACCCAAGATGCGAGTGGTTCATGCCCTGTACCCGAACCAACGTGAGTGGTACAGGGCGCACGAGCTACCCTGCGGATTTTCGAAATTCCAGCGCCCGCGAGTTGATGCAGTAGCGTTTCCCCGTCGCCGTCGGCCCGTCGTCGAACACGTGCCCCAGGTGGGCGCCGCAGGTGCTGCACCGGACCTCGATGCGGACCATGCCGTGGCTCCGGTCCGTGAGTTCTTCGAGGGCTCCCACGAGCGGCGCATCGAAACTGGGCCACCCCGTCTTGCTGATGAATTTGGTCGAGGACGAGAAGAGCGGCGTCGCGCAGACCACGCAGTGATAGGTCCCGCTGCCTTTCTCGAAGTTCAGTTCGCCCGAAAACGGCGGCTCGGTCCCGGAGCGAAAACAGATATCGTACTGTTCGGGCGAAAGTTTCTTTGCCAGCTCGGCAACCTTCCCGGCATCGATCTTTGGCATGGTGTCTGCCTCCCCTCGATCACATCTTGGCGACGCTGAACAACTGCCACTCGCCGGGGACGCCCTTCAGCATATGCTTGCCCCGATCGTGAAACTCGATCCCCGACCCCGCGACGAGGTCTTTCACCGTTCCCGACACGACGACCTCGTCGGGTCCGGCTTCGGACGCGATGCGCGCCGCCGTATGCACCGCGATACCCGCGATTTTCCCATCGTCCATGAGCTCCACCTCCCCGGTGTGGACCCCTGCACGCAGCCGGAGGCCCAACCGCTGGACGGACTCCATGATGCCCGTCGCGCAGCGGATCGCCCGGGTGGGGGCTCCCAGTCGAGGTCGAGGTGCGAGAGGATACCCGGCGCCCATACCAGATCGACGGACCCGCTGCCACTGACCTGGTAGGCGATGCGGACATCGCCGCTCTTCGCGTAGCGGGTTTGCGGGTGGACCATGCAGACGGTATCCTTGAAGCCGGGTGAATTTCCTTCCCGATGCCGAAATCCCGAAAACTCATCCTCATCGATGCGAACGGCCTGGTCTACCGGGCCTTTTTCGCG
>JBIOUY010000219.1:0-14863 GCA_044867445.1 Gemmatimonadales bacterium
GAGGCGTACGGCGAGGTGGTCCGGAGCCTGGTGGCGGATGTGACTCGCGATCTCCGGCCAACCTGGGTAAGGCAGTAGGGAGGACTCGCGGCCGCGAGTGAGCCGTCTCCTATTTGTTCTTGCCCTCGAGCGTGAGTACTGGTAACTCCAGGCGCCAGAGGATCGCCCCAAATCGCACTGCAGCGATAGCTGCCATCCCTACCAGCGCGGCAGGATCTCTCGGCATTCCCATCCGCTCGAGCAGGAGATACAGTGCCGCTCCCACAATCGTCGCTGTGGCGTAGAGGTGACCCCGCAGTAAGACCAAGGGGATCTCGGCGCAGAGTACATCACGCACCACCCCACCAGCAACTCCCGTAATGGTACCCATGAGGATCGCGATCAGCCCGGAGAGCCCTGAGCTCTGGGCAATCTGCACTCCACCAATGGTGAAGAAGGCCAGGCCCAGCGCGTCGGCGATCAGGAGGGCGCGTGGGTTGGGGATACGGATCCGCACGTAGAACAGGGTGAAGGCGGTAGCGGCCAGGATGACGATGAGATAGGTCGGATCCGCAATCCAGAAAATCGGATTCCGATCCAGCAGAACGTCTCGCAGGGTGCCGCCGCCGATCGCCGTCACCACCGCAATGACCGCGACGCCGAGCCAGTCTAAGCGCTTACGTCCAGCGGCGAGCACGCCGCTGATCGCGAACACGGCGACGCCCATCAGATCGATGATGTGGCGGATAAGGCCGGCTCACTTGTTTAACCGGAGCATACCGCGCTCCATGGCGGCGGTGACTGCGGCGGTGCGGTCGTCCACACCGAGCTTGGCAAAGATATGCAGCAGGTGGGTCTTGACCGTCGCCTCGCTGATCCGAAGATCCATAATCTTGTTGCTGATTGTCAAATGGGAGCCGGGGGAAGCACTAGCCAAATCATAGGTCGCAGGTTACAGGTCGCAGGCCACGTGTCGTTGCGACTTGTCACTTGCGACTTGCGACCTAGTATTTTCCTCCATGCCTCCAGCCGCAAACAGCTACACCCAAGGCGCCGACGCGCCGCCGATCTGGGCCCGCCCCGATCCGGCGCTGGCCGCCGCCGGTATCGAGGGAGAATTCGTCGTCGCCCGGGTGCGCCTGTTCGCGATGGCGCTGCTGATGATCGCGCCCACCTGGAACCTCACCCACCATCCCGAAGTGCCAATCCACAGAACCGGGTTCGCCGTGACTCTGGCCGCGAGCATCGCCGCGGTGGTGATCTTTCTGACCTTGCGGCGCGGTCGCTGGCGGCCCTGGATCGGCTTCGCGTCCAGCGGCTTCGACGTGTCCATGGTGAGCCTCGCACTAGTGACGTTCCTCATCGTGGGCTCCCCCATGGTCGCGCTCAATTCGAAGGTGACCTTCGAGATGTATTTCCTGGCCGTGACCGCGGCGAGCCTTCGGTACGACGCCCGCATCTGTCTGGTGGCGGGGATGCTCGCGCTCGGGGAGTATGGTGGACTCTGGGCCTACGCTACGGCGCACTTCAATCTGGACGACCCCGTCTATGTGAGTCAGTCAGGGCCCTACTCGCCGGTCGATCTCTCGACCCGGCTGATCCTGCTCGCCATCGCTACTGTCCTGGCCGTCACCATCGTGCGCCGGGCCCAGCGGCTCCTGTACCTCGCGTCGCGCGACCGGCTTACCGGTCTGTTCAATCGCGGCCACTTCGACCGTGCGCTCGGTACCGCCATGGAAAGCTCGGCCCGTAGCGGTCAGCCGCTCTCGCTGGCCATTCTCGACCTGGATCACTTCAAGGAGATCAACGACATCCACGGTCATGCGGCGGGCGACCGGACACTCTGCCAGGTGGCCGAGTGGCTGAGCCAGGCCATGCGACGCACCGATATGGTCGCTCGTTATGGCGGGGAGGAGTTCGTCGTCATGCTACCCGGGACGACCCCGGCTGCGGCGCTCCTGCGGATAGAAGCTCTCCGGCAGCAGATCGCGAGCACTCCCATCGATCTGAACGACGGTCGAGCGCTCAAGGTCAATTTCAGCGCGGGTATCGCCGGGACTCCGGCCGATCGGGACGCAATGACCCCCAAGGCGCTGCTCACTTGCGCCGACAATCGACTGCTTGCCGCCAAGCGTGCGGGCCGGGGGCAATGCATTGGCTCCCAAGCGACCGAGGGAGCCCGGCGAGTCGCTTCATGAGCCAAGCTGTCTCACCCCACCTCCCGCCGTCCGCTTAACCTTTCCGTGGGACCGCGCATCATAGAGTAGGGGCACCGGGTCACCGCGACGACTGACCTGAAGCGATGAGCGGGATGCCCGATTACTCGATGGAGGATAGCCATGCGTGCATCCCTACCCAGCGCCGTGGTCGCGACGCTGTTCGCGCTCACCGCCTGCGGCCCGGTCCCTCCGGTTCAAACTGTCGTTGTGCCCGATGCCGGGCTCGAGCGTCTCCAGACCTTCCGCGTGGTGCTGGCCTCCAACTACCTGGGCGATGTCTTGCCAGGCGAGACCTCGCCCGCGTTCCTGAACTCCACCACCGGGCGGGCGTTGGGGAAGGAAATTGCCGTCCAGTTGGAGCGCCGCGGGTACACCCCAGATGACGCAACGCCGGACGTTTTGGTTGAATATGGGACGGCGGTAAAGGAAGAGTTGGATCCAACCGATTGGAGCTACAACTATCTCTGGCGCCCCAAGGACTGGCGCGGCTGGGGGCCGGGCACCAACGATGCAACGCCGGCGGAGTACGCCCACGGCGCCGTGGTCATCGATGTGGTGGACGCCCGGACCGGGCAGCTATTGTGGAGGGGGCATGAGGCGGCGGACCCTTCGGCTGACGAGCACGTCACCGTCAGGAAATTGGATCAGGCCGTTGCCACGATCCTCGATAGGTTCCCCGGGCGTACCCTGGCGTTCGCCCCGCCCGGCTGAGGCGGCGTTGCCCGGCCAGGAGTAGCGGGCACAGGCGGGCTTACGGGACCACGCCCAGCTCGTCCAGCGACGCCCGGAGTTCGGTCGTATCCTGGTACACCCGGAACGCCCCGGCGCGCACCAGCTCATCTTCTCCATAGCCGCCGCTCAGCAGCCCGACGCTCAGCATCCCGGCGCGGCGGGCTGCCAGTAGATCCCACACGGCGTCGCCGACGACATAGCAATCCGCCGGCGCGACGCCAAGCCGTTCCTGGCATTGCAGGAAGAGATCCGGCGCCGGCTTGGCCCTGCGCACATCACCCCGCTCCACCACGACGGTCTCCGGGCCCACGCCGAGCGCCGTCAGTGAGGCGTCGATTTCCGGACGCCGGCCTGAAGTGGCGATGCCGTGGGTGATCCCGCCCTGGCGCAGCTCGTTCAGGAGCCCCACCGCGCCGGGTAAGGGCCGGCGGTGAGGCAGCAGTTCGCGAAATAGCTCACCATGGCGGTGCTGCAGGCTCTCCGCCTCGTCGGCGGTGAGGGTGCGCCCGAGCTCCCGAGCGACGGCCCGAGTGAACAGCCCCCCGCTCATGCCGATCCGCCGGTGGATGCGCCAGCCATCGATCGCAAGCCCCGCTTCTGCCAAAGCTCGTTGCCAGGCGAAGACGTGGGCGTAGACGGTATCGATCAGTGTACCATCCAGATCGAAGATCAGTGCGGTCACGCTATTCTGGCGAGATGTGTGGGTCGGGCCTCACCCGTAGATGCCGATGGGGCGCGCATCTCGCGCGCCCCATCGTCGAGAGCATCCCGTTCTGGGCGGTCTTCGGGTCCTGCTTTCATGGTCTCAGGTCCCGTCGTCATTTTATGGTGATACGGCTCTTGGCGCCCCCTTCCGCTTTTGGCAGCCGGATGGTCATCACTCCGTCGTCGTAGGTTGCCTCGACCTTACCGCCGTTGACAGCCGAGGGGAGGCGTACCGTCCGCACGAATCGTCCCTGCTCCCGCTCCCGCCAGAAGTACTCCTCGTTCTGCTCTTCCTTCTCGAAATGCCTCCGTCCTGAGATGGTCAGGATCTGACCCTCGAGATTGACCTCGAGATCCTCTTTGGGGATCCCCGGTGCCTCTAGCCGGACGATGTAGTTCTTGTCGTCCTCAGAGAAGTCGAGGCTGGGCATCCACGTCGTCTCGAAAACCCGCGTCGGAGCCCCGGAGAGGCCGCGTCCGAAGAACCGGTCGAATAAATTCTCGAAGTCTTCCCGCACAATCGGCATCGAGGTTGGCTTGGTGAGTTTCATCATGTCCTCTCCTTTCACGTGAGACGGAGCCGCCGCGGGCGCGGTGGCTCCGTGACGGTCAAGTCGTTCGGCGAGTTGTTGTCACTGGGGAAGTACAGAACGCAGCAGTCCGCCGCCTGCGGGACCACCACCAGGCTGGCGACGTCAGGCAAACCTGTATCAGGCCCGGCACATCCGGAGAGTGCTCGGCCGACTTCCGCAAGCACACGCCACTGCGCAACGGCAGCCGCAGTTCCTCGGTCAGGCAACATGAGATCGCTCATGTTCCCGCCGGCTTGGGCTAAATCACTCCTGCGCGAGACTCCAAACCATCCCTCTCAGAGGTCAACGGTAGGAAGGTCACGCGACGATGGCTCAGAATGTGACAAATGCCGGGTCCCGTCAGTGATCCAGGTCACGCCGCGCGCTATGCCTGCCGCAGAGCGCAGCCCCTAGCCGAGACCGGAGGACTCGCATGAGGTCCTGGCCAAGGCTACAGGCCGGCCCGAGACAACGCCTGCTTCAAATCCGCGATCAGGTCGTCGGTATCCTCGAGACCGACATTGAGACGGACCAGTCGGCCGCCATACGACGTGCCCTGGGTTCTGTGAAGGTCGAAACATGGAACCGCCAGGCTGGTGACCCCGCCCCAACTGTAGCCCACCTTGAACAGTGCGAGAGCATCAACAAAAGATGCGATGGTCTCTTGGGTGGTGCCCTCGGCAAATACGATTGAGAAGACGCTGGTTGCGCCGGAGAAGTCGCGGCGCCAGAGATCGTGGCCCGGGCAGGACGGCAGTGCCGGATGAAGCACGGTCACAATCGAGGGCCGCTCCGACAGCCAGCGCGCGACCAGCAGGGCGTTTCGTCCCAGGGCCTCGAGCCGCACGCCAAGCGTCTGGAGACCGCGGAGCGCGAGGCTGCAGTCATCGGGTGATGCGCCCATGCCGAGGCCCATGTGCACCACACCAAGACGCTCGTACGCGTCCTGACGTTTGACAGTGACCGAGCCGAGCAGGAGATCGCTGTGCCCGCCGACATACTTGGTGAGAGCCTGCATAGTGACATCCACTCCGTGCGCGAAGGCGTCGAAGTAGATGCCCGCAGAATAGGTGTTGTCGAGTGCCACGTTGGCCCCATGCCGGTGGACGACCTCCACGATGGCCGGGACGTCCTGCACCTCCATCGTCACTGAACCCGGACTCTCGCACCACACCAGCCGAGTGTTGGGTCGGATCAGCTCTTCAATCCGCGCGCCCGCTAGGGGAGGATAGCACTCAACTTCGATGCCGAAGCGCCGCAGCACCTCATCGGCGAGGATGCGGTTGGGGCCATAGGCGCTGTCGGGCAAGAGCACGTGATCGCCCGCACTGGAGAAAGCGAGGTAGATAAGTGCTATGGCGGCTTGGCCGCCCGGCGTCAAAAAAGTATGCTCGCCCTGTTCCAGCTCCGCTATCCGCGCCGCCAGCTCGCGCGAGGTCGGGGTGCCGTACAGGCCGTAGGTGTAGCCGGCTTCGTGACGCCAATCGTCCCGCACGGCAGCCGCGTTGGGGAAGAGCGTGGTCGATCCTCGGTACACCGGGGTTACCAGCGACTCGAAGCCCCCTGGCGGCTGCGCGTTGGTGTGGATCAACTTGGTGGTCCAGTGGGTCATGTCAGGAAGATGTGCTGGAGCCGCCCTTGAAGGGAGAGCCGTATGGACCGTCCGATCGCCATCGTCGGGGCGCCCTCGAGCATCGGCATCAAGCCATACGAGAACGGCGAGCCCAGAGCGCTCGATCAGGCTCCCGCTGTCTACCGCCGACTCGGGCTGGTAAAGCGGCTCGGCGCCGACGACGAGGGCGACGTGACCCCTCTGCCCTACCGCGACTTCACTCGCCCGCCCGGACGCCCTCGAAACGAGAGCGAGATGGTGAGCTACAGCGAGGGACTGGCGGGCCGGGTCGCCCGTCTTGCGAAGGATGGTCGGTTCGCCTTGGTGCTAGGCGGCGATTGCAGCATCGTGCTGGGCTCGCTCCTGGGTCTGCGCCGTGCCGGCCTGGGCCGGGTCGGCCTGGCTTACATTGACGGGCACGCCGACTTCGCCACTCCGATGGAGTCGCGGACCGGATCGGTGGCGAGCATGTGCCTCGGGCTGGCGGTTGGGCGAAGCGAGAGCCCGTTGGCTCGACTCGGCGGCAAATCTCCGCTGGTTCGAACTGACGACGTGGCGCTGGTGGGGCGGCGCGATGAGCACGAGCCGTGGTATGGACACGACGCCCTACACGCATCGGCGGTTCTCGACTTGCCTCATGCCGCGGTAGGTGATACCGGCTATGGAAAAGCGGCGGATACCGTGCTGGAGCGCGTCGGGCGGTCGGGCCTGGACGGATTCTGGATCCATCTCGATGCCGATGTGATCGATGCGGCAATCATGCCGGCCGTGGACTCGCCCGAGCCCAACGGCCCCGACCTGAACCAATTGTCGGAGCTGCTTCGGCCGTTGGTGAACCATCCCAGAGCCTGGGGAATGGAGCTCACGATCTACGACCCGAAGTTGGACCCGGAACTCACCTGTGGAAGGCGGCTGGTAGAGCTGTTGGGGGGCTTGCTGGCTCCCAAGTGAGCCCACGCCGTTCGCAGCTGGGGCAGGATATCGTCTTGGCTCTCCAGGTCACGCCCAGAGGACGCCCTCTGGCGATCCTCTCGGTACGACCGGAGGCAAGCCATGTTGGCGAACTGGATTACGCTCTCGCGATTTCCCCTGCTGCTGATCAGTACCCTGATCCTCTATCGAGGATCACCGCTGGTGCAGGTTGCCGGAGCGGTGCTGCTCTTTCTGGGCCTGATGCTCGATACCGTGGATGGCATCGTGGCCCGCAGGACCAGGCAGACCAGCCTCTTCGGCAGCGTGCTCGACATCGCCGCCGACCGGACTTATGAGCTGGTCTTGTGGGTGTGTTTTGCGGATCTGGGAATGATCCCGATGACTATCCCATTTGTCATCGTGGCGCGGACGACGCTGACCGACGCGCTCCGGAGCGTCGGAGTCGCTGGAGGAACGGCGCCGTTCGATCAGCAGGCGAGCGGACTGGGCCGGTTTCTGGTTGCCTCGCCCTGGATGCGGACCGGATACTCGGTTAGCAAGATCGTCACTTTCTGCGGGTTGGCCCTGGCACGGGCGCTCTCCGGACTGGCCGGCGCCGACGCCCTGGCCGAGGCGGAGGGACCACTCATCGGCACCCTCCGCCTGATGGCCTGGGTTACAGTAGTTCTCTGCGTCGCCCGAGGTCTACCCGTGATCAGTGCGTCGCTGCGGCAGCATTTGAGGCAGACCCAGCCAGATCCCGTATAACTCCAGCCAGGGTTTGCACTTTGGCGTGATCGGTGGCTGACCCTGCATCACCAGCCACCTGGGTCGCGAGCTGAGTCATCGCCTCCTGCCGTGCTTGGCCAGAGCTCTTCTCGGCGCGGTCCAGCTCAGCTCTGATGGCAGCGATTCTCCCGGCTGGGAGACCGTTGTTCCGCTCCAGCTGGTCGAGGTACGCACGGGCGACCGAGAGACTCGGCGGCCACACCAGCTTCTGCTGGTCCTGCACGTTCAGGTAGTCGAGGTGTACTTCCTTCGCGGCGTCGAGCTCGTTCTTCGAGATCAGCCCGCTGGGCAACAGCTCGAAGATGTCGAGTCCGCGGGCGATCTCGGAGCTATAGATCCGGCCGTTGTACCAGTACGCCGACCAGGATCCACCGCCCACCATCTTGGTCGAGTCAATCGGCCCCCGGTCGAAGAAGGCGATCTCCTTCGGGTGCGCCGGATCGGTCCAATCGAAGACCGAGATGCCTCCCTGATACCAGGCCTGAACCATCACGTCTCGACCGGGAATCGGGATCAGCGACCCGTTGTGGGCCACACAGTTCTCGAACTGGGTCTGTGGGGCCGGCAACTTGTAATAACTCTTAAACGTCATCGTGTCGTGCGACACCGTGAAGATCGCATCCGCGCCCCACTCCGGCTTGTCGGTCGCGCGGCAGCGGGGCTGCCCGCCTCCACCCCATTCATCGGAGAAGAGGAGTTTGGTGCCGTCGTTATTGAACGTCGCGGAATGCCAGAAGGAGAAGTTGGAGTCGGACACCGCGCCGATCCGTTTGGGATTGGCGACGTCGCGAATGTCGAGCAGGAGGCCATAGCCGCCGCACGCCCCGCCCGCCAGACCGATCGCGGGGTACACCGTGATGTCATGGCACTGGGTGGGTCCCGGAGCGACACCGTTCGGGCCGGCGGGAGGAGGGCCCATCATCTTGGCTACCATAGCCGGTATCGCCGCGCGTAGCGTGGCGCTGTCGGCGCCGGTGGGTGCTCCGGTCCCACCACGAGCCTTGACGATGCTGTCCAACAAGACAGCGACGAACTCTGAGGGAATCGGCATTTCCATCCCGTTCATCGTCGCCGTGAATCCACCCGCGGCCCGAGTCGAATCCGCCTTCCGCTTCATCTCGGCGATGTCCTGCGGTGTCTCGCCATGCTTCGGTGGTGCGACCAGGTCTTGGAAGATGCGGGGCGAGCTGACGATCGCCGCCTGCTCCGGATGGGCCAACGGGACCTTGATGACCTCGATCCGGAAGAGGGCGCTGTTCGGGTTCGAGTCCGGCGGCGCGCTGACGCAGCCCGCCAGCTCGTTGGGGGAGCGCACCGGAGCCGAGCCGGACACGTAGATGTACACGTTCGCCGTGTCCTTGGGGTCCGCTACTACTGTGTGAGTGTGCGAGCCTCGGCAGGTCTGCACGTTGGCCAGGTACTTCGGCTTGGTGATGTCGGTGATGTCGAAGATCCGAATACCCCGCAGCCGCTCGTGGCTGACGGTATCGGGCACGCCTTCCGTGCCGCAGTCGAGCCGCCCGCCCAAACCCTCTCCAGAGACGAACAGCAGATGGTGGTATACCGAGACGTCGCTTTGTGATGCAGGGCACAGATAGCCCACCTTGAGCACCGGCTTCTCCGGGTTAGTGACATCCCAGACCTGGAAGCCGCCGTAATTCCCCTGAATCACGTCGCTGCCGACGAATGAGAGATCCGAGTTGGTAACCCCGATGAACCTTTCCGATGGCGGCGTATTCGAAACCAACTTCAGGTTCCAGGCGGCCTGGCCTGCGTCCATCAGCCCGGGGTGAAGCCCGACGCGCGGGTCCGGCTTGGGGGCCGTCGTCGCCATGCTGCCACCGCCCGAGGAGGACGAGGATGAGGCGCACGCCCCCACCGCCACAAGCCCGAAGACGAGCGAGAGGAAACGGAGAGGGACGGCGGTCCAGCGCGGGCGCAGAGTCGTAGATGCAGGGGCCATGAGGGCTTCCATTAAGGGGACGGAAAGGATTAAGGCAGCGCGGCGAGCATTTGGTTCATGCGCTCGATCTCGATGGTCTGATCGGCGTTCATGTCGGAGGCAAACTTGAAGACCAGGTCGTCCTGAGCGGCTCCGGGTGTGCCGAAGAGTTGCTTGACCATGGTGAGCGCACCCTGATGATGCTGGATCATGTCCTTGAGGAATAGCCGGTCGAACTCGACACCGCTCGCGTGATTCAGCTGGTCCAACTGTTCGGCGGTCAGCATGCCTGGCATCAGCATCGGATGATTCATGCCCGGCATCATGTGAGGGTGGGTCGGGTCTCCGCTCGGAACCTCCTGGTGCCGGTCGCGGAGCCAGTTCTGCATGAAGGCGATCTCATCCTTTTGCCCGACCACGATCCGCTCGCACAGCGCTTTCAGGGATGGGCTCGCGTCGTGGGACGGCGCCCAGCCGGCGATCAGCACCGCCTGAGCATGGTGCGCGATCATGCCCGACATGAATGAGACGTCGGCGGCGGTGTAGCGGTTGCCGCTGCTTGCCGTTGCCGGCGCCAGGGAGATGTGTCCCGCATGATCGGCGGGAGCGGGTGCAACTCCAGTCTGGGCAGGACCTTGCGACGTGCTGCTACAGCCCCCGAGGGCAACCAAACCGAGCAGACCCAGCAGGCAGGGGACAAGCTTCATAGGTTCACCGACCTCATACGTTTACCGAACTCCTGAGGTTTCTGGATATTACACGGAGAGCCGGACCTGGCGCCAACGGCGGGACCGCAGTGAGCAGTAAGCAGTAAGCAGTGAGCAGTAAGCAGTGAGCAGTAAGGGGTAAGGAGAGTCTGTCACCCTGGAGCGAGCCCCTCCAGGGCGAGCGAGAGGGGGCGAAGCTCAAATTGCAGGGGGTCTGGGGGGCGCCGCGTTGGCGAGTGAAGTGATGGTCGCGATGCTCTTCGGGGTGTCACACCTCGATCCGGTCACCTATCTCGGCGCGATGGCGCTTCTCAGCACGGTGGCAGTTATTGCCTGCGGCGTGCCAGCCTGGCGTGCGGCCCAGGTAGACCCAGCGAGCACCTCGAGGGTGGAGTGAGGGAGTGAGGAGTAAGGAGTGAGGAGTTGTCGCTCCAGGGTGACAGACTCTCGCTACTCCTCACTTCTTACTTCTCACTTCTCACTTCTCAGAAACTCATCCAGGATACGATGGAACTCCGCAGGGTCATCCAGCTGCGGCCAGTGCCCCGGGGTGTTCAGCCGGCGGTACGGGAAATCCGGCGCCGCGTGATGCAGGGCGGCAGGCGTATCGGTCACCGGAGTGACCAAGGAAAGCCGCCGCCCAAGGTAGCCGCGGAGGGCGGGGCCGGGATCGTACTCGCCGAGCGCCTCGAATGTCCCGACGACGACCGCCTGGGGAGCGGCCGCGGCGTCGCGCAGGACTCGCTGCCGCACGTGCTCGTGGGGGCCCGCGATGGACCCATAGTACTGGAGCAGCACCTCGCGAAAGGATGGTCCGCGGAGCCGATCCAGCATCCTGAGTCGCTGCTCGGCCGGGAACTGCCGCCCATCCGTGGCCGGATCGACCAGGAGGAGGGCGCCGATCGTCGACGGCTGCGCCGCCGCGTAGTGAAGCGCGACGATCCCGCCACCGCTGTGGCCTACGAGCACGCAGCCAGTGAGGTCGAGAGCCTTGATAACCGCGCCTACGTCCTCCGCCCGGCCGGCAAAGGAGTAGTCACCGTTCGCAGCCTGCCCGGACAACCCAAGCCCACGCCAGTCGAAAGCAACCGCTCGGTGGCTCGACCGCAGATGATCGAGTGCCTCGGTCCACTGCGTCTGGGTGCCGCAGTCACAGTGGACGAAAAGCACCGCAGGCTCGCCGGCTCCGCCTTCATCCACTACCAACTTGCCTTGAGGGCCGGCTAGAGTTCGTAGAGTCATTCGGCCTGAGCCGCGCGCAAATCGCGGTTCTCCAGAATGCGGACCCCGGGAAGATCCCGCTTCGCTGCCTCGACCAAGGCCCTCGCGACTTGGGCCGCTTGCACCGGTCTCCACCGCGGTGGCGAGAGCAGGCCCAGAACCTTGCCAAGCTGCTCCCCCAGGCGTGGCTCTCTCCGAGGGCCCAGCAGCAGGGATGGCCGGGCGATGGTGACCGACCTGAAGCCCAGTGCTGTAATGGCGGCCTCGACTTCGCCTTTCACTCGATTATAGAAGAATCGCGAATTCGGCGCGGCTCCCACTGCTGTCACCAGCAGGAAGTGCCGGACGCCACAGGCGAGGGCTGCTCGAGCCAGCGCCACTGGATACTCGAAGTCCACCCGACGAAAGGCCTCGGCCGAGCCCGCCTGTCGCATGGTGGTGCCGAGGGCACAAAAGACCTGGTCTATAGCATCGACGAGGCGGCTACCAGCGAAGAAGCCGCCCAGAAGCACCAGCGCGTAGCGGAGCACGGTCTTGATCTGCATGGTTTGTTTGGGGAGCGGCGCCGGCAACGGGTTGGCCCCGCAGGGCGCGTCCGGTGCGACGGTCGCACCGCGAGGCAGCGGAGAAGGTCCCTCCGGGCGCTGCAGTCCACGCCCGTTAGGCCAGCTTGCTACTACGCCGGAGGCCGGATGGCGAGCACTGAATACGCCCGGAGCGGGTACCCGCCGCAGGCGGGTGCATCCCCCGCTGCCTTGCGGTGCGACCGTCGGGGCGGGCGCCTCTTGGCTGCGGGCGAGCGCTGGGGACAACGCTCCCTTCGCGCACGGCAGTCCACGCCATCCAGGGCCGCCCTGCTACTACACCTTAAGCCGGATGGCGAGCACTGAATGTGCGCTGCGGGAGCATCGTCCCCAGCGCTCGCCCGCCAGCAGCGATGCTCGGGATCAGGGCCCCAAGGGACCCTCCGGTGCCGGGGCCGCCGTCTTGCCTCCGGCGCCGCACTGCGACGCCTCGTTCGCCGCCGCCCTCCAAACTGTCTCCCTACTCCTGATAGATCTGAATCAGGTTCCCACAGGTGTCCTCGAAGACGGCGACGGTCGTCGGTCCCATCTTCTTGGGTTCGCCCCGAAACACGACTCCGCGCTGCTTGAGCCGACTGTATTCGCGCTGGATGTCGTCGACAGCGAACGCAGTGAGCGGAATCCCTTGCTCGCGCAGCGCCGCCTGAAAGGTCTTGGCCGCTGGATTCTCATTGGGCTCCAGCAGCAACTCGATCTCCTTGGGACCTTCGGGAGAGACGACGGTGACCCACTTGAACGCGCCGACGGGAATGTCCTTGCTCTTCACGAAGCCCAGCACTTCGGTATAGAACTTGAGCGCCTTGTCTTGATTGTCGACTAGCACGCTGGTGAGCTTGATCTTCACTTCGCCTCCTAAAACCAATGCTCTCTGCGGTGAGAAGGGGTGAGCTTGCGGCGCTCACCGGCGCGATGGGCTCGGGCTGGGCAAGTAGTCTGCAAAGGCCTGCTGCTTCTCGGCGGGCAATTGCTGGAACGCGCGGACCAGCTGGTCGGTGCGAGTGGAGCCGAACCGCCGTGCGCCGGCTTCGAGATACTCCAGCACCTCATGGATCTCCCGGATCCCTCCCGCCGCCTTCACCCGGCATCTCCCGCTCACCGCCCGGTACATCAGTCGGACATCATCCAACGTTGCCCCGCCCTCCGCGTACGCCGTCGACGTCTTGACGAAGCGGGCGCCGGCCCGCGCGATCCAGTCGCAGGCCCGCTCCTTTTCCTCCTGCGTGAGATAGCAGTTCTCGGTGATGACCTTCACCGTCCTGCCTTGGGCGGCTTCGACGACGCCCGCGACATCCTGGAGGAACAGCACTTCCTCTCGATTCTTGAGGGCGGGGATGTTCATGACCATGTCGATCTCGTCCGCACCGAGATCGAGCCCCTCCCTGGCCTGGTACACCTTCATCGAAGGCGTTTCGTTGCCGTGGGGAAACCCGACCACGGTTCCGACCAGCACACCGGAGCCTCGCAGCTGCTCGACGGCGAAGCGGATGTAGTGGGGCTGAACGGTCAGCGTGGCCGTGCCCAACCGGGCCGCGGTCTCGGCGAACTGCGCCACCTCCGCCCGCGTCGCGTTGGGACGGACGATGGAGTGGTCGAACAGCTTGGCGAAGCCGGTGAGGGCCATGTGTAGCAAGCCTAAGTTGTCGCTTGCGGTGGGGCTGTGAGCTCCCAAGCCGAGCGTTCCCTTTCATTATATAGGGGGCGAACGGCCCGACCCTCTTCGGAGGACTGGATCCCGGCCTCGAGAACGGCCATGACGGTCGTTGCCTGTGCCGGCGTTACCGGAGGCTCGCCTTTGCCCAGGATGGCGTCCCGCAGCGACGAGTAGTAGGCGAGATAATTGCCGGCCGGAGCGGTGATCTCGATTGGCGCCTCCGCCTGATTCGCCACCAGGACCAACGGATCGGGATCGCGGCCCCACTCGGCCGAGCCCGGCTTCTCTCCGCGACCGAGCTGATCCTCCTGTGGATCGCCCCGACGCTTGACGAGACTTCCCTGAGTGCCGCGTACCAGGAAGCGGGCGGGGACATCCGCGGCGATCATGCTGGAGGCCAGGATCACGCGCTTCCGGCCGTAGCCGAGGATGGCGTGGAACCAGTCAACGGTCGATCCGCCGCGGCGCTGGATCTGGAGGTCCGCCTGGACCGTCTCCGGCGGACCGAAGAGCACCAGGGCCTGATCGATGAGATGCGGGCCGAGATCATACCAGACACCCGATCCCGGCCCGGCGCGCTCCCGCCAGCGGTCGCGAACCACCGGACGATACCGGCTCATCTCCGAGCGGAACTCCACGACGTCACCGATCCGGCCGGCGGCAAGCTCCCGCGCAATCCCCAGAAAATCACTGTCCCAACGACGATTCTGGAAGACCGATAGGACCCGCTCCACCGCAGCGGACTTGACGGCGAGCGCTCGAGCCTCCGCCAGCGCGATGGTGAAGGGCTTGTCTACTACGACATGCTTGCCGGCGGTGAGCGCCACGTCGGCGAGGGAGGCGTGAGAGTCGTTGGGCGTGGCGACGACAACGAGATCGACGTCGCGATGCCGCGCCGCGTCCAGCGGGTCGGAGACCACCTGAACGCCGGGATAGGCCGACGCCACCTTGTCCTGCTGGCGAGAGCCGATGACCGAGAGCGTGAGGCCGGGTGTCGTGGAGATCAGTGGGGCATGGAACACTCGGCCGGCGTAGCCGAAGCCGATCAGTGCCACGCGAATCATGGTGAGCCGTGCCGCATAGTCGATTACCTAGCTCGGGTCTTCCGGAGCCTTGCGCGGGCGAGCGCTGGGGACGACGCTCCCTCCGCGCACGACAGTCCACGCCATCCAGGGCCGCCCTGCTACTACACCTTAAGCCGGATGGCGAGCACTGAATGTGCGCTGCGGGAGCATCGT
>JBIOUY010000220.1:0-18986 GCA_044867445.1 Gemmatimonadales bacterium
GCACCGCCTGCGGACCGAAGCCGAGGAGGTGGGCGCCGACCACGTCGGCGGCGATCGGGTCGGTGCTCGCGATCACGATGCCGGTCTCGACGGTATGTCCACCCAGGGGTCCGGTCGCGATCATCGCCGGATGACCGACGGTGACCGCGAGGCGAATCGGGAAGCGCCTTCCCATGGCGGCGATGAACGAGTGCATGTCGTCGAAAAACCGATGCTGATGCTTTTCGGTCGAGCGAGGATGGCCGTAGTAATCGGCCGCGGGGAAGGACATCGCGATGTTCTTGAGTGCGAGCGTCACGGTAGCGGTGCGGTGCAGTTTGAGCTGGTTGAGCGCGATGAGCGTTTCGTACTCGAGCACTCGGGGATTCACCATAACGGTCCGCTGCGGCCCCGTCACCTCCCTGTTCGGCGCGTACTCCAGCTCGACCGAGGTGAAGGGAGGTCCCACATTCCGCTGTGACGAAAGACGTCTTCTGTTTCGGCAGCGCCGGCGCCACCGGTGACAATCAGCGCGCGAGGCTTGAATGGTTTGATCTCTCGCAACAGGGCCCGGAGCGTATCGGGCTGGGTCACGCCGCTGGTGTCCTCCGCCGTGGCCCAGGTGTCATTGGGTTTCACCGCCACCAGCTTGCCCCGGACCAACTCTTCCAGCGGAAGGTGCCGTAGCGCGTCGGCCACGGCGTCGCCGATGTGCGTCAGGTTCTGCGTGATTGCGACGGCCGCCATGCGGAGCCTCCCGGAACGAGGCTCACACTATCGACCCGGCCGGGTCGTCCGCCGTGATTTCCGTCGCGCTCTGAGGCTACTGCCTTCTGGGCCGCTTCATCTCCGCCAGCAGTCGGGTAACTCGCGGCCATTCAGCCGGATCAAGCTTGCTGCCCCAGCCCTGGGCCACGAGGGGGTTGGCCGTGTAATAGGGTCCCCGGGCATGGGCGAGGCCGCTAATGGGCAGGCAGTAATAGCAGCGATTGAAGATGAAGACCGCTCGTTCGCCGGTGACGAGGGTTGCGGCGTCGGCCCACCGGCTTCGGATGAAGGTGACGGCTGGGTACTGGACCACGATCTCGTTCTTCGCGAGGCGGCCAAACGGCGGCGGCGGCGTGAGTGCCGCGGGCAGCATGCCCAGATCGACGCTCTTGGCGCTCTTGATCTTGCCCTTGATGACCGAATCCACGGCGACCTTCACCTGATACCACGTCTCCTTCGCCCCCAACTGAAATGCTGGCGTGAGAAAGCCATAGTCGGACACGATATCGAGCGGGGTGCCGAGCACGATCAGGTCACCCTCGCGAATGACTTTGGTCAGGACCGAGTCCGGGACTTGACCGACGGACGGGGTCACCTGACTAATCGGCAGTGCGGGAGCGAGGGCGCGACGGTAAGTGGTGCAAGCAAAGATGGACGTCAGCAGCAGGAGCAGCAGCGGCTGGAATCGAAAGGACGAACCCATGGTGCGTCTCACATGATCTTCACCGCCGGAGAGGCGCCGGCGGGGTCACGCGCGCGCCCGTAGGAGATGGCAGCGCATTACATCATAAGGCCGCTATGGTGATTTCGCGGTGCCAATGGTCACCGGTTTGGCGGCACCGCCGCTCCCGCCGGCAACTTTGCACCTTGCCAGGAGTGCCAGAGGCCCGCAAGACCATGATCTGGATCACAGCAGCCCTCTTCCCACCGGCCTACGCTACTCTGATGGCAAGGGGGACGGGGGCTCCGGTTGTCCCCGAGTAATCCCGAGTAATTCAGAGGGTTCTTAGAAGGGAGAAACCAACGATGGGTATTTACTCTCGCTCCACCGCACTCAGCGCCGTGGTCGGGATCCTTGCCCTGGCAGCGGCGCCGGGGCTATGGGCGCAGCAGCCGGGTCAAAACCGTCCGGATACCGGGGCCGTTCAGGACACCTCGGGCTACAAAGGCTATCAGCCAAGCGATACGACCAAGGCTGCCCGAGGCGACACAGGGATGAACCAGGGTGCCCCCAGCGATACCACGCTCAAGGCCAAACCGGGCGTCCAGACCGGACCGGCAGCCAAGGACACCGGCGCCGCCGGCCAGGCCGGGCTGTCCGTCGATAGCGTGGTTTGCAAAGATGGCTCGCGGGCGGCTAAGCCGGGAAAGACCAACTGTGCACAGCATGGCGGAGTCGACAAGGCTGCGACCAAGGCTGCGTATAAGGCCCGGGGCTACGAAGGAAAGCCAAGCGAAAATAAGAACGCAGCCCCCGATACTACTAAGCCCAGCGGCGGCGCCGATACCGGCAAGGTCAACAAAGAGGGTGCCGGCGGCTACAAGTACAATGGCCCGGGGAGCGACACGGCCTTGAAGGCCAAGCCGGGCGTCCAAACCGGTCCGACCGGCGCGGACAGCAGTCAGGCCGGTGGCATGTCGGACACCAGCTCCAGCCAGACTCAGCGCTAGGTGCCTCGAGGCATCCAACCCTTCCAAGCACAGGCGGCGGCCGGGTTCGCATTCCGGCCGCCGTCTCTTTTGTCTCGCTCCCAGTCGCATCCTAGATTTAGCGCGCTCTCACCCGAGGCGTGCCATGATGGGCAACTCCGCGTTCCCCACGCGAGTGTTTCGGCTCTCTCTGCTCGCGCTTTCGATACTCAGCGCCGCGGGATCGGCTCAGCAGTCGCCTCCCACTGACACCACCAAGCAGGTTCTGCTCGCGCCCGATGCGGTGTGGGACGGGGTAGCCGACGCATCCCACCGCGGGTGGGTGGTCCTGCTGCGGGGCGAGCGCATCGCCGCAGTGGGGCCTGCTAATCGAGTCTCGACCCCGGACGATGTCGAGCGAATCGCGCTTGCCGGCACCACTCTCATCCCCGGGCTCATCGAAGGCCACTCCCATCTGTTTCTGCACCCCTATAACGAGGCCCTCTGGGACGATCAGGTCCTCAAGGAGCCGCTCGGCTTGCGCATGGCTGAGGCAGTCGCGCACGCGGCAGCTACGCTCCGCGCCGGGATAACCACCGAGCGCGATCTCGGCACCGAGGGGGCGCTCAATTTCGACGTGCAGCTCAAGCGGGCTATCGACCAGGGTGTCGTGCCCGGACCCCGTCTCATCACTGTCACCCGGGCCATCGTCGCGACGGGTAGCTATGGACCGCGCCGCGTGGACTACGCCATCGACCCCCCGCAGGGAGCCGAGGAGGCCACCGGTGCCGAAGGCGTCGCTCGGGCGGTGCGAAACCAGATCGGCAACGGGGCAGACTGGATCAAGGTATACGCCGACTACTCCTGGGGACCCAAGGGCGAGGCGGAGCCGACCTTTTCTCAGGAGGAGCTGCGGGTGCTGGTGGAGACGGCGCGCGGAAGTGGCCGGCCGACCGCAGCCCACGCTACTACTGCCGAAGGGATGCGCCGAGCCGTGCTCGCCGGGGTTGAAACAGTGGAGCACGGTGACGGGGGGACGCCCGAGCTGTTCCGGCTGATGCGGCAGCGGGGCGTGGCCCTCTGCCCGACATTAGCCGCATCTGAGGCCTACGCGCAGTACTTCGACGGATGGAAGAAGGGACAAGGTGAGCCGCCTGTGCGGGTCACGGCGAAACGGACCAGCTTCCGGGCAGCGCTCGCTGCTGGGGTCACCATCTGTTTTGGCGGCGATGTCGGCGTGTTCACCCATGGAGAGAACGTGCGGGAGCTCGAGCTCATGGTCGACGAGGGGATGACGCCACTCGCGGCACTCCGATCCGCCACCGCGGTCAACGCCAAGATCTTTCATCTGGACGATCGCCTGGGGAAGATCGCCCAGGGCATGCTGGCCGACGTGGTTGCGGTGGAGGGCGATCCGACTCACGATATCGGCGCACTTCGGCGGGTGCGGCTGGTGATCAAGAACGGCGTGCGCGTGCGCTAGCATGACCCTCAGAACGCCCTGTGATGCAGGCGTCGTCCAAGGTGCGCCGCCGCCGCCCCACGCCTCGGCTTCCGCGGAGCCCTGGGTGTTGCTCGGGAGCATTCTCGGCTCCAGCATGGCGTTCATCGATGGAACAGTGGTCAACCTGGCGCTGCCCACGCTGCAGGCGACGCTCCACGCGACGGCCGCCGACGTCCAGTGGGTCATCGAGAGCTACGCGCTCTGCCTCGCCGCGCTCCTGCTCCTGGGAGGCGCGCTGGGAGACCGGGCCGGACGTCGTCGGGTCTTTGCCATTGGAATCGCGCTCTTTGCCGCCGCTTCCGCCGCATGTGGTCTCGCCCCAACGATCGAAGGGCTGGTCGCGGCCCGCGCCGTTCAGGGCGTGGGCGCCGCCTTGCTGGTGCCGGGCAGCCTCTCGCTGATCAGCGCCACTGTCGCTCCCGACCGACGCGGCCGCGCCATCGGTACCTGGTCCGCGTGGTCCGCGGCGGCTGCGGGTGTGGGGCCGGTGCTGGGAGGGTGGTTGATTCAGGCTGCATCGTGGCGCTGGCTCTTCTGGCTCAACCTTCCGATCGCGGTGCTCACGTTGGCAGTGTTGCTGCGCAAGGTGCCCGAGAGCCGCACGTCAGGTGATGGGCGGGCTCTCGACTGGTTGGGCGCCGCTCTTGCCACCGCGGGCCTTGGGGCCCTCGTCTTTGGGCTGATTGAAGCGCCGCGGCGGGGCCTCGGAGACCCGCTGATCATTGCTGGGTTGGCAGGAGGTGTTCTGCTCCTGGCAGGGTTTCTGGCCGCGGAGGGCGGGATCTCCTGCCCCATGGTGCCGCTCGAGCTGTTTCGGTCGCGGACGTTTGCCGGTACCAATCTGCTGACCCTTTTCCTTTATGCTGCGCTGGGGGGCGCCCTCTTCTTTCTCCCCTTCGACCTGATACAGGTCCGCCGCTATACCCCGACAGCCGCGGGCGCGGCCATGCTCCCCTTCATCGTGCTCCTGTTCGTGCTTTCACGACTGGCCGGCCACTTGGTGGATCGCTACGGCGCCCGGATCCCTCTGATCGTGGGTCCGCTCATCGCGGGCGTCGGCTTTGGTTTGCTTGGGCTATCGGAGACGGAGGGCAGCTACTGGACCACGTTGTTTCCAGGGATCGTGGTGTTGGGGATCGGAATGGCAGTGAGCGTGGCCCCGCTCACGACGGCAGTGATGGGCGCGGTGGACCAGGAGCGCGCCGGACTGGCTTCCGGCATCAACAACGCGGTCTCCCGGGCTGCCGGTCTCCTCGCGGTGGCCGTCTTCGGCGCGGTGGCCTCATTACGCTTCCGCTATGGCCTCACCCAACGCCTGGGTGAGCTCCGGGTACCACCCGAGGTGCGCCAGTTGCTCGCCAGCGAAGAAGGGAAACTCGCGGGAGCCACACTGCCGCCGTCGCTGCCTCAGCACTTGCGATCCCTGTTGCGTGCCGCGATCGACATGTCATTCGTCGACGCCTTTCAGCTCGTCATGCTGCTCGCGGCGGCGCTCGCCTTGGCCGGCTCGGTGAGCGCCTGGGGGATGATCGAGCCGAAACGCGGTACTCCGTAGTAAGCCCGGTTGTGTCCCCCGCGACCTGCCTGCATCGTGGCAGCTCGCGAAGCATGCTGGACCACCCGCTCATTCTTCAGCCCTCTGAAGCGGCGCTAGCCCCTCCGGCATCTCCCGCCGCCGCACCGGTTTGCGCTCCTGTCCGGGGGGCAGCAACTCGTGCGGTAACTGCTCTGAAGTTCCAGGCATACGCGTTGCACACAGGGTCCGAGTCCGCCCTCGTGCTCCAAATCTTCACCACGCGCGCGATCTGACCGGAACAAGAGCCTAACTCAGTCCCCTGTCTTGCCCCCGGGCCTTCGCCGGCTGGGCGCGCGCGCTTTCCGCCGGAGTAAGCCAATGGTCACGTTCCTGAAGGGTCGGCGCCGCACCGACGGCGACGCGGAAGTTCTGGTCGAGGGAGCCAAGGGCTCCACGGCGCTCGAGGCGCTCATCGCTCGCGCGGAAGTCGCCGCGCAGCAGCTCCGCGCTCTCGAGCCGGTCATGGAGCGGTCGGCCGAGCTCGATACACTACGCGAACGCTGTGAGGCAGCGGAGCAGCGCCTCGCCGGACTGGAAAATCTGGCCGCGCAGCTCGCCGCCTCGGAGGAGCAGGCCGACCGAGTGGCCAAGACCCAGGCCAGGACCGAAACTCAGCTCGCCCACGCCACGGAGGACGTGGATCGGCTGCGGACTCAGCTCGGGGCGCTGGGCGATCGGATGGACACGGCCCTCCTTCTCCGGGAACAATTGGAGAGCTTCCTCAGCCTGGAAAGCCCGATGGCGGCCCTTCGAAACGAGGCCGATTCGCTCCGGACCCAGCTCGCCGAGCTCACCGAAAACGTCGCCCGGATGCGAGGCCAGCACGACGACGCCCTCACCGCCCACCGCCACACCACCTCTCGATTGGAAGCATTCGACCAGGAACATCAGGCGGCGACCGGCCGGCTGGAGGAGGTCGTGCGCAAGGTTCAGTCGGTCGAGCGCACCCTCGAGCCGCTGAACCAGGCGACGGCCGCCATTCCCGACATCCAGCATCAGCTGGCGGTGCTCAAGGCCCTCGCCGACCAGGTGGGCCAGAAGGCCGGTGTGCTGGAGCAGCAGCGGGAGGCAGTGGAGCGCGCCGCCAACCAGATCTCCCAGCTCACCCGGCTCGACCGCGAGCTGGATGCCTGGCTGCGCCGGCAGGAGGAGCAGATTCGGCGGTTCGGTGGGATCGAGGCCAAGATGGCGGAGATCCAGGGGATTCAGGTCAAGGTCCTGGCCCGAAACGAGGAGCTTCAGGCGGCTTCTCGTCAGGGGGAGGAGGCTCAACAGGCCGCCCGTCAGGCCCTCACCGAGCTTCGCGAGCAGATGCGCAAGAGCAGCGAAGGGTTCGAATTGGAGAATCGGGGTCTGCACGCCGTCAGCGAGCGGGTCGCCGACCTTCGGAATGCGGTCAAGGAATGCGAGGCGCGGTTCGGGGTGCTCGATGCGGCCAGTCAGGGTACCGCCGCGGTGCAGGCGCAGGTCCGGGCGCTGGCCGACCAGGAAGGAGAGCTGGCCCAGGAGTTGGTGCGGCTCTCGGATGAAGCCCGCCGCATCGGCACGATCCGGCAAGACGCCGAGCGGCTGGACGCCCTGGCCCGCGAAGTCGGAGAGCGCATGCACCGGATCGAACGGCTCAAGCCGGAGGTGGATCAGGTGCTCGCCGATCTCGGCACGCTGAAGGGCACGCGGGAGGTCATGGCCGACGGTCTGGAGCAGATGCGCCTGGCCTATGAGGAGATGACCCGGCTGCGGGAGAGCCACAGCGAGGTCCAGGCCTGGCTGGCCAACTCCGACGCTTGGACCCGCAAGGTGCAGGCGCAGGTCGCCGATCTGGGCGGGATGGAGCCGGCGGTGGAGCGGATTCGCTTCGAGGTGGACCAAGTCCGGTCCACGATGGAGCAGATTCAGTCGCGCCGGGAGCTGATCGAGGAGGTCCACCGCGGGTTGTCCGAGCTGGGCGGGATGAGCGCGGAGCTCAAGGACCGGACCGACGGTCTGCGAGCGCAAATGGAGGGCGCCGAAGGTCGGTTCGTCAAGCTGGCCAAGCAGGCGGAAGCGGCGCACAAGGTATCGGAGGTGATCGCCGGCGTCAGCAATTCGGTGACCGAGGCCGATCGGCGACTCGTCGCAGTCGATGAGTCGGTGCGCGCGCTGGAGAATCGGACCCAGCAGCTCGATGAGGTGGAAGAGCGGGTCAGGCAGCTTGGCCAGGAGTTGGAGCAGCGTCAGGGCGCTCTCGACAAGGCTACAGAGCATCTGAACAAGGCCTCAGCCCTGCGGCAGGGGGCTGCAGAGGCGGCACAGCGGCTGGAGGAAATCTCCCGCGGCATCGCCTCCACCTTGACCCAGGCGGAGGACCGCTCAGGTACTCTGGTGCGAATCTCCGGCGAATTGGATGCCCGGGCCACGGCGCTCAAGCCCATTGAGAAGCAGCTCGCTCACTTCGAGGAGCTCCTCGGCCGGTGGGAGTCAGCCCAGGGTGAAGCAGCTCGTGCGCTGGAGCAGACGCTGGCCAGGCAGGCGGCCGTGGAAGCTCTCGAGGCGCAGGTCAAGCACGTCTTCGGAATGGCCGAGCGAGCGGTGGAGGACGTCCAGACCATCGGTTCCGCGCGGCACGAAATCGAGGAAACTCGGAACCTGCTGGAGGAGACCCAGGTGCAGTTCAAGGCCGCGGAAGAGGGTCTCCAGGGGCTGGCAACGCGTCAGCGCCAGCTGGACCGGGCCGAACAGCGGCTGGCGCGTGCGGAGGCCCTCGCGTTGGGCATCCGCTCGACCGTCGAGTCATTGCAGGCGCAGCGGACCGTGGTAGATCACGCTCTCGAATCGGCAGGCGCACTCACCCTGCAGATGAAGCAGGCCGAGGCGGTCATCAGCACGCTTCGCCGGGAGCGGACTCTGGCCTGCGATCTCACCGCCGCCATGGAGGCGATGCGCGGCGAGGACGAGGAGATCGAGCCCCGGAAGTCGCGCGACGACAAGTAGCCGTAACACCGCTGTGCAACGACGGCCCTGCGCCACTATGGTGCGGGGCCGTTGTCCTGCTACTCCCTATGGAACGCCCGGCGCAACTCGGCCTTGGCGCGTTCCAGCACCCGTCGCCGCGATGGGCTCAGGTTGGTTCCCGCCCGGTTGATGTACAGGTTCAGCATCGACATCGCCGAGCGGAACGGCTCCGATTTCCGCCGCCGGCTCCGCTCGGCCGACCGTTTGAGGGAGAGCGCGATGCTCCGCGCGCTGGACTGCTTGAAAACTCCGCCCTCCAGATCCATCGCGTTGCTGGTCTGGGTCACCCGCTTGGACCAGCGCTTCCGTGCCGGCCTTCTAGCGCGGCGTGATTTGGCGGCCATATCAGTGGCTCCGCCTCGACCGTGATCGGCTTCGACGACGCGAGGCCGCCATCCGAATAGTGTCTCGTTCCGGCATCCTTACCTCCCGTTGAGTGTCTCGATTGAGGACGCTCAAGCCACGTTGCGGGCATATCGCCGGTGAGGCGGTGGCGGAGGTCACTCTGCCTTCCTCGGCCGGGTTCCATGCCGGATGGCGCCCGCGACCGGCGCGTAGTCGAGCTCGGTATCCTCGCGCGCGGCTCGGAGGAGCAGCGCCCCGCGGCTCATATCCCCACGGCCCACGAAATCGGTTGGAAAGAAGAGCCGTTCGCCCACGATGTCGACCAGCACGTCCACGTATTTCCCCGTCGCCACGCTGCCGAGCAGGACCAGCTCCACCTCCGGGATTGCCGCCAAGCGCGCCAAATCGCGCTGGAGCGGCGTTCGGTAGCGTGGGTCCTCGGACCGGATGTTTACGCAGCCGAATTCCCGAAGATCCTCGATGCCCACCACGGTATCGGCAGGCAGCAGCCCCCGGTTCGCGGTGATCACCTGCACCGGTGCCTCACCCTCAGGCGGCCGGCCAAAGCGAGTCGCGTAGGTCAGCTTTCCTCGGAAGTACAGGCCGCTTAGGAAGCTGAACGCCTCGCCCAGCGTGGCCTCCACTGTCCGGAGCCGCTCGGCCAGGGGAAACCGGCCGCGTCCGCTGAGCAGGAGCTGGGCCCGCTTGCCGCCGCAGTGCGCCGGAGACAGGAGGAAGACCCTTGAACTGGAGAGGTTGGATCTCATGGACGAGATTGGTGGGCGTTGGGGTGCTTCGCGGTGGCGGAGGTCACCGATGGAAGCTAACAGCTAACAGCTAACAGCTAACAGCTAACAGCTAACAGCTAACAGCCGACAGCCAACGGCCGACAGCCAACGGCCGACAGCTAACAGCTGACAGCGGCACCTGTGGAGGGACGGGACTTCCCCTAATGACTGTTAGCCGTTAGCTGTTAGCCGTTAGCCGCCCTAAAGGGAGCCTCGCCATGTCCCGTGTCGTCCCTCTGACCTATGACACCGCCTCGCCGCAGGCTAGACAAGCCCACGACGACCACGTTGCCCACCACGCGCGCATCACCAATATGAAGCGCACCCTCCTGCATTCTCTGCCTGCCTTTCACGCCCTCATGGAGTGGTACCCGTTGCGTGATGCAGTGCAGCCGTTCCTGGGCGAACGGCTGACCACGCTCTTCGCCCACGCCATCTCTTCGGAAACCGACTGCCTGATCTGTTCCACGTTCTTTCGGCGTATCCTCATCGAGGTTGGAGAAAACCCCGACCGTCTGGATCTGGATGAACGGGAGACTGCGGTGGTGGAGTTCGGCCGGCGACTTGCGGTTTCGCCGTTCACCGTGCCCGATGACGTCTATGCCCGAGTGGCTGCGTTCCTCGACTCGGAGCAGATCGTGACCCTCACTGCCTTCGGGGCGCTCATGGTGGCGACCAACGTGTTCAACAATGCGCTCGAGGTAGAGTTGGACGAGTATCTCCTGCCCTATCGTCGAAAGAGCCAGGTGCAGGGCGCGGGAGCGGCGGAGAGTCGGATCTGATGGGCGAATTCAGCGGTCGGGTGGCCTTTATCACCGGTGCGGCACACGGACAGGGCCGCGCGTCGGCACTCGCCCTCGCGCGGGAGGGGGCGCGGATCGCGGCCTTCGACATCGCCCGGGCGATGAGCTACCCAGGCTACGCCATGGGCTCGCGAGCGGACCTGGACTCCCTGGCCGCCGAGTGCCGCGACCTGGGCACGGAGTGCCTGACGTTCACGGGTGACGTGCGCGACGACCCGGCGGTCACCCAGGCCGTCGAGTCCACTGTGGAGCGGTTCGGCCGGATCGACATCCTGTTCAACAACGCGGGAATCTGTGCCTATGGCCTGGCCCACGAGCTGACAGAAGACGCGTGGGACAGCATGCTGGACATCAATCTGAAAGGCCCATGGCTGGTCGCCCGGCGCGTCATTCCGGTGATGATTCGGCAACGCTCCGGGGTCATCATCAATAACTCCTCGGTGGCCGGGCTCCGCGGGATGGGACGCCTCAGCCACTATGCCGCATCCAAGTGGGGTCTCACCGGGCTCACCAAATCCTGGGCGATCGAGCTCGCGCCTCACGGGATCCGGGTGAACTCGCTGCACCCGACCGGGGTGAACACGCCGATGAACGATGGATTGGCCGAGCTCGAAGGGCTTACGCCTCGAGAGATCGCGGAGCGGTCCGCGGGCAATCTGCTGCCAGTCCCGTGGATCGAGCCGGAGGACGTGGCCCAGGCGGTGGTCTACCTCGCCTCCGATCGGGCGCGTTACGTGACGGGGGCACCGCTGATTCTCGACGCGGGATTGCTCAGCAGGTGAGCAGGGGAGAGGGCGAGACGTGAGAAGTGAAAGGTGAGACGTGAGAAGCGAGGAGTAAGGAGTGAGGGGTGGCTCCTCATCCCGACAAGCTTGCCCCGAGCGCAGCGAGGGGAGCACCGCGAGGGGGAGGGACCTGATCCGCGGCTATCGAAGCCGGGCAAATAGATCCTTCGGTCCGCTTCCCTCTCGCTGCGCTCGGGGTCAGCGCCCCTTGGGATGAGGATACCAGTGCCCCGACCGATGATCTTGCTCCTCACTTCTTACTTCTCACTTCTCACTTCTTACTTCTTACTTCTTACTTCTGACTGCTACATTTCCCGGGCCACGATGAGTACCTCCCTCTCTGACTCCAATACCGGCATCGAGCGGATTCGGACCGTTCTGGTCCAAGACCACGACGAGCTCGGCCGACTGGTCGCCCGTCGCATCGGTGGCCTGGTGCGGGCCAGGGCAGCGGCCGGCGCGCGCGCGGTCCTCGGTCTCGCCACCGGCTCAACCCCGATCGGCGTATATCGAGAGCTGATTCGGATGCACCGGGAGGAAGGGCTCAGCTTTGCCGGGGTCATCACCTTCAACCTCGACGAGTACTACCCGATGGACCCGGGTAGCATCCACTCCTACCACCGATTCATGTGGGAGAATCTGTTCTCTCACCTGGACATCCCCGCGGCCAATGTCCACCTCCCCCGGGGTGATGTTCCGCTCAAGGAAGTCGAGGCCGAGTGCCGCCGGTACGAGGCCGATATCCGCGCTGCTGGCGGGATCGACCTCCAGTTGCTGGGGATCGGCCGCACCGGACATATCGGGTTCAACGAGCCGGGCTCCGGCGCCGAGAGCCGCACCCGGCTGATCACCTTGGACCTGGTCACACGAAAGGACACCGCCGCGGATTTCTTTGGCGAGGAGAACGTGCCTCGAGAGGCCATCACGATGGGCGTCGCCACTATCCTCGATGCGCGGGAGATCCTCATCCTGGCGACGGGGGAGCACAAAGCCGCTATCATCCGTCGGGCAGTCGAAGGCGAAGTGGACCACGAGGTGGCGGCCACCTTCCTTCAGCGGCACCCCAACACCACCTGCTACCTGGATCGCGCGGCGGCGGCTGGGCTCACCCGAGTGGCCACGCCCTGGCTGCTCGGTGCGGTCGAGTGGAACCCCGAGCTCACGGTGCGCGCCGTGACCTGGCTCTCCCACCAGACCGGCAAGGCGATCCTCAAGCTCACCCACCGCGACTACGCTGAGCACCATCTCTCGGCCATCGTGGCCCGAGCCGGATCGCCAGGTGCGCTCAACGGCGAAGTCTTCAACGCCCTCGGCGCCAAGATTCGGGGACGGTCCAAGCTGCCGCGCGAGTCGCGCATCATTTGCTTCTCGCCCCACCCAGATGATGACGTGATCTCCATGGGAGGCATCCTTCACAAGCTGGTGCAGAACGCCAACCGGATCACCGTCGCCTACCTCACCAGCGGCAACCTGGCGGTCTTCGACCACGACGTGCGCCGGCACGTGGACTTCCTCAGACGGTTGGCCTGTGAGCGCCGCATCGGGGAAGACGCCGTCTCCGACATCTGCGGCCGGATCGAAGAGTTCCTGGCGCGCAAGCGACCGGGAGACGTGGACATTCCCGAGGTCCAGGACACCAAGCGGATCATCCGCGAGTCGGAAGCAGTAGCCGGAATCCGGACCCTGGGGCTGGATGATCGCGCTGCGCGCTTCCTCAATCTTCCCTTCTATCAGACGGGAAAGGTGAAGAAGGATCCCATCGGTCCCGCCGATGTCGCCATCGTCAGAGACCTGCTGGACGAGATCACCCCCGACCTGGTCTTCGTGGCCGGCGATCTCTCGGATCCGCACGGGACCCATCGGATGTGCAAGGAGGCGGTCGACCTTGCGCTGGAGGAATACGTGGAGGCTGGTGGACGACGGCCGGAGGTGTGGCTCTACCGCGGAGCCTGGCAGGAGTGGCCCGTGACCGAGGCCACCTGGCTCGTGCCGCTCTCACAGGAGGAGCTCCGGCTCAAGATCCAGGCGATCTTCAAACATCAGTCGCAGAAGGACACCGCCCCGTTCCCGGGTCCGGACGAGCGCGAGTTCTGGCAGCGGGTCGAGGCCCGGAACCAGGGCACGGCCTCCGAGCTCGATCGCCTGGGACTGGCCGAGTACTTCGCGATGGAGGCCTTCGTGGTCAGCGAGCCCGCACCGGCCCGCCGGTAAACTCGAACACCTCCTTCAACAGCTCCTCGGGTGCATCCAGCGCCAGAAAGTGTCCCGCGTTCGGCACCACCCGCGTAGTCGCCCCAGGCACCCCCCGCCGGTCCACCTCGCGCTCGTTCTCTCGGGACCAGTCGCGCTCGCCGTAAATGAGAAGAGTCGGGCGATCGATGGTCCCGTACTCCTGCCGCGCCTGTTCCCAGCTCGGCCAGTGGTGGATGAGAGAGATGAATGCCCGGTTGTACCCCGGACGATTGCCCACCCGATACATCTCCCGTACGAGAACAGGGGGCATAGCACCGGCCCGCACTACGCCGCCCTGGAGCACCTGCCGGACCAGGGGATAGTTCCGGAGCCGTTGGAACGTTCCTCCGAGCACCGGCACGTCGTTCAGCCGGAAGATCGGTTTTCCCAGAAGGGATGATCGCTCGAGGCCTCGCCCACGATCGTAGTCATACGGATTCACGGCGATCACGGCCTTGACCCGCTGATTGTGTCGAGCTGCGAGCAGCAACGCGATCGTCCCGCCAATCGATTCACCGAGCAGTACGGCATCCGAGATGTCGAGCCGCTCGAGGAAGCCCGCCACGGCGGTCACGAAGAACTCCGCCGAATAGTCCGCTTGGGGAATATCGGAATAGCCGTGGCCGGGGTAGTCCAGCGCATAGACCCGAAATTTCTTGGAGAGCTCGGGGACGACCCGCTGGAACATATCGAGCTGGGTTCGAAGGGTGTGCAGCAGCACCAGGGGTTGGCCGTTGCCGGTGGAGATATACCGGAGCCGAGCCCCGTTGACCTCGACATACTGCATCGGGATCTCGGGGGCCCAGGACAGCCGCTCGGGCGGCGTTGGCGAAGGCCGCAGCGCCTCGATCAGATAGGAGACCAGAACGAGGACTACCAATCCCAGAAGGACCCAAAGAATCGTGGCCATGTGCGTCTCCTCAGCGTGTCAGCGGGGCAGCGGCTTCGATTGGGCCGCTCCGATCGCGGCCGACAAATCACCCGACATTCGCTCCATTCGCTCCGCCCCGAGCCGCTCCGCCATCTGAGCCTGGGCCCCTTCCCAGAGCGGGAACGCAGCCTCGAGCTTGAGCCGAGCCATCCGGGTGAGACTCACCTCTCGAACTCGTCCATCCGACCCGGGCCGAATCCGCACCAGCTTCTCCCGCGCCAACACTGCCAGGTTCCTGGCCAGGGTGGTCCGATCCATGACCGCCGCGTCGGCCAGCTGGGTAATGCTCGCCGTCCCTAGCAGTCGAATCACGGCCAGCAGGGAGAACTGGGTGATCCGGAGTCCGGAAGGCTCCAGGACCTCGTCGTAGTACTGGGTAACGGCTCGGGTGGCTTTGCGGAGGTTGCAGCAGGCGCAGTGGCGGACTTGAGCGAAGCGATGGGGCGAGCGGCGGACCGGACTCATGATTAGGCGTATCTACACCTAATTTCGGCCGATGTCAAATCGTGCCACGAATCAGCCGCCCCTCGCGGCCACCCACAGATAGGCGGACCCGGCCAACGCCTGCTCCAATCGCTACGTCGGCTTCGGCATCCGCAGAGATGCCGAGACCGTGGCACCGGTCACGCTCACCCGCGATGATGCCGCCGCGCTGACGCTGGTGGGAGTGCCCGGCTATCCCAATACCGCCTACACGTCTATGGTGCCCGGCCGCGGCTACACAGTGCAGTATGCCGGCACCGTGGCGCTGCGTCCCAGGTTCTATCTCAACGGAACTCAAGCAGGGGAATGGGTGCGGATGACGCTGCCGTATCCGCAGGCCACCTTCCGGGTCATCCGCGACTACAACAGCTCGCAGCTGCTGGTGGCAGCGGCCACCCTCGCGGAGCTCGATGCCAGTACCGGCGACAGATACTTCTTCGACGGCGTGACCGGCCTGATCCACCTCAAGCTGGTGACTAAGACCGGACGAGATTGGGCGACAGCATTCGTCGATCCACAGTAGTTACTGGATACCGGCAAGAATCCAGAGGTCACCGCCCTTAGGCGCTGCGCGATCGAAGAGAATCCACTTGCCATCCGGCGACCAGACCGGATAGTCGATGCGGATATCCGGATCCGGAAACTCGAAGATCTGGTAGCCGGGCCGGCCGCTCAGGGGATACACCCACAGCTTCTTGTGTCCCCGCACATCCAGCACGAGGCTGTCGCCTGGCGAGAACGACATATGGGCGCCGCTGGCCATGTCCGGCAGACGGGTCAGGCCGCCATCGGCGATGTTCACTCGATAGATCTCCACGCTGGGCCCGCTCTCAGCAGGGAACAGGATCGCGGAACCGTCCGGCGTCCAGGGGAGAAAATGGCCCCGTGCGCCAATCGAAGTCAGCTGCCGCTGGGCTGAGCCGTCAGCGTTCATCACCCACACCTCGAGCCGTCCGCTCCGATCGGAGAGAAACGCAATACGGCGTCCGTCCGGCGAATAGAAGGGATTGATGTCCATCGACGAACTCTCCGTGAGCTTATCGAGGCGGCCGTCGGAGAGGCGCACCGTCCAGATGTCGATGTTCCCGGCTCGAGCGGAGAAGAACACCAGCCGCTGTCCATCGGGCGACCACTCCGGCTGGTAGTCCCCGCCCGGACCGGTGGTGACCTGTCGCTCATTCCCATCCGACAGCCGGTGCAGCCAGAGGTTCATCTCTCCCAACCGATCCGAGTTGAAGGCAATGGTGCGCCCATCGGGGGACCAGCTGCCCCGGCTCTCCACCCGAGTGGTGGCGACGACAGGCTCCGGCTGGCCAGTGGGCTTGCCCGACTCGGGTGAGACCGGCAGCCGCCACATGTCCGAGTTGATGCCTCTGACGGCGAAGGCGAGACGCCGGCCGTCCGGCGCGGGGGCGGGCTCCACATCGTCACCGGCTCCGGTGGTGAGCTGCTCCGGTGGCCCCGCTGGCTTGCCTCCCGGCCCGATCGCCACGCGCCAGAGGTTGAGCCCGCCTCCGCGCGATGAGGCGAAGTAGATCTGCCGTCCATCGGGCGACCAGATCGGATCGAGATCAAGCAGATTGTCGTCGGTCATCCGGCTCATGGCACCCGACGCCAGATTGACCACTACGATGTCCGACTTGGGATTCTCGATTCTTCGAAATACCAGCTTCTTACCGTCGGGTGACCATCGCGGCTCTGCATGGATCACCGCATCACTCGAGTCCGAGGTGATTTGCCGAGGATTGCGGCCATTGGTGTCGGCGATCCAGATGCGCCGCGGGCCGGCCCACGGGGCATCGAACGCGAGTCGAGTCCCGTCCGGTGAGAACGAGGGGGCGAACGCCTCCTCGATCAGTTTGGTCTCCTTGCCCGACGCGAGATCGAGCGCCCAGATCTCGCCGCCTTCGTGATACCAGCCGTTAATGTCGGCCGGATCCAGCTTTCCGCTGGACGTTCTGGCCCTCACGAAAGCCAAACGCCGGGAATCGGGTGACCAGGCCGGCTGAATGTCGTCTCGCGAGCCATGGGTGAGCCGGCGATCCTCCCCGGTGGCAATGGTGCGCACGAAGAGCTGCCGAAATCCATTCACCTCGGTCACGTAGGCGAGCCGGGTCCCATCCGGCGACCAGGCCGGCCATTCCTCCAGGGCGGCGCTGAAAGTGAGCTGCCGCAGCTGCCGATTGACGGTGGACGCGACGCTCCCGCTGGCTGCGGCAGTGCGGGAGCGGGACGAGATCGGACCGGAGACGTAGTAAACCAGGGCCACCAGCCCGCATGCGGCGACGACCACGGTCGCTACTCGCCGCGCCCCCCAGGCCGCGCCGCTTGGCTGCTGCTCCAACTGGGCCAGGGCCGCAGCGAACTCGGCTGCGCTGGGGAATCGGTCATTCGGATCCTTGGCCAGCGCGGTGCTGATGGCCCGTTGAACCGACTCGGGCACCCCGGCGCTCGAGGGGATCGGCGGTGGCGGCTCGGTTAGCTGCTTCGTCACGACGGCGCGGGCCGTGGTCCCGGCGAAGGGCCTCTGGCCGGATACCATCTCGTACAGTACGCAGCCCAGCGAATACACGTCGCTGCGGCCGTCGATCTGGGAGTCACCCGCGGCCTGCTCGGGACTCATGTAGCTCGGCGTTCCCACCACAATGCCGGCTCCGGTCAGGTGGGGGGCGATGTCCCCGTCGGCCGGCCGGGCGATTCCGAAATCAGTTACCAGGGTGTGACCATCCCGGGTAAGCAGGATGTTTTCCGGTTTGATGTCGCGATGGATGATGCCGTGCTCGTGGGCGTACTGGAGGGCTTGGGCTGCCTCGCGGGTGATTCGGAGAGCGTCATTCAGCGGGAGCCGCCGGCTCTGCTCCAGGCGTTCCCGCAGCGATTGCCCCTCGACGAAGGGCATGGTGAACCAGAGCTGGCCTCCACTCTCGCCCGAGTCGTAAACTGTGAGGATGTGGGGATGCTGAAGCCGGGCAGCGAGCTTGATCTCCCGCTGGAAGCGTTGGGGCCCGAGCGAGCTCGCGAGGTCGGGGTGGAGCACCTTGAGGGCGACCGGGCGTTCGTGCTTCAGGTCCCGCGCCAGCCAGACGGTGGCCATCCCGCCACGCCCGAGCTCGCGCTCCAGGACATAGCGGCCGCTCAATCCCAGTTCGAGCTCAGCGCGACGGTCGGTCACGGTATCTGCCGTCCATGAGGACAGTGCCGGAGACCGAACAATACTGAGTGAGGTTGAGGCGCTGCTAGAGCTTGAGGACCATCCTGATATCCGCCCGCCGGTAGTCGGTGGCTCCCAGGGGCGCCTCGAGAAAGCCGAGCTTGCGGTAGAGGTGCAGGGCAGGGGCGAGAGAGGTATTGGACAGGAGCTCGATCCATCGAGCGCCCAGTTGCCGGGCGCGCTCGACGGCGGCGCAGCCGAGGAGAGCACCGATCCCGTGGCCTTGGGCGGTAGGGGTGACCGCCATCTTGGCCAACTCGAAGCCATCCGGTGCGACTCGAATGAGGGCAACCGTTCCTACCGCTTCATTTGCCATCTCTGCCATGAGAATGGCGCCGCCGTGGGCGAGAATGGCGCCTTCAGGGTCGTTCAGCACCTTGAGGTCGGCCTCCTCAATGGCGAAGTAGCGTGAAATCCAGGCCAGGTTGAGGTCGCGGAATGCGTTCCGGTGGTGCGGCTCATATTGAACCACCCGTACCGGAGTGCCGGCGCGGTTTACGACTGCGGCATTCATGCTCGATGAAGTCCTGTAGCGGTACTGAAGAAAAATTGGGTGGTCGGAGAGTGGTGACAAGAACGGACCGGCCGCTCCGTTGCTGACCGGATGGTCAGGATGGGCTGGTCGTCATCCTCGAGCTCGTGATCCGTCTTCCTGCGCGGACTGCCCGTCCCCGTGTTCCATTCCCCACGTCCACATCTGCTTGAGAATGGGGCAGAGGGTGCTGCCGAACGGTGTAAGGCTGTACTCCACTCTGGGCGGCACCTCCGGGTAGACGGTGCGGTCCACCAGGCCGTCCCGCTCCAGCTCATCCAGTTGTCGGCTCAGCACCCGCTCGCTCACGCCCGGAATCGCTCGGCGCAGCTCGCCAAAGCGCTGCCGTCCCCGGCTGAGCCGGATCAGAATGTCGGGCTTGTGTCGACCCCGAATGAGCCGGATCAGAGCCTCGATAGGCGCGCCCAG
>JBIOUY010000221.1:0-2733 GCA_044867445.1 Gemmatimonadales bacterium
GCATTCTGGGGTTCCGGCGCGCTGTGCTTGTTAGCGGCCGGATTGGCGCTGCAAGTGGGAGCTAGGCCAAGGCGGGTGCGCCCGGAAACGACGCCGGAGGCGGTAGGCGTGATATGATGAAGCCTGACGTTCTGCTCGCCACCTGCCGGGACCGACCCCAGCTCACCCCCAACGACCAGCTCCTGCAGCAGGCGCTGGAGGCACGTGGCGTGAGGTCGCGCCCAGTCCCCTGGGATGAGATCGTGGGAGATCGCCGCCCGCCGACCATCGCCTGTCTTCGCTCCACCTGGGACTACCATCGACGCTGGCCCGAGTTCCGCCAGTGGATTGAGGGTTTCGCCTCCCGACCCGGCCAGCTGTGGAACCCGCCGTCCACGGTGTTGTGGAACGCCGATAAGCACTACTTGCGTGAGCTTGCCGACCTCGGCGTGCCGCTGCCCCCAACCCAATGGTGCGAGCCCGGTGACCGGCCGGACCTCGAGGCATTCCTTCGAAGGGCCGGCGTGGGCCGCGCCGTGCTCAAGCCTCGCGTGTCCGCCACGGCGTACGGCACTCATGTGGTGGACCGGGTCACCAGACTGCCTGAATCCGAATGGACCCACTTGGAGGAGGTCGGCTCGTTGGTCCAGGCCTTCGTGCCCGAGATTGCCGATGGTGAAGCGTCCCTCATTTTCATCGACGGGGAGTATAGCCACGCAGTGCTGAAGCGGCCGACGCCGGGTGAGTTCCGAGTGCAGCACGACTTCGGCGGCCGCGTCGAAGGGCTCACGCCGGCAGCGCCGCTCCGTGAATTTGCCGAGCGAGTGCTCGGAGCGATCTCGCTTCCCTGGCTGTACGCGCGGGTGGACTTGGTGCAGGCGACCGACGGACCAGTCCTGATGGAGTTGGAGCTGATCGAGCCGGATCTGTTCTTTGCCCATGCGCCGAACGCGGCTGACCGGCTCGCCGCGGCTCTGATCGAGCGTATGGTGGTGCGTGACTGATTGAGCTGGCCGCGAAACTGCGGCGTTCGAGTAACTACGGAAGGTGGCATAGTAGCGCAACGTTCAGACCAATGAGGGTAAACATGCCGGAGTTCTACACCACAGAGCAGCGCGCCTGGCAAAAGCGGTTCGACACCGAGAAGATGGCCGAACTGCTGGTCCAGGCCATCGTACATACTGAGGTCCAGGAGGCCGAGCGGACCTTCATCCAGAGCCGGGACATGTTCTTCCTCGCGACCGTAGATCCCTCGGGCCAGCCCACCTGCTCCTACAAGGGGGGCGACCCGGGCTTCGTGAAGGTGGTCGACCCCAAGACCGTCGCGTTCCCGATCTACGATGGAAATGGGATGTACCTATCCCTCGGCAACGTGCAGGCGACGGCGAAGGTCGGCATGCTCTTCATCGACTTCGAGACCCCACATCGCCTGCGGGTCCAAGGTACCGCATCGGTCCAGGAGAAGGACCCGCTGTTGGCAGACTATTCCGGTGCCGACCTGATCGTGCGAGTAGCTGTCTCCCAGATCTTCGTCAACTGCTCCCGATACGTGCACAAGTACCAGCGGGTCGCGGCCTCACGCTACGTGCCCAGAGCCGGCTGTGAGACCCCATTCGCGGAATGGAAGCGGATCGACGTGGCCCAGGAGGCGCTCCCGTCGCGCGACGCGGGGAAGACCGAGAAGGCGGGGGGAACCATCACATTGGAGGAGTACCAGGCCAAGTTGGCTGCTGGGGAGGCCTAGGGTCGCCCGAAGCGCACGGCGCGCAGCGCCACTCGTTGCCAGCAGCCCACCGGCTTAGGTTGGGGGGAGATGAACACCCCCACTCAGACCGGCCGTCTGGAGCGGCTCACTGCCGCGCTCGCGGGCCGCTATACCCTGGAGCGCGAGCTCGGCAGCGGCGGCATGGCGACCGTCTATCTGGCCGAGGACCTGAAGCACCGGCGCAAGGTCGCGATCAAGGTCCTCCGCCCGGAGCTGGCTGCAGTGCTCGGCCGAGAGCGTTTCCTCCGCGAGATCGAGATCGCCGCGGGGCTCAATCACCCCCATATCATCTCGCTGTACGACTCCGGTGAGAGCCAGGGGTTTCTCTTCTACGTGATGCCCTGCATTCGGGGCGAATCCCTCCGGCAGCGACTCCTGCGCGAGAAGCAGCTTCCCGTCGAAGAAGCCCTCCGGCTCACCCTCCAGGCTGCTGCGGCGCTGCACTATGCCCACTCGCGTGGCCTGGTTCACCGCGACATCAAGCCGGAGAACATCCTGCTCCACGAAGGCGTGGCGATGGTCGCCGACTTCGGCGTCGCCTGGGCGGCGAGCGCGGCCGGAGATCGGCTCACTGCCACGGGGCTCGCGCTGGGGACGCCCGCTTACATGAGCCCGGAGCAAGCATCCGGCGAGGCGGTACTGGACGCCCGCAGTGACGTGTACAGTCTGGCCTGCGTGCTCTATGAGCTCCTGGCAGGGGAACCTCCCTATACCGGTGTCACCGCGCAGGCGATGATCGCGAAGCGATTCACCGATCCGGTGCCGGCGGTGCGCCGGCTCCGGCCCACGGTGCCACCGGCAATGGAGCAGGCATTGATGAAGGCGCTGGCCGCGGTTCCAGCCGACCGTTTCGAGTCTACCGAAGCCTTCGCGAACGCACTGACTGCGCCGGCTCAGGCCCAGCCGCGAGCCCGCTCCGTTGCCGTGCTGCCGTTCCTCAACTTCAGCGCCGACCCCGAAAACGAGTTCTTCGCCGACGGGATCACGGA
>JBIOUY010000222.1:0-37153 GCA_044867445.1 Gemmatimonadales bacterium
CGACAGGCGACGGGGCAATGACCATGAGCCGATCATACAGCCCGACGATCGACGCCCAATCGGTCTGTTTGACGCTCTCTGCGCTTGCGTGCGTTGCGGCGATCGCCGCCTCGATGTGATACGCAGTCAGCTCGTCTCCCGCGGCTGAGCGCTCGAAGAACGCAAGCCCTTGCTCAACCAGCCGGTGATCCCAACGGGATCGGTCCTGATCCGGAAACAGGCTCAGATCGCCCGCGGAGTCGATCCGCGCTGGGAGACGCGCCGCATGAAGCGACATGAGCGCGGCGAGCGCAGTCGTCTCCGGGGTGGCCGCTGGAGGATGCTCCAACAGCAACGCCGTGAGCCGCATCGCCTCATTGCACAACTCGACCCGTACTGCCCCTTTAGGCGAGGCGCCGTGATAGCCTTCACTGAATAACAAATACAGCGCCCGCCGGACAGCCGGCAGGCGCGTGGCAAATTCTGTGTTTGCCAGGTCGAACAGCCGGGCGGACCTGGCGAGCACCTGCTTCCCCCGCGAGATTCGCTTTTCGATCGCCGCCTTCCCGACCAGGAACGCTTCGGCGATCTCGTTTGCGCCGAAGCCGCAGAGAATGTTGAGGATGAGGGCGACCTGCGCGCCCTCACTGAGCCCGGGGTGACAGCAGGAGAACATCATCCGGAGCTGCTCATCCCGGATGGTGTATGCCGCAAACGCCTCGTCGATGCTGGCGGCGGTGGTCCACTCACTCTCCAGCAGGCGGCCCAGCTCGGGCGCGAAGGTGCGCGCGGTCCGCTCCCGCCGAACAACATCGAGCGCCCGGTTCTTCGCGGTTGCCATGAGCCATGCGGAGGGATTCTCCGGCACACCACGCACTCTCCACACCTCGAGCGCACGGCAAAAGGCGTCCTGTACGACGTCCTCTGCGAGCGTCAGGTTGTGCACGCCGAAGATGCGGGTCAGGGCCGCAACCATGCGCCCTGCCTCGCGCCGGAAGAGGTGTTCGTCCAGATCCAGTTTCTTACCGCCTGCTGCTAGGCTCCCACCGGGGCTTAGAAGAGCGACGGAGGCACAGGACGGATCTCGACCGAGCCGCCGCCGTCGAGCATCGGGCAACCCGCGGAGAGCTCTACCGCGTGCGCCATGTCACGCGCTTCCACCACAATGAAGCCCAGGACCAGATCCTTGGCTTCGACGTACGGTCCATCGGTGACCACCTTCTTCTTCCCTCGGACCACCTTCCCCTCAGGATCGAGGGGCTGCCCCGGGTTCTTCAAGTGCCCCTTGGCTTCGAGCTCGCGGATCCAGCTCAGCCACGCCTGCATGCTCTGCTGCGCCCGCTCCGGCGTTCCCAGGGCCTCACGCCGTTCCGTCAGGCTGGCCCGAAAGAGATAGACGAACTCGCTCATGCTCGTGATCCCTTCGCGTATTGCGCCTCTGCTGAGCTCGGGCTGCGTCCAGCCCCCAGTGCTTCATCTCTTCAACGTTTGAGCGGATGGCTGCCGGACATTTGCCTTAGAGCCACCTGCGCGTACCCGCTTTGTACGAGCGATAGCTCTCCCCAAATTTCCGCTCCAGGTAGCGCTCCTCCCGCCGCACCACGCCCCAAGTCATCACGACGAGCACGGGAATGAGAAGAAGTAGCGGCCAGAGCGCCGGGATCAGCAATGCCACCCCGGCGTACATGAGCGTGAGTCCGATAGAGAGTGGGTTTCGGCTGAAGCGGAACAGGCCGGCGTCGACCAGGACCAGCGTCGGCTTGGACGGGTGCAGGTTGGTGCCGGCGCTGTGCATCGTGCGCTCTCCCCAGCCGCCAAGCGCCAGCCCGCCGGCGAGGACGAGAGTGCCGGCCAGGCGGCAGGGCCCTCGTGGGAGTGCTGCCAGGGGTACCACGAAGTGCAGCCCCACCCCAACCAGCAGCGCACTCGCATAAAGCAACGGGGGCCAGACGACTACCCCGGGTGCGTCGGCGGATTGTGAATCCATCGGTTGCCTGAACGATCAACCTACTGGGTGAGATGCTGAGGACGCGGGGCACCCAGCCCGACGACTTCTCGACGAGACTCGTCCAATACGGTCAATCTCGGCTCGTGATTCAATCGGAAGCTGGCGGCCTCGCTCCCATGACGATCGAACAGCGTCACCGTGAGCCCCAGACTGTCCGTGGTCAGTTGCGCCTGCCGTAGCCCCTGACGGGTGACCAGCTCGATGCGCTCAGCCTGAAGTACTTCGGGGGGCGCGGGCGTGAAGGCCACAACCGCACCGGCAGACATAAACAAGAAAGCCAAGACTCGCAACCACCGTTGCTGCCGCTCGAGCCGATCCAGACGGGTCACCAGATCAATCGGGCTGGAAACGGTTTCCGCCATACGGGTCTCCGTGGGAGGGAAGCACGGGTGATGCTCCGACCGGGCGAACTTGCACGCCAGCGGATGTGCTGGTACTCGCCAGAGGAGACAAGAGTGGCCACCAGGCGGCGAGGTCGTCATACAAACGGGGCATGCGACCCAACGAGCAGGATCACGAATGCTACAATGCCAAGGACGGTGCGCACCGCATGCAAGCGACCCCAGCGAAGGAGGAGAGTGCCCGCCTCAGGTGAGTCGGGCACAAGCATGGGATTCAGGAGCCGATGGTTGGTGGGAAAGATGACGAGCAGCGTGAACGGGATCACGGCACCCAGAACGAGTCCTCCGATCAACAGCAGTATCTGCCTGGTTTGGTACCAGCCGACGACAGCCAGGAGGAGGCCGGCGGCAGCCAAGGAGGCCTGGAGCCTGGTGCCGCGATGATAACTGGGCGCGAACTCCCGGAGCGCAAGAGCCGAACCGCAGGACAGGCGGGCAGGATGCTCAACCGCTGTGACGTACAGGGCGGCACCCGCGAAGAGCCCGGCACAGATGACAGCGAGTGCGGGAACGATCATTGGTGCCTCCCGGGCGGCTAGAGTCGCTTCTCGAACCAGTGATGCGCATAAGGCTCGTCGTTGAATGCGGCAACTTCCTGATAACCGCTGCTCTTGTAGAGCGACTGCGCCTCGATCAGTGACTTGTTCGTCTCCAGCCGCAGAAGCGGAAGGTCTCGTTGCCGGGCGAGGTCCTCCAACCGCTGAAGGATGCGCTTGCCGATGCCGAGACCGCGGGCGGAAGGCTCGACCCACATGCGCTTGATCTCGCCGTAGGCAGGATGGCATTTCAGGGCACCGCATCCGACCGGCTCGCCCTTCAGCCGGGCAATCACAAAGAATCCCTGTGGGGGAGTGAGCTCTTCCGCGGCCGCAGGGATGCTCCGCGCTGGATTGAAACCGGCCTCAAACCGCTCCGCGAGCTCCTCGAAGTAGCGAGCCAGGCAGTACTGCGCGGCGCTGCTGGCGGGGTTCTCCACCTCCAGACGGACCGCGCTGGCGAGAAGCAGCCTCTCAACGGTTCCCATGGCCGAGGTGAGGGCCGTGCGCTGGGCCTCGGTGAGCGGCGCCAGCATGGCTGCGGCAGCGGCATCCGAGAGACGATTGAGGAGGCCCAATTCTCGCCGTCCGGTTTTCGTCAATTTCACGTAGCGCACCCGCCCATCGCTCGGCGATGGACCGACCTGGATCAGCCTCTCCGCCTCCAACTCCCGAAGCAGGCGGCTGGCATAGCCGGAGTCCAGATCCAAGCGCGAGCGAAGCTCCCGAACCTCGAGTCCAGCGGTACCGACCTCAAAGAGCAGCCGACACGCACCGAGGGATCGATGACGCCCGAGGAAGTGACCATCGAGCGCCCCGATTTGCCTCGTGACCGTTCGGTTGAAGCTCCGGATTTGGGCGATGCCGTCCATTCTCTGACCTTAGTCAGAGATTCTCTGGGCGCAAGTCAGAGCGCCTTCCGGTACTGTACCGCGCGTTCTACCTCGGTAAACCCGAGGCGCTGGTGGACCCGCTGCGACACCTGATTCTCCAGGGTGGTGTCGGAAGCAAGCTCATGGTAGCCCTCCTCGCGCGCCCACGTTTCCACCCGGCGAAGCAACGCGGCGCCGATTCCCTGCTGCCGCACGTCAGGATCCACATACCAGCCTTCGAGGTAGGCCACCGGACTCGTCAGGCAGCCCTCAGCGATGCTGCGCGCCCCAACCTCCGCGAAGCCGCACAGACCCCGAGGTTCACGCTCGGCCACGACGATTGCAGCATCCGATCGCGCCAGCCAGGCCGCCATGTCTGCCTCTGTCTGATCCGGCCAGAACGCCTGGCGCATGCGGTGCCACTCTGGATAATCCTCGGGCTGGTAGAGCCGGATCATGATGAGTCAAAGGCGCCCGTCATGCGGATCTGTGGCTTGGACTCCACCTCTGAGTACCAGGTTCTGGTACTGCCGGAGCAGCGTCGGATCGTCGATCGAGCCGTGGTGGTGCACCTGATGCCAGCGTTCTCCCTGGCGACGAAATACGCGGGTGGTGCGGATCGCCAGCGGAAGCTCATGCGACCCGAGCCGGAGCGTTCCCCGCTCTCGCCCGACAGCCCAGAAGCAGTTCTCGCTCTCATGCAAGGTGTAGTCATGAAACTCCACCCGGACTCGCGCTGGACCCTGGAACAGCTTCGCATAGACCGCTCGCAGCTCGGGCCACCCCCGCTTGATCCCACCGAGCGGATTGTCCATGGCCACGTCCTCGCTCCGCTCCCAGTGCGTCGCCATCAACTCGAGATCGCCGGCGTTGAATGCGGCGTAGAACTCGGCCAGTGCCTGACGTGGCGTCGTGGCAGCCCCGGTGTATTCCGCCCCGGTGATCGGCTCCTGGACTGGGCGCGTGCTCATCTCACTCGGGCTCCAGCCATACTTGCGCTGCCCCCTGGCTGCCATAGTTCACGCGCACCCGCCACGGCTGGCAGCACACTTGGCAATCCTCGACGTAGCTTTGGACCGTTCCGCTGGCTGGATCGAGTTCAATCGTCATCCCTTCCCCACAGTATGGGCACACGACCTCGGCTTGTGTGTCCCACGCGCCGAACTCCTGACCGTTGGGGTCATCGCGCGAATTGTCTCCGGAAAAAGGGTCAGGGAGATCAGTCACTTTGCGGTGAGGCCGGTGGCCGTAGTATAGGATACCATCCAACCATCCACAGTCCGATCGCGACCAGCACGCTGCAGAGCAGTGGCGTTGTTCGTAGGCCGCGGAGCGTCCTCCCACGATATCGCGAATGCCCGCCAACAGGTCGCGGAGGATGTTGGCTCCGAGGATAGCCTCGCCGCTGACCAGGCCCAAGTACTTGGTGATCCGATGCCCATCCATGCTTAGCGTTGTAACGACGATCATGTCACTCTCTCAGTTCAAAGAATGCATAGCTCGACCCTATCGAAGAACCAGCCAGAACCCGGGAATCGGCTGGTGGAGCTGGGTCGTTAGCGTCTTCTGCGAGGAACGCTTCACTTCTACGCCAATGACCCTCGGCACCGACGCTGCCATTGTGGGTGGCACGAGAACGATCGACCCTGATCCAAGCGCCCAGCGAATACCCACGCGGCCGTCAGGCATCGGTTGCTTAGCACAGCGGGTGCTTCCGAGTGCTTCCAACAGGTGGCCGATGGATGGACCGGCCTCGACCCATGCGGCCTCCAGCCCAACGGCTCGGTTCGGATGGTCCAGCACCGAGTCTGGATCGACCGGCGGCGCTCCGCCGGCCCCGAAGAAAATGGCCATGGCACCCGGAATCGTGGGCAGACTCAAGAACTCCCATGGGCCCAGAGTCGTGGATCGGGTCGTCAGTTTGAGGCGCTTCGCCGCGGTTCTGACAGTCCCCATGTCGTCCACCCACAGCGCGGCATAGACCCCTTTCTCTCCGGTCGCGAGCAACCCGGCATACTCCTCCGCCATGCGATCCGTCGGGGCGCCGGCGAGAGTCATAAGCTCCAACTCGGTTCGATCACGGAACTTGATGTGCCGATTCAGCAGGTTGTCCGGGTGAAGCCGGCCGACCTTGAACCGAAACCCCAGGGCGCCAAAGCGGATTGCCGCGGAATCGAGATTGCGGACGACGACGATCGCGTGATCAAGTCGGGGAACACCGGCGTACGTCGTCCGGCAGACCGTGTCGGACTGAGCCGAAAGAGCAGATGCAGCCACGGCAAACAGCAATATCAAGGCGAGTCGACCCACGTGGGCTGCGCTATCGGTAGTAGCGGAGGATGTATCTCAGCAGCAGGAGGACAATCACCAGCACGATCGCGATCACCGCGCCGATTGCCACCAGCAGCTTGCGAGCCCGGCCGACACCTTCGCGCTGCATGCGGATGGCTTCCTGCTGGTTCTCCAACACCCGTTCATACGCCTGCAGCTGCTGGCGCTGAAGGTCGCGGATCTCCTCGAGCAATCGACTCAGCCGGTCTTCGTCCACTTAATGGCCTGTCGAGTTAAGTTGGGAAATTTCCATCGCCCGAATACGACCGCCGTCGCTCAACCTTTGGATCGATCATCGCCCATTGCCGCGTCCAGTGGGCGCGGATCTCGACGGCCCCGTGCAGCCATCCAGAGACTCAAGAATCTATTATCGCCCTACGCCGCAGACACGCCGGCAACTAGCTCACTGAGCGAGACCACGCCGTAGCCGCGCTGGTGCAAGCTCGGCAGCACGGCTCGGAGCACCCGCACTGTCCGTCGTCCTCGTGCCCCGCCGTCATGCAGTACGATGATCGCCCCGGGTCGAGCGTTTCGAAGGATGTACCAGGTGGCGAAGGCAGACGAGGGAATGGTGGCGTCATAGGGGTACACCGATCCCAGGGCGCACCGATATCCCTGTCGCTTCATCGTGGCGATCATGGCCCTCGAGTACCAACCAGAGCCCGGGCGCGCCCAGTGGACCGACCCAAAGCGCGCCAGGATGTGGTGGGCCTGTTGGAGATCCCGCTCGAACTCATCATCGCTCAGGCGGATGCTCGCGCGATCCCGAGTGAAGTGGTTCCCCAACTCGTGCCCCTCGGCCACCAGTTGCTCCACCAGCGGTTCCTGCCCTTGAATACGACCCGCGATCAGGAAGAAGGTTGCCCGAGCACCATGGCGGCGCAGCTCGGCGAGGATGGCTGGCGTGGTGCCGGCGTCGGGTCCATCGTCCAGGGTCAAGGCCACCAGGCGCGCCCGGGTCGGCACCTGGTAGAGACACCCGGGGCGGAGACGGGTAAGCCGATCGAAGAGCCAAGGGCGCACTCCCAAATCTAGGACCGCGGCGCCAGCGGCCATGACGGTTGACGGATAGGTTGCCAGGTGAGACGTTGGTGCGAAGAGGCAATGCAACTCATCGGTGGAGGAGCGGCATGGAGCTGGAACGAGCAGTAGGACTCAAGCCTGACGGCTCGGTGTGGATGCCGGAACGGCGCGCGGCCATCCGATCCATCCTGCTCAAGCTCGCGGCCATGGGCGTGCAGGTGCCGGCGGATACGGCCGATGAGGACGTGCTTCAGCTTGCGGGCGACCTCTTTGCCCGTTACCGGGAACAGACCCGGCTGCTCTCCGAGCACCTCTGCCCTGCTGACCGGCGGATCCAGGACTACCTCGACGGGCTGCTGGCCACGACGGGCTTTCCCGAGCCGGTCCGTCTGCCCAGCGAAACCCTCATACTGGATCACTACGGGCTCGCCCGCGAACTGTCTCTGCCGATCGATGCAGATGCCTGGCGTAACGAGCTGGTGACCAGCCATCGGCTGGATAATGGGGTGCTGCACAATCCGATCAACGATCGCCGGACCACTCAGGGCGTGTTTCACGTTACCGAAGGTGGTCTTCCCATTCCCGCGGATAAGATCGGGGTACCGCTGGGCACTTATCTCCGGCTCCTCCAGGAAGCCCTACGGCCGCCGGGTCATCTCATGCGCCTCCCGTTCACGGCGAACTGGCCGGAGCCGGTGGAGACCATGGTATCGCTGCTGCTGCGACCGCTCGTGTGTCCCGCGGCACCGAGGGTCACGCCGGAGAAGCGGATGGAGGTGCGGTTCTTCGCGCCCGGCGGACTGGTGTCGAACCTGGACTTCGTGGAGAGCATCTTCGGCAATGCGGGCGATCCCTACCTGCCGGGGCACGATGCCGCGCTTGATGTCGATGGATGGACCGGCCACAGCGGCTGCGTGATTCTCGCGCCGCATCTTACCCGCCTCTTGAAGAAGGACGTCGGACTGCCCCACGTGAGCCGTGCCACCGAGGCCCAACGCGCCGCCGGAATGTGCTGGACGGAGGAGACCGAGCTCTACAATAACGGGCGGCCGTTCAAGATCACCTCCCGCGGCACCCAAGGGGTCATGGTCACGATCCTGGCCGACAACTACTTCGGATACTGCAAGAAGGAAGTGAAGACGCAGATCGGCTACAGCGCAAACCTGTTCGGCCTGGCCGAGGAGGAACATGCCGGGGGGGCGCTGGCGTTCGCGACTTTCAACTTGGGCGATCACTTCGTGCCGGACCTGGTGAGGATCGTGAGCGCGAGCCATCGCTTTGCGGAGGTGCTCGCGCTGGTCGGCGGGCGGGCGAAGTTCCACGAGTCGGGCTACGCGACCGACGCGATCTACCCCGAGATCCACTACATGCCGGAGGACATGGAGATCGACGTCCACCTCCAGGACATCAAGTGGACCTGGAACGGCAAGGAGCAACACCTCAAGCTCCTGCCCGGCAGGATCTACATCCACCCGAGCGGTTACAAGATCCGCATGGCCAAGCACCGCGCGGCCCCGAGCTGGCGGCTGATCGGAACCGTGCCGGAGGGCGCGTTCTGCCATAAGCCCTGCACCGTCTCGGGCGGGGGGAAGTCGGAAATCAGCAAGAGCCTGGTGGATGCCGTGCTGCCCGGGTCGTTTTACGTGGGGAACTTCGAGAAAGACATGGCCCAGGTCCAGGCGATCTTCGACCGGGACTTCGATGACGCACGCCTGCCCGAGCTGCGCGCGGGCGACAGGCGGGGACTCTCCCGGCCGATCCTGTCCCCCGATCGCTCACTGGGCTCGGTGATCAAGTTGCTCACGCCCAATCCGGCGGAGTTTACGCCTGAGTACAACGCCTGGCTCGAGAGCATTCCGAACCACGTACGGGCGCTGGTGTTCGTCATCAAGCGGTTTTACCGCCCCGAGTGGGGTGACGATTGGCGCAGCCGCTTCAGCGTGGACATCATCAACGGCGCACCGGGACACGAGCTCAAATATGAGGGGCGGAGGCTGGTCGCCACCTATCTCCGAATCGGCCGGGAGGAGAACGGTGCCTGGCGGACCTACAAGCTGCGGCAGGACTTTGTCGCGGCAGACAAGGTGCAGATGGAGGACGACATCACGGCCTCGGTCGTGGTTCCGGCTCGGCGGCTGGTCGGTCTTCCGGGCGAGTACGACGGTCATCCCAGCCTGAAGCTGGCGCAGAACTGCGAGTTCCGGCTATTCCAGCGTCCCGACGATGCCATTCATCCAGGGCTCGACCGGCAGACCGAAGAGGACATGGCGGGGCCTGGGCTGTTCTGCTCCAATTTTCAGCCGCTCACGCCGGGGGACGCTCAGCACATCGTCGAGGACGTGGCGGTGCACGATGCCTTTACCCAGCCAATGCGCGAGCACGTAACCCGGAACGCCGCGCGAATCGACCAGGGATACGCGGTCTGCTCGGCCCAGCCACGACTGATCGACGGCAAGCCCAGCAGGAATCCTCGCTATCTGCAGCTGCGGCCCGACCTCGCGCGTCCGCGTGATCGGTATGTGGCGGAGATGGGTGCGCGGCTGAATCGCCGGCTGCCGTTTCACGCGCCGGTGCTCTTCCCCGTAATCAGTGTGCTCTCGGGTCGTCGGAACAATCGACCCGAGGATGGCATCCGGCCGCTCTGCGTGTACGGGCCGATTCATTACCAGGAGCTGCCGGAGCTGTTCATGGACTACGTGTGCTCGCTGACCGGGACGTCGCCGAGCACCACGGGAGCGGGTTCCGAAGGCGCTCTCACCAAAGGACCGTTCAACGCGCTGGCGGCGACCGCCGATCTCAACAACGCCTTGGTCTCGATGCTGCTCACCGGCTACGCCGGGTTCAGCTCGGCGGCAGGCTTCATCGGCCCCCGCTACCGAGTAGATCACGACATCAGTCTGCTCATTCCCGAGATCTGGTGCCGGCTGTTTCCCCACGAGCGCGATCCGAACCGGATGATCAAAGCTGGTCATCTGGAGAAGCTGGAAGATTACGAGTTCGCCGGGAAGAAGGTGCTCGCCAGCCGGCTGGGCTACCGGATCACGGCCAAGTTCGTGCACAACTTCTTCGGACGCGTGTTCGACAATCCCACTGCGGTGTTCACCGAGGAGATTCTCAAGCCCGAGATCCAGGATCCAGCGGTCTTTGCCGATGGGGTCAACAACATCGTCGAGGCGCAGCACCGGGTAGCCAACGCGTATTTCGCGGACGGGACCATCGACGACGCTTGCCCTCCGCTCAAGGCGCTGCTGCACATCATGGCCCACGGTGACTACGAGGGGAAAGACGCCAGCCATCCCGCGATCCGGGCGCTGTTCACCCGCGAGGCGCTGCTGGCGAGCGACTGGTATCAGGAGCGGCTCGCGATCAAGCAGAAGCGTGACGTGACGCTGTGGCAGCGCCACGTACGGAGTCTAACCGAGTTTCTGACCCGCGCGGGCCATCACGAGGAGGCCAAGCGGCTGGGCATCGCGGGTCGGTTGGAGCACGCGCGCGCTGAGCTCGAGCGGGTGAGCGCTCCGGAGTATCTACGATCCTTGGTTGGCACCATCGGCGCCGACCCCGTCCACCGCCCACACCGCGAGCCGCGCGGCGATGGTCAAGGCTCCCTCATGAAGTCCGAATCCTCCGCTCACGTTGGAGCGGCCACGACATCATAGTGGTCGTGCTAACTCACTGAGGTCCCCGGGCGCGAGCGGCGCGCAGCAAACTGAGACCGGCGACCGCGGACACTACCAGCAACAGCGGATAAATGAGGAGCAGATCGATTCGAATATTGCACTCGCCGCTACAGAGCCAGCGCTGCTGCATCCCGGTCTCATAGACAGCGTAGACCAGCCAGATCAGGCCCACACCGACCACGATCTTGCGTCGCGCCCAGCGCCCGAGACCAACCAGGACTAGCCCGATCGAGCCGGCCAGGAACGGGTACTCGATGAGGATGGCCATCCTGCCGGTCTCGCCTCAGTCAGCGCCGGCGAGAGTTCGAGCTACCCGAAGCTCCGCCCATTCCACCTCGCGCGCCTGAACCACATCGCGCACCCACCGTTCGCGGCTGGTCAACCCGGCGCCCCCGGTTTTCACCTCCACGAACACGATGCGTTCCACCCGACCCTCCGCTAATCCCTCGAAGACCACGAGGTCTATGGGGCTGCCGAGAAAGCGAACGTCCTTCGGATTGTAGGGGAAATCCGGGAGATATGGGATCAGTTGTTCATGCACTTTTCCCATGGTCACGGCCTGACTTCTCTGAACTGCGTCTGCGCGAATGACCGAGGTGTACCGCAGCTTCCATATGAGGATGTACACCCAAGCCACGACAAAACCGATCGCAATACCAGCGACGAGCCCTGACAGGTTCGTTGGCAAGGAAACCTCTTTGGAGAAAGGACTGGCCCAGATCCTCCGGACTCATTGGGTGCCTAACAGCATTCGCCGTCCTCGGTCACGCCCGCCCACGCATTTTCGCCATCCACCAACGCAGCCCAACAAGCAAGAACCGCCAGTCATGCAGGAACTCCGGGGGCTTCCCTTCGATCGCGTGCCCGAGAAACTGCAGAATCCAGCCCACGACAAGAATCACCAAGGGGACTCGCCAGAATCCCGGCACCGCGACAGCCACCAGGAACAAGGGAATCGAGAGCGCGATCAGCGGAATGCCGAGCGTGTGGCAGAAGCGGTTCACCGGGTGGCGATGGCTGCGTGCGTACTGCGTGATCCATTCGTCTCACGACCGGCCGCCCAACATGAGTCCCTCCTCTCTGCCGAGATCTCGCCTCAGCGGCTAATCCGCGTCATCCGCGAATGGCTCACTCGATCACGAAGACCACCAGGTGGTCGGGCGGAATCTCCGCCAGCCCACGCCGATAAAACGAGTGGGCAGCTGCAATCGCTTGGACCATACCTACCGCGTCAGCGCCGTATTCCTCGGCACAGAAGGCCAGGAGTCGGTCCGCGGGCAGATCCGGCAGGGGAATCGACTTGTCGAAGGGGAACGCGCCAGTGAATACCCGGCTGAGGGTTCGTCGAAATCAGCCTCTCGCACCATTGCCGCCCGCCACGCCTGGCGAAACTCCTCCTGACCGATGGTCTGAGTCCGCTGGAAGATCCATCTGCCCGTGGTCTCGTTGCGGACCTTTTGCGCCAAGCCCACGCAATTCAGCCAGGCGGCCCGCGTCAGGACGGCATAGCTGCCGATGGCGCTCATCTAGGCGGGGCACGCATCATCTCGGGTGATGCCCTCGCGGGGCAGCGGAGCACCGTCGGGCCCGAAGGGCTCCGCAAAGCTGAAGGCGAATGGGGTCGGACCATGCTGCTCCAGGTAGGCCAGGCGCTCGACGGCCTCGCTGACCGAAGGGCGATGGCCCGCAGGTACCCACCAGAGCGCCACGTAGATTCGATCGAAGCGCTCGAACCACTCGCGCCGGCGCTTCATGACCGCGGCGTGCGGGCTCCGGTAGACATAGGCCCTGAGGGCGGCCAGATCGGCCCACACTGACATGTTGATCATGATGCGGGCATCATCGTAAGGACGGACGGCGGTCGCATCGCCATCTTCGGTCTGGAGGCGCCACACAAACCCGGGGGTCCGATCGGCCAGGGCGTTGATTTCCGGCAGCTGGGCAACGAACTCCGCCATTATCGGATCGGTCACCTCACCGCGCGCACGGCCAATATTCACTTGAGCTAGTTGAAAGGGGGTATCCGTCACCTGCTGCTCCTGAGTTATGGGATGTGGCCACACGCCTAGGCCTCTGCGCGGTAACGTGGTCAGGCCGGTCGAGGTGCAGTGCTGGCAAACGGCCGGGTGGCCTCCGCCCCGACTCGTCGAGCCAGGGGTGTCAAGACCGCCGCGGTAATAAAAAGCCCGGCCACGTCGCCCCAGAGGTGACCTTCTTGGCCGGGGTCGGTCAGTGAGTGCACGGCCATGACCGTGCCGTGGGCCACGCTGGACCACACGGTAAACCAGATCAGGCTCAAGTGGCGAGCCGGGTCGCGGGCGGCGAGCAGCAGGAACACCCCCAGCGTCAGGTAGATGCTGAGAATCATGTGAAGATAGGTGGGCTGTTCCGGTTCCCAAGCCCATCCGCTTGGCCAGACCCGATTCAAGATCGGAAGTCCCACCACAAACACGAGGCCGAAGAGGGTGAGAGCGCGGCTCAAGAGCCGGGACTGAGGCGACTGGGACAGATTGACCTCCGTCAAAGTGGCTTTGATCTACAGGCGCATGCTCAACACGACAACCCCGAGCACGCTCAGAATCGCCAACGCTCGGAGCGCGACCACCAGAACGAGCGGTGCCCCAAGCAACACCCCAAATACCAGCCCCGTCATCACGACTATGCTGATGGTCATCAGCGCAAGGCGCCAGCCTTCGACGGCGAGTCGGCGCACCTGTTCCGCCCGCACCTCCGCCGGGAGTCCCCCGAGTGCGCTCTTAGCTCGACGCCACCACCGATAGCGGCGCTGCACCACCATGACGGCGAGGACGCCGAAGAAGACAAAGAGAGCCCACCAGAAGCGGTAATCGTGCAACTCCAGCCTCAGTAAAGACGTCGCGGCGACACATTAGCGACTGACGTGATGTCCGGCTCGCTCCAATGCGGCCACGGCGGCTTCCAGGTCTCGGCCCTTCACCAGCACATAGTCGGTATCAAATGTCGAGATCGCAAAGATGCTCAAGCCGGCTGCGGCAAGGGGATCGGCGATGGACGCGAGAATCCCGATCAGATTGAGCGGCAGGGGACCGCGCACGCGCAAGGCGCGATAGTCGCGTTCGCATCGGACCCCCGGCGGCACGATTGTCTGGGTCGTGGTGATCGAGAGCTCCTCCGCCGTCCGACTGAGGGTGACAAACCCGTGGGAGATCGCGGCCCATGCCGGCACCGCCGCATCAGGAGCGAGGCGACAGACGGCCAAGGTGTCAGGGAGCAGCTCCAAGGGTAGCCGAGGCCGCCCCGCCTGGCCGGGAGTCTGAGCATCAGCCATGGAAACGAACGCGCCGAGCAGCAGCATGGTCAGGGTGCTTCGCACTCATCCTCCGGCCTTTCGCGAGCGGCGGACCGATGCATAGAGGGCGAGCGACGCAACGCCGAAGCCCACCACCGGACCTAGGATCAGGCCCATCGAGAGCGGCACGCCGATCAGGCCACCGACAATCGCGCCGACCGCCGTCCACCCGATGGCCTTCCCCAGCGGCACGTGGCGCAGAATGGAAAATCCGGCCGCCGGACCGAGCACGGCACCCAGGGCGCCGCCGAACAGGGCCGCGACCAGAGCGAGACCAGCATCGGGCAGCTTCCCGGCGGCACCCAGAAGCAACGAGAGCGCCACCACACCACAGACGCCTCCGACCGCAGCCCCGGTGACAATCAGACCCAGTCCCACAACGACCACTCGCTTCGGGCTGACCCGAGTTCCCCTGACAGACGGCAAAGTCGGCTTCATCCGAGTCTCACGACGCCTCAGCCGCTCTTGCCGCGGGCAGCCAGCGCCCCACCGCGGTGCGGTAGGCCCGGTACTCGTCGCCGAAGAGGCGCGCCAGGGCCGACTCCTCACATAAGACCACGAACAAGTGGGTGAGCCCAAGAAATACGGCTGTGTAGCCCAGCAATGCCATGGAGCCGCGGAACAGAGCGGCTCCGGCGAGGGCGAGTCCTGCTCCGAGATACATGGGATTGCGAATGTACCGAGGCGGATCAAATGGTGCGGGCGTTCCCTTTCCGACGAACACGAACGTGAGGATACACCACAGTGCGAGTGCTCCGCCAGCTACTCCCACGACGACACCTTCTACTTGGAGCGGGCCGATCGACCGGGGTCGAACGATGCCTGACCATGAGAGCACGCGTCCAGGAAGCACAATCAGCAGGAGGCCGATGCAGCATATCGCGTAGGTGACGGCGCGAACCAGGACGAACGTACAAGGCCTCCGCTTCGATAGGCTTAGGCCGCGGGGGAGCTGGAGTCGTTGACCCGCCGCCGAACGTCTGCAATGTCGCGCACCGGGCGGATCTCGACACACCCGCTCTGGGCCCAGGGGAACTGCTCTGCGATCCGGACAGCCTCGTCCATATCCTCGGCTTCGATCAGGTTGAAGCCACCCAAGACCTCCTTGGCCTCGCTGAACGGCCCGTCGGTGACGCGGGTACGGCCGTTTCGAATCCGCACGGACTTTGCCGTTTCCGCCCCCTCGAGCATCTGGCTCTCGATCAGCCGCCCTTGCTGGCGCAGGTCGTCCGCGTGCCCGAGACACTCGCGCATCATCGCATCCGCTTGACGGGGCGGCAGCGCGTCGAGAAGACTGTGATCGTTATAGATCAGGAGCATGAACTTCACGTCAATCCCTCACCGTTCAGGTTTTCACCGCCGTCGCCAGAACTGCCGGCGAAGCGAAGGCCACTGCCGTACCATCATCAGTGACAAATGGTTTCAACTCCAGCTCGGCTTGCCGCAGAATCTCCCCGATCAGTTGTTCCTCCAGGACGACCCCCATGATCGGGAGCCAGCCCCGCAGATCCACTTCGACCATGGTCCGGATGTTGGGGAAGCGCCCGCGTCCCTCTTGCAGGCCCACCTTCGCTCCTGGAATTCCTGCCGCCGCGCACACCTCGGCTAGTCGGCCCGGCTCCCCTAATACGAAGGGTGCCCGCAAGGCATCGCCCGCTGCCGTTCCGGCAAGACGCTCAACCAGTGCCACTTCCGCCGCATAGGCCGACGTGTCGGTCAGTGAAGCCCAGACCGCGACAGCGAGCCGCCCGCCGGACACCAGGACACGCATCATCTCTCGGAGCGCGCCCGCCGGCTCTGGAAAGAACATCAGGCCGAACTGACTGATCACCGCCTCGAAGGTACGATCCGGAAATGGCAGCGCTTGAGCACTGCCCTCCTGCCACCGGACGGTGGGGCTCAGTCGAGCGGCGACTGCGAGCATGCCCGGATTGAGATCCAGTCCGGTGACGGCTCCGTTGGGGCCCGCCCGCCTGACCGCCTCACGAGTGAGCGCCCCGGTGCCGCAGGCGACATCGAGCACTCGGTCACCGGCGCGAACGCCGGCGGCCTCGGCCACCCGCGGTGCCCATTCCTCCATCAGCGCCGGCACGAGCTGGTCCTGATAGCTCGTCGCCGCCTGGATCTGCTGGCGCAGTGCCGGGTCCGTCATCGGTTGGCGTGGTGCCGGAGATAACCGTTCGATTGAGCCTAGAGGTGCGGCGGCCGAGACGCGAGACATGCTAGTCTATCCGCCGGGTTTCCGTTCGAGCGCGTTCCGCCATCCATCCGCCCGCAGAAACCCATAGTAAAGCAATACCAGCGCGAAGCCCTGCACGACATGGTAGACCGCATTGTGATTGAAGTAACGCGGGTGAATCGATACCCCGGCTTGCTGAAGCAGGGCCGCGACGATGGAGATGGCAAACCCTCCAGCGATGAGCGCCCAGCCCACACTGCGGGTACGAGCCGCCTCAATGACGGCAGCGATGAGCATGAGGATCAAGGCAGGACCGTAGAACCGAATGATTCCGGCGAAGGAGTCGTCCACCAGCAAGGCGACCGCCGCGAAGACGACGCAATAGACCAAAAGCAGGCCGCGGGTAACGCCGGGGGAAAGTCGGGGCACAAGCAGCGAGAGAGCCAGCCACAGCAATGTCGCCGCGACGGCCACTATCGAAAGCACGACTGGCACCCACGCGATGCGGCCTGGTGGGCTCGCGGTCTTGCCCGGAAAAAAAGCGTGAAAGATTGCGCCAAAGAGGGCCGCACTGGCGAGTCCGACCATGATGACGAGTCCTGCCTTCTGCAAAGACTCTCCAGGCCCCTCCCCGCCCTTGCGGAGGGTCATGCTCAAGCGCCAGCCGAAGTAGCCGCCCAGGAACGCCAGCGCGAGATCGGTGATGGCGACGTCCGGCTCATGGATCGGGAGCTCCATGAGGGCCATGCTCATCGCTGCTGGTCACGCAGCTGCTTGGCGCGGAGCGGCTGATTGGAGATGACGCCGTACGGCCGCTTCGCCAACGCGGAGCGAAGATCCTGCTCCGTGTCCGGCGTCCAGATGAACGCCGGCCATCCCTTGGCGAGTAGACGATCGATGACCGCATGGTCCACCGCATGGTTGATGCTGAGCAGATCCGGTCGCACCAGCTTGCGCACGGCCCGGCGGATGAACTCCTGCCGCAGCGGCCAGGGCAGATCGACCCGGTCGCCGGGTTTGATCTCGGCGAGCAGCTCCGGGTTCCAATTGGTGTCCATGAAGATGAAGGCGGTCCGGACCTGGGCATCGAGCCGCTTTACCCGATACAACACCAGGGGATTGAACGAGCTGAGCACGACATCACGATGCGCGTCGTACTTGCGGATGATCTCCACTGCGCGCTGCTCGATGCCGGTGGGCTTGGGACCGGGCACCTTGAGCTCGACCATGAGGATCCCGCGTCCCTTCATGGTGCGGACGAAGTCCTCAAAGGTTCGGACCTGGGCGCCACGGATCGAGGGATCGTATTTGGGGCCGAGGTCGAGCGCGAGCATCTCTGCTCGGGTCTTGTCTCGCACCCGGCCCACACCAGAGGTGAGCCGATCGACGCTCAGGTCATGGAAGATGACCAGCTCGCTGTCACGGGTGAGCTGGCCGTCGACATCGACGCCGTCCATTCCAGCCGCGAGAGCCTGCTCGACGGCGTAGAGGCTGTTGTCCGGACCGAGATCGCCGAATCCGCGATGGGCGAACACCAGCGTGTGTGCTGGCCGAGTGACCAGAGTGCTCCGGTACGGGGGCTCATAGCCGAACAGGTAAATGCCCGCCAGCAGCAGCAGGCCGCCAGTCCCCGCCAGTACGGCAGGCCATCGCTTGCGGCGCGACTTGGCCTCAGCGCGGCTGGGTGTGCCCATAGGCCTCGTAGAACTGGCTGGTGAACCTCTCCTCGGGGTCGTAGAACCGCTTCCGCTCGAAGGCGCGCTGGGCGTTGGGATAAGCCCGATGCAGCTGTTCCGGGGACGGATACAGCTGGTACGTGAGATAGTAGGTCCCGCCATTCTGGATTGCCGCCTCGACCAGTTGGCGGGTCACGGCCTGGGCATGGGCCTGTGCCTCGGCCGAGAGTCCAACATTGCTCATCTGGATGATGGCGAACGCCTCGCGATGGGGGGCATACGCGAGCACTGGAGTGCCGTTGGGAGCGACGTAGCGCACCGTCGAGCTCAGAACATTCATTCTGCCCCGCACCAGGATCTCGCGGAAACGGTCCATGAAGGGGACGAAATTCTCGACCGGGACGTAGTACTCCTGGATGATGTCGGTATCGTGGCTGGAGCGATACTGGAGCAGCTCGAGCGGGGCGAGGGGCGGCCGCATGGCATTGTTGCGGGAGACCAGCCGCGACTCGCCGGCGCCCAGCTCGACCCGCTTCTGCAAGCTCCAGCGGAGCGCCTTGGCCCAGTCGAAGCGGCGGGAGAGGCCGAGGAAGAACCGGTCACGCCAGACGTGAGCTTCCTCAGTGAGCTGAAACATCGCGGAGGAGTCCGTCGCGGTGCTGCCAGGTCCCGCGCGGCGCCAAGTCACCACCACCAGCTCCCGTAAGAAGGAGCGAGGGTCCGGATCGATCGATGGGCGCACCAGCATCAGCGCGATGCTGTGATCCGGCTTGATCCGCTCGGTGAAGTACTTGGGGAACGCGGTGTAATCCAGGGAGACCGCCTGTTGCTGGTACAGCTCGTCCGCGGTCACCCGAAGGGTGACATCGAGGATCACGCCGTACATGCCGTAGCCGCCGATAACGAGCGAGAAGAGCTCCGGGTTCTGCTCCCGGCTCACCTCGACGATGCTACCATCCGCCAGGAGCAGCCGAAAGCGCGCGACGACGTCGACCACCTGCATCAAATCGAGGTCCCGGCCGTGGGCGTTGGCGCTGAGGGTACCGCCGACGGTGAAAATGTTGGAGGATTGCATGACCTTGAGCGCCAATCTCCGGGGCGCGATGGCCCGCTGCACTTCGTCCCAGGTCGCCCCGCTTTCTACGGTGACGGTTTTCGCTGCAGGGTCGATGGCCAGGACCCGATTGAACCCGCGCATGTTGAGCACCACACCGCCGGCGGCGTAGGTCTGACCGCCCTGACTGTGCCGGCTCCCGGCGATCGAGACCTTGAGCCCCCGTCGCTTCGCGTCCCGCAGGATACCCTGGAGTTGTCCGACACTCCGAATATCGTCAACCGCGGCGACCCGGGCGGGTGCGAGCCGGGCGACATCCGACGCTACGTGCGGGTCGCGCGATCGGAACAGATCGCCGTAGGAGACGACGAAGATGCTGGCGTAGAGGATGAGGGCGAGCACGGCGCCCCCTACCAGGGCAGCCGCCCAGCGCGCAGCCGCCGACCACCGGCCAGGTCCTTGCTTGGGCAAAGGGGCTCTCCTTGCCGAGGCTATTACCCTGCTCGACGTCCGCCGGGCCTGTCGTCCAGATCGCAGTGCACGCTGTGGAGCAAGCGATGGACGACTGGCGCCAGCAGCACGCCCGCGGTCACCACGAACACCAGCCCGGAGTACAAGGCATAGAATCCAGCGAAGACCTGCCCGCCCGGGCTGAGATCGGTCTTGATCGGACCCATGCCCCCCAGCAGCATCGCCGCATTGAGAAAAGCTGCCCGCAATCCCATCCGTTCAAAGTGCTCATAGCCGAGGATGCCACCGATCAAGGACACGCCGATGATAGCGGTGGATATTGCCAGATGCCGAACGAGCCGAAGCGCGAAGTGACGGTGAGAGGCGAGTCGGTGCGATCGGTGCTCGTACACAGTGCCCTCCAAAGACGGATGCTCTTATCGGCTCGCACAGGGGACAGCGCTCGCCCGCAGCCATGATGCGCTCGCTCGGACGGTCGCGGCGCGAGGCAGTTGGGGAGGTCCCGGAGGGCGCATTCAGTCCGCGCTTTTGCGCACCGATGCTGCCAGGCGAAAGCAGCGCGGAGTGCAGCGCCCGGAGGGACCTTCTCCGCTGCCTCAGCGCCATGGCACCGCTAGGCGAGTCGATGCGATCGGTGCTCGTACACCTCCAAAGACGGACGCTCTCATCGCTGCTCGGCGGTGAGTCGGGCAGTACCTGCGCGCGCTCGCGCTGCGCAGCTGTGCGGTGCTCGCGTCGCGGACGAAGCTCCCTTCGCGCACTGGACGGACCTCCCCCGCTGCCGCAGCGCCATGACACCGCCAAGCTTCGGCAAGTCATTTCGAGCTCAGGCGCTTGCTCGTCGAGGGCGCGGGACCGCCGCCGTCCCCCTGGTTCCACGGCCGCCAGCGCGGCAGGAGTCGAGGAACGTGCCGGCAATAATTCCGGTAGCTGTCCCCGAACCGCTGGGCGAGCAACGGCTCCTCAAACAGCGGAATGTAGACCGCGTTGATCCCGAGAAAGATCAAGGCCCACTGGAGATGAGGTCGCGACAGGAGCACCAGAGCCTCGCCGAACAACACCAGCACGACCCCCGAGATCATCGGATTGCGGACATAGCGGTATGGCCCCTGGACGACAAGTCGTCGCGGTGGATCCCACGGAGCCAACGTGCCCTGGCCCTCGGTGACGAAGCGCCGAAGACTGGACCCGAATAACAAGAGTCCGAGGCTCAGCAGCGCGAGCCCGGCGGCCTGCAGCGCGAGCTCACCCAGGCTGGAACCCACAACCAGCGGCGTCCCGTTGCGCCGCGCCAGCCACAGCGGGATCAGCACCGCCACGGTGAACGGCAGCAGGGCAATGGCGACGAGGTGACGTAGAATCCGGAACACCAACGGCATCACGATGCGATCTAGTCGCCGGAGATGATGCAACGGAAGCCGGCACTCCCATAAACACAGGTCAGAGCCCCAGACTCCCCAAAGATCAGGTCCAGTCCGTCGTGCTTCAAGCGAACCCGGCTGGCGCCGTTGGGATCGGCGTCGAAATCGGGTCGTTCCTGGCCTCGAGGTGCTCGCAGCAAGTACGCGATGCCTGAAGGCGGGAACGCTTGGAGGAGAATGCGACGGTAGTGTGGCCCGCGACGCAGAAAGGCGAATACGCGTTGAGTCGAATCCTGAGTTTGCGCCTCGACGATCTGCACGGCGTAGTCCATCAAGCCATCGCCATCAAAGTCGGCCCTGATCCAGCCGGGACTGGCACCACTTGGCAGGGATATGCCGTGCTCAGCGCTCAGCGTGGCGAACCTCCATCCGGGGAAGTCAGCCGTCAGTTCTTTCCTGATGGCTGCCGGAAGGCTCAGTTGAACCGGCAGTGGACCGGTCAGACAGAGTAGCAGCAGAATGGCAGCCCCGGCGGGGTTCACGTCGAATCCGGCGGGCTCAAGTTCTCCTGAATAAAGCGCGGACTGAGATGCACAGCCACTTGGACTATTGGTGCGTCGCCGATGCAGCGAAAGCTATGGATCTCACCGGCCTTGATGACCAGAATGTCTCCCGCGCAGGCTTCGAATTCCTCACCGTTTACGACGTATAGCCCCCGACCTTCCCGGATGAATTGCACTTCATCGTACAGATGCCGATGCGGTCCGGGGCCGCGCCCGGGCAGGGCGCTGAGCAGGAATGTGGAGACGTTGACGTCGCCGTGCTCGGCTCCGACGAACTGGTGAGAGCTGCCCTCGAACGGCAAGTCCTGCTGACGGACGCGGTACATCCGCTTCTTCTCCAAGAGAGGGTTGCTCCAGTTCGATTCCGGTTGCCATCGGCGGTTGTGATCAGCGGCGACTTGGCCGCTTCTTCGGCCTCTCCGAGCCGCGCCGAGCGTGCGGCGGCGGCCCTCCGGCCTCGAGCTGTGCGATCAGGCGTTTCGGCGCAAGCGCGCGATAGCTTTCGTCGATCCACAGCTTGAGCACCTCGAAAGGCAGAGGGCCTCCGCGAGCAAAGCGTCCCGTCACCCACCCGCTGCGTCCCAAGCCGTACTCTGTGGGCGACGCGAAGGGCAGTTTCAGCGCGACGCCGGCAGACGACGGCAGCTTGGTAGACAGAGAAAACGTCTCGCCGTCAGCCGCCAGGAATACGAAGGCCTTCCCTTTCACCTTGATGGCGTGGTGACCCCAGGGCATCTCCTCATAGGTCTCAGGATAGGTGAGGGCGAGTTTGCGCAACCGGGCAGCCTCACGGGGGAGTCCTGTCGTGGCGACCATATCGTCTTCCCTTCTGCTGCACTGTGCCTCCGCTACTCCCGCAGGAGTTGAATGAAGTAGTAGCCCCCCAGCACGATGGGCCCAACCAGCAGCCCCAGCCACACGGCCCACGTCTGCGGGCCGTAGCTGTCCCCACCAATCCCCATGATCCAGAGCCAGCGGCACGCCGCGACCAAGCCAATGAGGAGGCCGGCGGCCAGCAACCAGCGCGCAGGAGACTTTCTCAGCGCAGCTTCTTCGGCGAGTGTCACCAGCCAGAGGGCTAACACCCCTACTCCAGCGGCCGCCACCCAGCCCAGGATCATGCCACTCGCGCTCACCATGGCCCAGCGCTCGGCCGGCGAGCGGTTCGGCTGGAGGAGCCCAGTCGCAAACGCGATGGCAGCGCCGAGTCCGCCGGCGAAGAGCAGCGGGAGCAGAAGCACCGTTGCTGGAAGCGGGCCGATGATCACCAGGAGCCACCGTGCCATGCATCTCCTCTAACGCGACCTCACCTTACGGCTGGGCTCGAACGAGCAACCAGAAGATGAGACCGTGCGTGACCAGGGCCGGCGGCACAACAACCGTCGGGATGTAGAACGCCGCGCCGAGCGTCCGGGGATCAAGCTGGGCCGTGAATGCCCCCTGGTAAAACGCAAACAGCAAATCTGAAGCGCCCCACACATTGAACAACCACACCACCGGGATGGCCCAGGCCCTCTTCTTGGAGAGTGCCAGGGAAGCCGTAAGTGCGAGTAAGGCCGCGACCAGATCGCCGTATGCGGCGGGAACAGCAAAGGCGGACGGCAGCGCCGGAGACACCACTCCGGGCACCAGGAAACTCAGTCCGATAAAGCGAAATGTATGGGGTACCACCAACGGGAGGAGCGCATCCGGACGCGCTCGGACCCGGAGCCGGGGCCAGATGAAGAACCTAGTGACCAGCCCGAAGGCCACGAAGCTCATGAGAATGCTGAGTCCGAACACTGCCTGGACGCTCATCGCGATGGCGGTCCTCGGGTCAGGGCTTGATCAGCCGCTCCACAGCGTTCTGGTTGATCAGCTTCAGAGCGCTCTCGCCACCCTCTGCTATCACCCCATTCAGGCGTGGTGAGCCGCGGGAGACCGTGAGTCACGCGGAAGCTGCGGACGGCATCGATTCGACGCTTCGCGCCGGCGGGGATGGCGTCATTCGCCCAGGCCCAGAGAAACGTGCCCGCCACCGCGGAAGCCGTTCCCACCACGCAAAGGTCGGCGACGACCTGGTCGGTGGCTCGCTCGAAGCACAGCTCCGCCTTGGTGAGGTCCCAACGAAACGAAGCGCGCTCCAAGTGGAAGCGCGAGACCCAGGACTGGTTGCGCGCGTTCATCTCGGCCACGGCTTCTCGGCTCCACCCAGCCCAATCATTCATCCTTGAGTTAACTACGCCAAGGTGCTCGCGCCGCTAGCGATAGCCCCTCGCATCCGCCGGCTTTCCCGTTTCCTGTACTTCCCGGACATAGCGCCAGGCATCCGGGCGAGAGCCATCGAGATCGGTAAAGCCGTAGACCTTTGCCAGATCACCGCTCGACAGCGATTGGCCGTTCCATCGCGACCTATCCGGATCGGCCGCGAGCGCGACGACGGCGCGTCCGACGAAGCGGGGCGTCTCGGAGATCACGAAATGCGGCACTCTCTTCGTCGCATCACGCCAGTTCTCCTCGGTCACGCCCAATGCGTCCAGCATCATCTCCGAGCGCAACCACCCCGGCGTCAGGGAGACCCCGGTTGCACCATGGGGTGCCAGGTCCTTGGCATGGGCCCACGCCATGCGAGTGACCGACACCTTGGCAAGATCATAGAACGGGTTGATTCGGTAGTGCTCGGCATTGTACTCGGCAGTGCCGTCGGTCACCTCGATGAGGAGGCCGCCCGGACGCTCGATCAACAGCGGCAGGGCGAAGTGGGCGGTGATCAGGTGGGTGTGAACGCCGAGACTGAGCATGCGCAGTCCGTTCTGGAGATCGTGCTTCCAGACCGGCGTGTTCCCATTCCTTGAGATTCTCTCCTCCCCACAGGTCGTTGACCAGGATGTCCAGGCGACCCTGTTCGGTGCGAATACGATCGACCAGGCCGGCAACCTCCTCGTCAACCAGATGGTCCACCCGAACAGGGATGCCCACGCCACCCGCCTCCGAGACGAGCTCGGCGGTTTCTTCGATGGTTTCCGGGCGGCCGTATTCGGATTGGTGGCCGCGTGTAGTCCGCCCCGTCGCATAGACAGCCGCGCCCGCCGCTCCTAGCTCAATCGCGATGCCTCGCCCCGCGCCCCGCGTCGCCCCGGCGACCAGCGCGACCTTTCCCTTCAGCGACATCGATTCGGCCTCTAGTGTTCTTCGATCCCTTTGGGATCATCTCCGGACGCCATCACGACCATGGGCCGGCGGCAAGCGTCGGCACAATCCACCATGCAGGCGGCCTGCTCACGTCTTCCCCTCCTTCTTCAACTCGGCGATACGTGCTCTGACGAGCCGCTTCACGAGCGCTGCCGGAGGAAGCTGGCTGTGGGGAAATCGGACGGTTCCCTTTGAGGTCTCGTAACCCTTGAGGTCGGCTGCATAAGTGCCCTGAATTCGGGCAGTTATCGGGTACAGGCTGCTGTGATTCTTGAAGCCGGCGTACCACACGAGCGGGCGCCCATCGAGCCGGAAGGCTGGAATTCCGTAGCTGAACCCATCGACCGCGCCGGGCGCCGCAGAGCGAATGGCCTCACGGAGCTTCTTGAGGTGCTTCCGTGCTACGGGCGGTAAAGCCGAGAGGTAGGCGCGCACCTGTGCCGCAGCGGGGTTGGCCTGGTTCCTTGAGGAGGAAGGTGTCATAGCAACCTCACAAGTGCTCGGCGGAGCTCTCCAGCCCGACCCGCCGGACGAGCGCGGCGTAGCGCGGATCGCTCCGGATCGGATCGAGTCGGGGGTGTACCCGGAGAAGAATCATTCCGGCCGCGCGCTCTTCGATGGCGATCTCGAGCCACCGAAAGGCCTCGTCTACGTCGCCCAGGCTGGCATGCAAGGCCGCGATGCCCCACGCGGAGACGACGCGACGGGAGCGTGACTCAGTCAGTTCGGCGAGGATCCGCCGGGCCTCCGCCGTGTTGCCCGAGGCGGCCTCGAGGTGGGCCAGCCCGAACGACGGACCGGCGACGCCACCGGAGAGACGCCGGCCCTCCTCGTATTCGGCTCGCGCTTCGTCAAACCGGCCAAGCGCCTCGAGCGAGCGCGCGAGGTCGGTGTGGGCGCCGTCGAAGCGGGGGTCGAGCTCGAGCGCCATGCGGTAGTGGACGACCGATTTCTCATACTCGCGCGCAAAATAGTGAGCGTCCCCTGCCCCGGTGCGGATGAACATCGACAGGGGATCCAGGCTCACTGCCTTGTTCATCGCGGCAATGGCCTCCGCATGTCGCCCGTAAGCGTAGAGCACTCGGCCCAGCCGATCGTGGGCGGCGGCCAAGCCGGGATTGAGCTCGATCGCTTTCCTCAGGGCCCGGAGTCCACCGGCGAGGTCGCCGGAATGCGACCGGATCACGCCGAGCGCGACGTGCGCGTCGGCCAGTGAGGGATCCAATTCGAGCGCCTTCATCGCCGCCGCGGTGCCTTCGGCGAAGGCCTCGGCTGGCGGCGCCATCCCGCGCAGCGCACGGAACGCGTGACAGTCCGCCAGGGCGGACCAGGCTGGCGCCAGATTCGGGTCGAGCTCCAGGGCACGTCGCGCGTGGCGAAGACCGACCTCGACCGCCTGGGGCGACGCGGCGAAATAGGAGTGCCGGCTGCGAAGGTATTCGAGATGCGCCTCGGGGTTTACCGCGGGGCGCTTGGCCAGCTGGGTCGCCTCCGTTGGCGTCAGCTTGATTGCGATCTCGTGCGCCACAGTCTCGGCGAGCTCGCTTTGCAGGCCAAGCACGTCCTCCAGCTCTCGGTCGTAGCGAGCGGCCCAGAGGGTCTCATCGTTCCGAGCCGAGATCAGCTGCACGCTCAGGCGCACCCGATTGCCCAGCAGTAGCACCGAGCCCTCGAGTACAGCGTCGACATTCAGCTCCCGGGCGATCTCGGGGAGCGAGAGATCGGTGCCCTTGTACTTCATGGCCGAGGTGCGCGAGATCACCCGGAGTGCCCGGATGTGGGCCAGATCGGAGATGATTGCTTCGGTCATCCCATCGGCGAAGTATTCCTGCGCCGGATCTTGGGAGACGTTACGGAAAGGGAGCACCGCGATCGCCCGAATCGTGTCCGTGGCCGCGAGCATGGCCGTCGGAGCAGATCGGCCGTCGCGCAGTCGTCGCAGTGCGTCCCCGACCACTGCTGCAGACGCCGGTCGATGTGCCGGATCCTTGTCCAGGCATTCGCCCAGCAGCCGGTCGAGCTCGGCCGGGGCCTCTGGTCGAATCGACCTCACGGTCGGAGCCGCGTTGTTGATGATCGCGAACATCAGGGCCTCGGGCCGTTCCTTGACGAAGGGACGCTGGCCCGTGACCATCTCGAACAGCACGACCCCGAGAGCGTACACATCAGTGCGGGGATCGTCCGCCTCGCCGAAGAGCTGCTCCGGCGCCATGTACGGCAGCGAGCCGACGATGGTGCCCGAGTCAGTCATCCGCCCGGTCGCCTTCCCGCCCGACAGGAGCACAGCGAGACCGAAGTCGAGGATCTTGGGCTGCCCGTCGGCGGTCAGCATGACGTTTCCCGGCTTCAGGTCGCGATGGAGGATCCCCTGCCGGTGGGCATTCTCGAGGGCGTCAGCGATGGCCGCGCCCAGTTGGAGGATGGTATCCAGCGGCAGGCCACCGGCCGCGAGCCGCGACTCGAGGGTGCCGCCTGCAACGTACTCCATGACCAGAAAGTCGTATTCGTCCTCGGCATGGAAGTCGAAGACGGTGGCAACACCGGGGTGGGAGAGCCGGGAAAGCACCCGCGCCTCGTGGCGAAAGCGTCCCCGCGCCTTGGCGTCGCCCAGGACCCCGCGGCGGAGCATCTTGATGGCGACGATCCGGTCCAGGTTGGCGTCGTGCGCCTTCCAGACCTCACCCATGCCGCCCTCGCCGATCCACTCGACGAGACGGTATCGGCCGAGCACGGTGCCAGGCCCGATGGGCGGGGTTGGCGCTGGGGATTGGTGAGGGGTCACTCCGGAAAAGCTAGCTCGGGAGGAGTGGGCCGCAACGGCGCTGTCGCCGGCGGTCGTCGCATCTGCGGACGTCACAGGCTCCCACACAACCATCTGGTAAGGGTCTGAGCCAAACCAATGCGTACGCTCGAAAACACGTGGTCCGACGGCAGTGTCAGCGTCGTCAGCTTTCGGGCGCCCGCCGCGCGAAGCCTTGCGCTCAGCGGTTGGTAGACGTCTGAAAGTGCCACCGCGTCATCGCGAGTGGCCGCTAGAAGCAAGATCCTCTTCTTGGCGAGCACGTCGGCATACCGCTGCAGACTCCACTGGTCAGCGTGAGTCACCGTCTCCCGGCTCAGTTCCTCCGCGGACGTCCCGCGCAACGCACCCAGCTGAGCCCCGCGGCTCAACACTCCCTTCTGGAACGCGATAGAGTCCCTCATCGCCATCCCGCGACGTCCCAGATCTACCGGGGCCACCGCGGCAACCGCCGCTACCTGATCGTTGGTAGCCGCCGTGTAAAGCGCTGCGAAGCCGCCGAGGCTGTGGCCTACCAGAATGAGGCGCCCCGAATCCACGCGCATCGAATCGGCGGTTGTGGGCTCACGGAGCCAGGCAAGGACGGCGCTGACATCTTCGAGGACGTGGGAGTACGAGTACGTGCCGGGACTGCCCCAAGCCCCACGGTAATAGAACACCAGCGCGTTGAAGCCCGCGCGTCGCACTGCCTGAGCCAGGTCCAGGTTCTTTTCGTCTCCAGGGAAGCCGTGGAGAAACACCACCGTCGGGTGTCTGCCACGCCCTTGTGCGAGATAGAGAACCCCGTTTAGACGGACCCCGCCGCTGGGAATCTGGACCGCCCGCATCAATGGCGGGTAGGCACTGTCAGCAGGATTGGGATCGGCTGTAACAGCGGCCGGACTACATGCTGGACTCTGCGCGTAAGCCGAGCCGAATCCGAACAATCGCATCGTGATAATGAGGCCGGCAGCGTGGCGCATGCACCCCGCGTGCCTTACCGACCTCCCAACCCGCTTAGCCTGGCCGGTCACTATTCGTCGCCTGTGGCTGCTAGCCGCCAAATAAGCAACCGGGCGACCACAACGTAGAGCAGCCACGTAAGCACGATCCCGAGTATTAGCGCCAGGAGCCGCACGAAAGTGGCTTGGTCGCTCGGCTCCTCAGCTGTGATGATCCTCGGGCCCGACTGGACCCAGATATCCATCAGGACGAGAGGCAATGCGACGACCGCATCGAGGGGTCGTGGTGCAAGCCAGGCGAGGACAATGCCTGCTGGAGTCGCCACGGTTCCGAGAAGCAGGGCAGCAACCCAGGGATGCCGCGGCACCAAAGGCTCGGTGAAGGTCACGCGGTTAGGAGGCTCGGTGGATCCAGAGGCGGCCGTGCTCGGGGCGAGCGAGCTTCTCTTCTTCGTCTTCCACCTCCCCCATTACATCCATCCAATCCCAAAGGACTGCCCTGCTGCGCGGGTTAGGCCTCACGCCCGCGAGGCGCCGTGGAATGGCCCGACCTGCCTGCGGAGTCGGGGACTCCTGTAGAACCTGGATGGCTAACCAGCACCTCCCGCACCCACCGATTCCAGGACGGGTAGCTCTCCTCGAGCGCTGCTGCTGGCCAACCAAATCGATCGCAGAGTCCGAGCGCCACACCGGGCGAGCGGCTCACTCCCACATGGCAGTGCACGACAAGCCGATCCGCATGCCGCCACTGCTCCACGAACCCAACTACCGCGGCCGCGTGGTCGGGCGCAAAGAGGACGTCCTCGGGGATTTCCTTTGCGACGATGTCGCTGAAGGCGAGCCGCAAGACCGCAGCAAAGCCTGGCGACAGCTCTGCCGGCGGTGCAGTGGGGTCGGTGATCGAGATGCAGACCTCGACACCCTGGGGCTCGTACCGCTCCGCCGCTTCACGAGAGAGAATGCGCAGTTCCATGCGTCCTCAGGGCACCTCACCACGCTCAGCGCGGACCGCAATCCACTCCGCCCAGTACGTGGCCGGATCCATGTGTGGCTGCTGGGCCTGCCGCTCTGTTTCCGCGCTCCGGAGCTCGGCCGCCACCGCCTCGACCGTCCAGGGTCCTGGCAGCACGGCAGTCAGGTCCGCTAGCAGCTCGCGCGCATACCACTCGGCCCACCCGGCGTCTTCGGCGCTTTCAACCGCCCGGCGATGCGCCTCGCGGATCTCCCGCAGCCGTGCCACGAGGGCTCGGCGGATTCGCTCATATTCGTCGGGGGTAAACAGAGTTCGCGCGTGCTCCGGCAGTGAAGGGACTGGAACGCGGTGTTTCAGCAGAGCTTTGGTGAGCGGGCGGGTCACAGCCGGCTACAGGCGTGCCCCAAGAGGAGGCCCCCGGCGGCCAACGCGAGAGAGCCGCCGAGGTAGCGGCCCGGTCGCCCGCTCTGCACTCGTCCCACCAGCCTCAGGACTCCGTAGACGAGCAGTACCCAGCCCAGGAGCAGCTCGAGCAGGGGCCCCAGGTACTGGCGGCCGAACGTCAGTGGGTCAGAGCTCCATCCCTGCATGCCCGTAACCTATGCTTCCCCGGCGGCTCCGTCGGAGAGTGGCGCCCAACGAAGTTCCGCGCTCATCCGGCATCTCGGCTGCAGGCTCGGGTTAGGCGTCAGCGCTGCTCGGGCTTCGCCTCCGCCGCACGCTTGGTCCACTGCCAAAGGCCACCCGTGATCGCCACCGGGAGTCGATAACCTAACGCCCGGGCCACCACCACAATCTGGCCGCGGTGATGCGCCTCGTGGGCCACGAAATACCCCAGAACGTGCCCCACATCGAGCGGAAGATTTCGCCAGATGTAGGTCGAAGGCGGCGCGATGCTGCCGCCCTGCTCAAAGCCGAGCCTGAGCAAGTGGAGGATGCCTCGACTGCTCCGTTGCAGGGCCGGCACCAGCTCCCGACGCCCGACGCGCCGTCGGTCGACGCTGCGGGGTACGGGGATCCCCTGCGTCTGGCCCAAGGTCTTGATCCACATGCACCGGGCATTGTGCAGGTGGCCTGCGATCATCCGGATCGTACGACGAGGGGCCCCTGGAACGCCCGCGGCCCATAGCTTCGGGGGCAGGTGTTCGATCAGAAAGACCGTCACCCGATTGTTGGTCCGCCAGGTATTCAGGATCGTATCCCGCAGGTCAGGGATCACATCAGCTCGACTTTTCACCGTAGGGTAGGCTGACGCCCAACGACATGCAAATCAGCCACAGGCCCAAGCCGGCGCCCACACAAACCTACGCTTCCTCAGCAGCCCCGCCGGAGGGTGCCGCCCGGGCGGAGCGCCGCGCCGCCCCGATGACTCGGGACTGGCAGGAAGATGGGTGCGTCGGGGAGAAGGGCTCTCGTCAGGGGTTAAACCGGCGCCCCTCTTGGCCCCGGAGCAGCAACCGCGCAAACACAATACCGGCAACAAAGCTGAGAATGTTCCTGATCTGGCTAAGGAGGACTTCAGCCAGGATTATCTCGCCCAGGATCAGGCTTGCGCCGACCGCGAGACCAAGTGCCGGCCAATGAAATGGACCTGCCGCGGACGCGAGCGACATCACGGATAGCGCAGTGCCGATGAAGAACGTGAGCAGGCCCGGCAGAAGCGCCATGAAGAGCTCGGTCGACTGGAAGCTTTCGAGGAGGACGACTGCGGCCGACTGGTCGGCGCCCTTGGAGATGAAGCGCCCGAGCAACATCTCGAATACCAAGACCGCCGAAAACGCGCCTACCGAAGCGAGCAAGAGAAGGCGCGTAGCATAGCCCGCCGCAGGTCTGCGATCCACATCCCGACGAATAAGAGGAGATGAGCTACATACCACCGCGAGCCGGACTCTGCCACGATCGCGACCGGAGCAGCCGCTCCCCAGTTCTCTTCAGGATGGAAAAGGTCCCCGACGCTCATCAGCGCCGGGCCCTCGATCAGGCTCGTGGCTCCTATTGCCGTGCGGTACCGGGAGGGGGCAGCATCCATGGCAATACCTCTCTGTGGGGCAGATCGCGGTCTGAGCTGGGCGAGAAGAGCTCCTTCCTAATGCCCCCCACCGAAGTGTTACCTGTCCTTGGACTGTTTTGTTACCTATGTCCTTGACCGCTCACGGTGCGTCCGGACGAGCGTGCCGTGAACCATGCGAACTAGCGCGAGCGGCCTGATAATCGGCAAGCCCATGGCAAAGCTGGCAGCATAAGCCTCACGAGCCGCCGTCGGGATGGGCATGAGCTGCTCGCCCTGGCGCGCCGCAGCCAGCGGAAGCCCGTCACCTGAAGGCTGCGGGCCAGAGGTCAGCCGCTCATCGGAGGCGGGCGCTCGTGGGCTGGATGAACGCTACAGCAGGCCAACTGACCCGGTGATCGATGGCCGCTCCGCGCGCCGGAGTGCCGAGCGGCATGGGCAATACCGACGCCTATACGGGCTGGAACCCGACCTTTTCGGACGGCACGCAGAGCAGTTCGTAGGCTGTGATGGTGAAGAGATCGTTCTCGAACTGGTTGCTGACGCCGAATTGGATCGCCTCCGTCCGCTGCGGACCCTTGAGATCGTAGCAGGTGAGGTGCACCTCACGCTCCCTGATCCGCTCGGTCTCGCCAGCAAAGGTCTTCTCAACAGGGTTGCAGAATAGCTGCGGTTGCTGCACCCGCACCCGATCCGAACCGAACTGGTCCTCCAGCGTGACGTCCAGTCCCACCGGCGCCCCGTTGGCCTCGTAGCACCAGTAATGGTTGAGCCGATTTGGGAACCCGAGATCCCCGACCAGCTTCTGCGTGGGGACCAGGAGCACCCGAGCGCCAACAACCTCGAGCGTCCGCGGGCCGAACTGGTCCGTGGTGGAAACCGTCAAATGCGGGGTAAGCTCCTGCGCCGCGGCATACATCGTCAGGTGCTCTTCCGGCTGCTCGATCTCGAGCCCGTTCTTCGACGTCGGGGCGCAGAACTGAAGCGGCTCGTCAACGGTGAGGGTCGCTTCTGGGATGAACTGGTCTTCGAGCGTGACGGTGTTGGCCGGCTCGGGCGTCTGCTGGCTGACGATGTAGCAGCGGAAGTGGGTTTCCCGCTCGAGGTTTACGGCGGCGAAAGCCGGTGCGTGGTCTTTGGCCTCAGGACGGGTGGGTTGGTTTTCACAGGCGGCCACGCCCAAAGCCAAGAGACCCAGGATCGACGCGAATCGGGCGCGACATAGCCTCCTCCGGAGTTTGGGAAGACAGGGTGAGACGCAATCGCCGAGCCATCCATTCGGCAGCTCGGCGATCTTGCAAGTCCCTCGTGGCGTCTCGATCGGGGGCGTCGCGGGGAGGGGCGAGGACCCGTGGCTTTGCGACCCCGGCTTTTGCCGGGTTTGCTCTTTTCAAACGCGGGACTCAGCTTCGCCAATCTGCGACGCTGCCGGATTGGGGTCAAGACACCTGGGAGTGGCCAAGCGCATAGCTGGCCACTTTCTGGGATCACTGGTTGATGAGGCTGGCGTCCACCAACTTGCACTCGAAGTTCGCGTGGGACGTTGATGAAAGCCCAACATCATGTGCCAGCCAAGCGTCATGATGTCTCGCTCGCCCTTATGTGCGGAGCTCACCATTACGATCGGCCCCTGGTTCGATGAAGCGCCGGATCTTGGACAGCGGAAAGTTCTTCTTGTGGTAGGCTCTCATTTGAACCCTCTCCGGGGCCTCCTCGAGGCGTGTCGCAACGTCGGTCCCTACGATTCGTTAGCTTGCGCGGCCCAAACGCGTTTCTCCTCGCTCTAACGGCTGTGAAGAAGGTTCGCGCTGCACTATCGCGTTGCGCTCTGAGGTCGGCGCCGCCTAACGACATGCGCATCAGCTGTAAACGAACAACTCAACGCCCGAGCCAACGTTCGTTCCGCTGATCGCCATCGGTGGCCAGCGCCTGAGCGGAGCTCGGCACACCTCGCGTTCGCCGGCTGCATGCGCGGCTAGGTAGCACGCTGGCGTGAAGACTCGCTCTTGCTAGCTGCTGCGCACTATCTCAGCCGCGACCAGCCTCGCCTCGCCGAACGCCTCCTCATCAAGCAACTTGAGCGATGCAGCCCAAAACCCATAGAAGCGGAGCACGCCGAAGGCGGCGCCGCCTCGCACTTTGAACTCGCTGTAGGACTCGAAGCGGCGCGCATAGAGGCGTTCTGCCTCCGCTAGCTTGGGCGTCTCCACTCGGCCACCCGCACCGAATAACTGGAGCCCGCGGTGGTGCGCCCCCCACCGCTGATGACCGTCGAAGACCGCGACGGCCATCGTCGGCACCCGCTCAAGATTCCTGCAGTGCACAGCGTCCGGCGCCGAGAGGAAGAACAGCTCCAGTGCCTCGCTCCAGGCAAAGAATGCCGTGTTGATGTGCACCTGATTGCCTGAACCCACAGTAGCCATGGAGCACAGCATCGTCTCGCCGAGAACGCGATGCACCGCTTCGGCGAGCCGCTCGGGATCGACACCGGGACAGTGAAACGTGACGCTCATCGGCTACGATCAGCTTGTGCGTGTCTGGCAGGACGGCCTCTGGAACATCGTCTACTACGAGACCCTCCTCGGCCGCTTCGACGAACACGCCCACATCATCACCGGGGCTCCTTCCCTCAAAGGAAAGTGTTAACCATGTCCCTGGACATCCTCTCAGCTATGTCCCCGGTTGCTCAGCCTCCTCTCAGACCGGCTTGATGTTCTGATTCATCCGGAGGAAGTTGGTCGGGTCGTACTTCTTCTTGAGCTCCACCAGCCGGTTATACGTCGCACCGTAGGCGAACGCGATGCGGTCGGTCTCGTCTTGGGTGAGGAAGTTGATGTACGCGCCGCCGCTGGCGAACGGCTGTGACTGGGTGAAGAATTCGCGCGCCCAGGCGATGCAGCGCCCATCCTCGGCGGCCGACTCCCAGCGACCATGCACGTTCAGGACGTAGTTAGCGTCCCGGCTCGAGTAGGCCATCGCCGCAGGCGCGACGCGGGCCGTCTGGCCGCCTATCGTACCGATGAAGATCTCGCACTGCGGCGATGGTAGCTTGCCGGCGTATTCGATGATGGTGTCGATCGCGCCGTCGCTGAGCCGCGAGAAGTTGTGCGACTTCCAGTAGTTGCGCGCACCCTTCGTCAGGAGCGGATCGAAAGCCTGCTGCCACGCGGTGTACGGCTGTACGCCGATGTGCTCGCCGTGCGCAGTGCCGAACCCGCGCAGGGGCTCGATCAGCCTCTCGCCATGAGTGGGGTCGCCCGCATAGCAGATGGCAAGCGCCACGATCTCTTTCCCGTGGACGCCCTCGGGCAGGAAGGGCAGTGGGGGCGCCTTCCGGGTGACCATCCAGACGTTGAGGTCATCTGGCATCGTCTCGGTGAAACGGGCGAACTGGGTGAGCACTGCCTTCGCCTGGTCGAACGGGAAGACGATGAGTCCGCTCAGCACGTCCGGCCCGACGGGATGGAGCTGGAACTCGAAGCGGGTGACGATACCGAAGTTCCCACCGCCACCGCGTAGCCCCCAGAAAAGGTCATCGTTTTCCGTTGCACTGGCGTGCACCCGACTGCCGTCCGCGGTGAGGACATCCGCGGCGAGCAGGTTGTCGACGGTCATACCGTACTTCCGGCTCAGCCAGCCGAAGCCGCCGCCGAGCGTCAGGCCGGCCACGCCCGTGGTCGAGTTGATGCCCAGTGGCGTGGCGAGGCCGTGCGCCTGCGCCGCCGCGTCGAAGTCGGCGAGGGTGCAGCCGGGCTCGACGGTCGCCCGCCGGGCGTTCGGGTCCACCCGAACACTCTTCATCAGCGAGAGGTCAATCACGAGGCCGTCGTCGCAGACGGCATTGCCCGCGATGTTGTGCCCACCTCCTCGGATCGAGACGAGGAGGTTGTGGTTGCGCGCGAAGTTGACAGCCTGGACGACATCTTCAGGCGACGCGCAGCGAGCGATCAGCGCAGGCCTGCGGTCGATCATGGCATTCCAGATCTGGCGCACTTCGCCGTAGCCGGCGTCGCCAGAAAGAAGTACATCCCCCTGGAACTGCGCTTTGAACTCGTCGATCTTTGCTTCTTGTAACTGGTTCATGCTTGCCTCCTTTGTTTGCGCCTAACTACATGCAAATCAGCTGCAAGCCCTCGGCTTAATGCCCGCACAACCTTCGTTCCGCTGAGCGGCATGGGCGCTCTGCGCAAGAGCGAAAGCTCGGGACCTGGCGCTTGTCGGCTGCATTTGCGGGTTAGGCCTCGACCCGCGCGATCGCTATCCACGTCCTCCCAGGTAAGCCCGCCACGGCTGCCAGTAGCGCACGGGCCATCCGCTCACGAGTGTGTCGTAGAGTCGGTCCGGGACCCCCACCTGGACGAGGTCCAGGCGGGCGCCCGCGCTCGCGGCCGTGAAGGTCAACACCAGCACGGCGTCGAGCTCCGCCTCCTGCCACTCGAAGCTGCGCCAGCTCTGGACGATCTGCCGCGAGGGCGTGAGCGCCAACAGCCGTCCCCAGATGCGGCCATCAAAGGCGCTCCACTCGGTGCCAGCGACCGGGGAGATCGCTGCCGGGCCACCACCGGTGAAGGCTGCATGCGCCGCGGAGTCCAGGTACATCGCGTACAGATCTCCGGGAGCGGCTGGGAGTTCAACGCTCTGCTGAACTACCTTGAGGATCCCGTGCTCCATGATCGACCGTGCTCGTGTCGAGGCCTAACTGTAATTAGGCTGCCAAACTCCTCCAAAAACACTCCCCAGAACTTGCTCCCACGGTCGCATAATCATAGCGCGACAGAGCACACGAGGAATGCACCCGTGTTTACCCCTGGCGGTATCCTGCTTTGCAGACGGCTTCGCCCCCAATGTCATTTTGACGTTGCAATCCTCGCTGCGTAATTGCCCAACGTTGTGTTTTGGCATTAGGGAGCGCTGGAACTCGAAGCTTCTTCCAATTTGTCTCGCACCATTTCACATCCCGAAGGGCAAAAAAGCTCGACAACGACGAATTTGCGACAATGAGGTGCCCGGCTTGCGCCAAGCAAGGCTGCTGGGAATGCCAGAAATGCTAGACGGCGGACATCCACCATCACAGCTCCATCAGGTCCCACCCGACGATGATGCGCTCCCCGAAATGCCTGCTCGCCGCGTCGATCCACATCTGCTCGTGATGGCGGCCCGGAACCAGGTGCGAGAGCACCAGGGTCTTCACTCCGGCCGCTTGCGCCACGCGCCCGACCTCCTCCGCCGAGGTATGATGAGACAGGATGCTCCGTTTGAGGTCAGGCGTTGCCAACTCCGGCAATCATGCGATCGATGCCTTCCGGGTAGAGCGCCTCGTGAACCAGGATGTCGGCGTCTCGGGTGAGCCTGACGAGCTCGTCGGAACGGGTGGTGTCCCCGGAGATGGCGATTGAGCGGTCGGCCGCGTCGAACCATAGGCGAATGCCCGAACTAACGGCGGATGGTGGACCAGCGCGGTCGTGACCCTCACGTTCTCATCCCCCATCACTGTGCTGCCGTGCCTCAGCTCGTGCACGTGGACCAGAGGCGCTACCGGAACTCGGCGCTGGTCGGTGATGCGGGGTCAATGTCGGCGGCATTCATCTCCAAGAACAGCCGCGTCAGTCGCTCGAGTGGCTTGGGTCCCCAGGTGTCGATCGTTCAATCGCACGTCCTCGAATTGCCCATAACAGAAAGTTACTGCGAGGCTAGGAAGCCGATGAGCTTCTGGTAGATGGCCGACGCCCCAGGCAGGTCGTAGTTCCCCAGCACGATCACGATGTAGCTGCCATCCAGGAACCAGCCCAATTCCGAGC
>JBIOUY010000223.1:0-2352 GCA_044867445.1 Gemmatimonadales bacterium
ACGCAACTTACCTGGCACATCGGTTGCTCTCCGACGTAGCCGAATCAACTCCCCCCCGGCGCGCTGCATGAGCTCGGCCGCGCGGCAGGGGTGAGCCATCCCTTACCAACGAACGCGTCAGCGGATCAGAGGGAGAGAACCTCGTGTCACGTCGCGATGGATTCACGTTGGTCGAGGCCCTGATGGTGATCGTGGTGATCGGCCTGGTGAGCCTCATCGGGCTGCCCCGGCTCCGGGACGCCTGGGCCCACAGCAATGTCCTCAGCTCCAAGGCCAAGATCACTTCGCTCTACGCCAGGGCGCGGGCCGCCGCCGTCGAGGGAAGCCGTACCGCCATCCTGGTGGTGAACGGCGGCAACGCGTACGTCGTCGCCCGCCCACGCCTCACAGGCGCCGGGCTGTACGACACCATTACCCCGGTCGAGAACCTCTACACTCAGTTCAAGGTGAGCCTCACCTCGAACGCGGACTCGGTCTGGGTCGCTCCCACCGGTCTCGGCCAGGGCGGGGCGAACCTCGTGCTGACCAAGGGCAGCTACGCCGATACTGTGTTCATCAACCAATACGGGCGGATACTCAAATGAGCGCACGGCAGGAGCAGGGATTCACCATCGTCGAGGTCATGCTCGCCGTGGTGCTTCTCGCCATCGGCGTCATGGCATTGGTGGGCAGCTCGGCCATGGTCACCCGAATGATCGGGCGGGGGCGCGAGTCCACGAAGGTGGGCCAGATAGCAACGGCCCGGGCCGAGTGGCTGCGCCAGATCGCGACCGCTACCTCGCCAGCGTGCGGCTCAGCGAACCTCGTGAACGGCACCTCCAATCCTGGATCCGGGATCACTGAGCGATGGGAGCTGAAGGGCGCAGCTGGAGATCGTACTCGCGATGTGCTCCTGATGTACACCTATAGGGCTGCGCGGGCCGTCCGCACGGACACCATGAGTCTCACCCTTCTCTGCGATTGACTATGACCAATCGACACGGCTTCACGATGGTCGAGTTGATGGTGGCGTTGGTGCTGGTGCTCATGGTGGGTGGGGTTACCTATGGGCTCTTAGTGAATAACCAGCGAGTGTCCCGGGCCCAGATCTCCCAGGTGGGCCTCCAGGACGCCGTTCGCTCCGGCGCCCTGATCGTGGGCAACGAGCTCCGCGAGGTCGGATACGATGAGATCACAGGGGCATCGGCGGCATCGCCCCAGCAGGTGCCGGGGCTCGCAGCGGCAAATAATCCCGATCTGGTGGCCATCGGTCCTGACTCGATCCGGTACCGGGCAATGCGGGGGCTCGGCTTTACCTGTTGGGTCGATCCAGCCACTGGCGACATCGTGTTGCGCAACTCGACGCTCCAGCAGCAGCGTGCGATCGTCACAACCGACAGGGCGATGGTCTATGTGGAGAACGATCCCAAAACCGCCAACGACGACATCTGGCTGCATGCCAACATCACGACATTGCAGGTGCTCCAAAACTGTCCCGACGGGAAACCCGGCACCCGGTTCCGGGTGGCCTTCGATGCCGCCCCCGTCGGCACGGTCCTGAACCCGGCCCATACCGTGGTCGGGGGGCCGGTGCGGATCTACGAGGTCATGCTGTTGCGCTCGTATGTGAACGGCGGGCAAACCTGGCTGGGCATGCGCTCGATCAGCGCCCCCGCCAGCGTCATCCAGCCGGTGCTGGGCCCGCTGAGCGGGACGGCGGTGGCCGACTCGGGACTCGCGCTGGTCTACCGCGATGTCAACAACATCGAGACCGCCGTGCGGAATGACGTGCGCAGCATCGATGTCACGTTGAAGGGCATCACCGATGCGCCGGTGCGCACCAAGAACGCGAGCTACTCGACAGTCGACAGCTTGTCGCTGAGCACCCGGGTGGCGCTCCGCAACGCGCTCCGGCCATGACCCCGACCACCTCTCAGGAGACTCCCATGCGGACCCCGAGGCTCACCGACGAACGCGGCATGGCGCTGGCCGTGGCCCTCTTCGCCCTGGTCGTAATCGGTGCGCTCGTGGCCGGAGCCTTCTTCGCCGGCACGCTGGAGCAGCGTACCGGCCGGAACACCCTCTTCGCCACTGAAGCAGCACAAGCCGCCGAGGCCGGCACCACCGCCATCATGGCCGATTGGGATCAGTTCAACTTGAACAACCTGCCTGTGAACGTACCGACCCCGCTGGCCAAGACGTCGTGGGGTCAAGCCAGCCTGTACGCCAGCTACACCCCGACTGTCACCAAGCTGAACGATGAGCTGTTCCTGGTGCAGAGCCTGGGCACTCGCAGCAACGCCGCCGGCACCGTTCTGTCGCAGCACACCGTGGCCACCCTGGCCCGGCTCACCTTCGTGAGCGCCACCGCCA
>JBIOUY010000224.1:0-2372 GCA_044867445.1 Gemmatimonadales bacterium
AGTTGTTCACCCAGGTGGCGTGGGCATTGACGTTGCCGCCGCTGAACAGCCGATCGCCGTCGAAGTTCCACTGCGCGTACTGGTTGAAGTTGATCGACCGGGCCCGGAACCACTTGTTCGGCGTGTCGCTGCGGAACTGGATCCAGTTGCCCATGTTGCGCTGGTCGGCGCGGCGCAGGAAGCCGATGTCGTTGATCTCGAACCCCGGCGTGCGCCGCTGATAAGCGGTCTCGAAGTGCAGTCGCCTCCCGCCTACCTTGGCGAAGCGGACCTCTTGGTTGATGCCGCTCAGTGAAGTACGGGTGGAGTCGAAGGCCAGATGGTCGTCAGGACGCTGATACAGATGCACCGGATCCTGCTGGGTCAGGGCGATTGCCGCGGGATCACCCGCCACTCTGCTGCCATCCAGCGAACCCGACACCTCGTAGCGGCCGTGGAACCGCCAGCGGCCATTGACCCCGCCGGCATAGGCGCTCCGGTGGAGGTATGACTCGCTGCTGGCGTCGAGCGACCGGTTCACCCCCGTCACGATGAAACCCAGGCTGCCATCGCCGTTGTGGAAGTCCTGGTTGCCTCGGATGACCGCGTAGTTGGTGGCGGGCTCAAGGGTGGTACTACCGGGACCGGAGACGTGATCGGTGACGGCGTCCAGCATGCCGATGGAGAAGCCTCCCGCAAGGCGGCCAGTCACCTTCCCTGCCCCGAGGATCTTGGTCGACGCCGGGGATGCGTCGTCCCCGTACACGTCCGCCAGCTGAGGGGAGCGCCCGATGCGGCGGGAGTAGAACAGCCCTTCCCCGGTGTTGCAGTCAACCACGACGACGCAGTTCACAGTGAAGGTGAACAGCCCCTTGCCCTCTACGAAGAACGGACGCCGCTCGGTGAAGAAGGTCTCGAACGCGCTGAGATTGAGCTCTGACGGATCCGCTTCGACCTGACCGAAATCGGGATTGACAGTCGCGTTGAATAGCAGGTTGGACGCCAGCCGGTACCGGAGATCGCCGCCGAGGCTCACCTCCTGGCTCCGTGCGAAGTCGGCGGACCCGGCGTCCTCCACATTTTTGGTCACCAGGTACGGCGTAATCTCCGCGCGGCCCGGACTTCCCAATCCATCCAGCCCCGTCAGGCTGCCGAACTGCGAGGTGAAGCCCGACCGTGAAGTGCGATAAAGCGGCCAGGTGACCGACTCCGTGTGACGTTGGATGGTGCGCCACACCAGCAGGCCAAAGGTGACCTTCCCCTTGGCTGAGTAATGGAGTTGGGAAAGCGGGATGCGATACTCAGCGGTCCACCCTAGCGAATCGATCCGGGTCGCGGCATCCCATACCGCGTCCCAGGCTACATCCTCGTCCCCGTCGTTGTAGATCGCGTAGTCCGTCTTGACGCCCGCCGGGTTTACCACGAACTCGTACCCCGTGCGCCGATCGTAGTAGGGGTCGAGCATGAGGATGACCTCGTCCGACGCGGTCTGGTCGTCCCGGCGGGAGAGCAGGCTGATGATGCTGTCGGGGTGAGGGTCGAACGCGCGGACGAACACATAGAGGTTATGCTCGTCGTAGGCCACCCGCGCTTCGGTCTTGAACTTGGGCTCCGCCCCCTCGGTAGGCTTGGCCTCGAGGAACCGATCAATTACAGGAGTAGAACGCCACACCGCATCATCCTCGCGCCCATCGAGCACGGGTGGTGCCGCCGTTCGCGTGGCTTGAACCGAGCTGCCGGTCGGGATCTGAGGAACGGCCGCCGCTACCTGTGCTTGAAGGACCAAGAGTGTACCCAGCAGTACCGTCACCAGACACCCGGAGGAAGAGTCCAGGGGTTGGACAACCGATACGCCAAAAAGGTTGGACCGCTCCGCCTAGCGATCAGGGGAACAGTCGCGGTCGCGGCTCAGGCCCTGGCATGGATGGCATTGGACTGGTAAGCTCACTCCCGCGGTCTGAACCACAGACGGGAGCCTGCATGCATCGCTTTCTCGGAGCCGCCTTGCTGGTCCTGCTGGCTGCACCGCCGCTCTACGCTCAGCACCTGCGCGACGACCTGTCCGATCTTTTCATCTTCGGCAGCGGTCAGGACCCGCTCACCCTGGGTGGAACCAGCGACCCCAGCAACCCCGAGTCCATCCGAATCCACGGGAACCACTTCGTTCCTGCCGCGGTGGCCAGCAACGGGACGCTCATCTCGTTCCTGACCAACTCCATCGGCAGCAACGTCGCTAACGTGCCCTTGAGCACCACCAGCGGCGGCTCGACCTTCAGCTTTCAGGGCGGGGTGCCGGTGCGGACCTCCACTTCCTCTGGTCCGATCTTCGGCGAGCGAGCACAGACACTCGGACGGGGACGGATCCTCGCGGGTCTCACCCGCACCGAGGTGCA
>JBIOUY010000225.1:0-18361 GCA_044867445.1 Gemmatimonadales bacterium
CCCAGCACCGACCTGGTCGCGCTGCGCCAGCGGGTAGGCATGGTGTTCCAGCGGCCCAATCCGTTCCCCAAGACGATCTTCGACAATGTCGCCTATGGACCGGCGCTCAATCGGCTGGTGACCGGACGGGACCTGCCTGACCTGGTGGAGCGCTGCCTGCGGCAGGCAGCCTTGTGGGATGAGGTACGCGATCGCTTGGAAGAGTCAGGCACCGGCCTCTCCGGTGGGCAGCAACAGCGGCTCTGCATCGCCCGTGCGTTGGGGAATCAGCCGGAGGTTCTCCTGATGGACGAGCCCTGCTCCGCCCTCGACCCCATCGCCACGCAGCGGGTGGAGGAGCTCATCTTCGAGCTCAAGAAAGACTATACCATCGTGATCGTCACTCATAACATGCAGCAGGCGGCGCGGGTGTCCGATTTCACTGGCTTCTTCGACCGGGGTGAGCTCCTCGAGTTTGGTGAGACCGAGCGAATCTTCACCAGCCCTGCGAACGAGCGCACAGAAGCCTACATTACGGGGAGATTTGGATGAGCCTGGACATCCATCGCCACTTCCACGACGAGCTGAGCCACGTCAAAGTGCGCCTGCTCACGATGTCCGGTGAGGCAGAGGCGGCACTGGGGCTTGCGGTGGAGGCGCTGCTCGAGCGGGACATCGACAAAGCCCAGCGAGTGATCACCGGTGACCGGGTCATCGACAGCATGGAAGTCGAGGTTGAGGAGCAGTGCATCAATCTCCTGGCCCTCCAGCAGCCGATGGCCAAAGACCTTCGCATGCTCACCTCGGCGCTCAAGATCGCTAACGACCTGGAGCGGGTCGGGGACCACGCGGTCAACATTGCCGAATCCGCCGAGCGCCTCACTCAGGCTCGGCCGATCGCGCCCGAGCCGGAGATCATCGAGATGGCCCGGCTCGCCCGTGACATGCTGTCCGACGCCCTGGAGGCTTTCATCCGCGGGGATGCGGCGGCCGGCCGGGAAGTCTGTCTCCGGGACGACAAGGTCGACGCCCTGCACCGGTCGGTGTTTCGGATCCTGCTCACCCACATGATGGAAGATCCTCACATGATCGGTGTCGGCATGGAGCTCTTCTTGGTGAGCCGCAATCTGGAGCGGGTGGCCGATCTCGCCACCAACATCGGGGAGGACGTCGTGTTCCTGGTCGAAGGCAAGTCGATCAAGCACCACGCCGAAGATCGCGGCGAGTCGCGTGCCTCGAGCGGCTTCCGGGCTACCTCCGGGACATGAGCGCTCAGCCGGCCGAGCTCGCTCCCTCAATCAGTGCGTCGACTCGCGAGCGCGTCGCCGCTATCGATGTCGGATCCAATTCCGTCCGGCTGCTCGTCGCGGAATACGATCCCGCCTCCGGCATCTCCATCATCGACGAGCTCAAGGACCAGCCCCGGCTTGCCGCCGGTCTCGCCTCCACCGGCCGGCTCAACGAGGCCGCCATTGACCGCGCCATCCAGTCCCTCGGCAGGATGCGAGAGGTCTGCCAGCGCCGCGGCGTTCAGCGGATCGCGGCGGTTGCCACCGCAGCGGTGCGCGAGGCCGAGAATGGTCCCTGGTTCGTGCGTCGAGTGCGGCAGGAGCTCGACATCCCGCTCCGCATCATCGACGCGGAGACCGAAGCCGCGCTTTCCTACCGTTCCGTGGCGCACCACTTCCACCTGGTGGGCGAGCGTACTCTGGTAGCGGACATCGGCGGCGGGAGTTTGGAGCTGATCGGCGCAGTGGACGGACTGGTGGAGCTCACCCTGTCATTGCCCCTGGGCGCCGTTCGGCTAACCGAGCTGCACCTTCCCGGCGAGCGTGGCTCCCATCGAGAGGTGCTGGTGCTGCGGGGCCAGATCCGCAAGCAACTCAAACGATCGATCTCTGGTAAGGAATGGGCCGCCGCGACGGTGATCGGCTCGGGAGGTACCTTCACCAGCCTGGGCCGAATGGTGCAGGCTCGGCGAGGTCTGCCACCGGGCGACACGGTTCACGGTGTGTCGGTCACGGCGGCCGAGGTGGAGCAGCTGGTGGACTGGGTTGCGAGCCGGAAGCCGGAGGAGCGGCGTCAGATTCCGGGCCTCAATCCGGAGCGGGCCGACATCATCCTCGCCGGCCTAACGGTCACGGCAGCGCTGCTCGATTGGGTGCGCTCAAGGAGTATCACCGTGAGCGCATTTGGTCTGCGCGAGGGGTTGTTGCTGGAGATGGTGGGGGCGCAGAAGCCGGAGCAGCGCGATCCCCTCCGGCTCTTCCGGGAGTTCGCCGAGCGTTGCCAGTGCGATCGGCGCCATGTCGAGCACGTACGCTACCTGGCACTGCAGCTCTTCGATCAGTTGGCCGGCGAGCTCGGTTGTCAGCCGGAAGAACGCGCGCTCCTGGAGGCCGCCTCGCTGCTCCATGACGTGGGCCAGTTGGTAAGCTACCGCAAGCATCACAAGCACAGCTATCAGCTGCTGATGCACGCCGAGCGACTAGGCCTCCCGGCTCGGGATCGTGCCCTGGTTGCCCTGGTCAGCCGGTATCACCGGCGCACCGGTCCGCGGCGGAAGCACGCCGAGTTCGCGGCGCTTCCCCCAGGGGATCAAGAGCTGGTGCGGCGGCTGAGTGCCCTGCTTCGAGTGGCCGACGGTCTCGATCGAGGGCACACCGCCGCCGTCGAGACTATCTCGACCGCGCTCACCCCTGACGCCCTCACCGTGCGCATCGCGCCCCGCCTCGCCGGCGCCGACCTGGGGCTCGAGTGTTGGGGCGCCACTCGCAAGGCTGACGTGCTGGCCAAGCTACTCCAGCGCGACGTGGCAATCACCATTGGGTAACCGGCGCGGGCTGCTGCTCGCCTAAGACGCGCGGGCCTGGTTCTCCGCGGCCCGTGCCGCCGGCTCCGGGTGCGGCGATTGAATCCAAGCCCGCACTGAGTCCAGCGCGGTCTGATTGCGGAACTCACCGGTTCGGGCCGCCGTCGCGACCTCGAGCAGCTCCAGATGGTGCAGCGGCTTGAGAATCAGGCCGACAAACCCGGCCTCGAGAAACCGCCCGGTTTCCCCTCGGAGCCCAGAGAGTTTCATTCTCCTTCCAGGCGTCTTGCGGGATGATCGCGAGGGGGCGCCCGAGGACTTCGGCTTCGCCCAACCCGAAGCAGCGCTCCGCCGCCGGGTTCCAGCTCAGCACCCGGATCTCGGTATCAACCGTGCAGATGGCGAGGGGGGAGCAATCGAACAGCGCCTCCAGCTCCAGCGTAGTCTTCTGCAGCGCCGACTCGGCCGCCTTGTGGCGAGTGACATCCACTGCCAGTCCGGCCACGGCGCGCTTGCCCGGTGAGGTCTCCAGGGGAAACTTGAGTGCCAGCCACTGGTGCAGCCCGTCGGGATGGCGGGTGGTCTCCAGCAGCTCCAGCGGACGTCTGGCTTCCAGAACGGTCAGATCGTTCTCTCGGAACTGTCGGGCGATTTCCGGGGTCCAGACTGCGAAATCGTCCTTGCCGACAAGATCGGCCAACCGCATTCCGAAGAGCCGCTCGAACACGCCGTTCACATAGATGTAGCGACCAGCCTCATCCTTCATGAACGCGACCGCCGGGCTGTTATCCATGAAACTCTGGAACAGGCTCTTGCTTTCCTTGGGGGCCTGCTCCACCCGACGGCGATCGGTGATGTCCTGGGCCACGGCGACCACGCCGCCGATCTCCCCGGATTCATCGCGCCAGGGCGACTTGGTAATCCGAATGATCGTGGAGGAACCATCGGCAGTCTCGAAGCTCATCTCGTCGATGCGTGGCTTGCCCGACTGAAGCACGTCCTGGTCCGCCATTCGGGTGGAGGCGACGGTCTCGGGTGTCGCGGGTAGGGCGGTGACGTCTCGTCCGACGATCTGGGAGGGCTCGAGCTTGGTCACGCAGGCACCGGCGGCGTTGACCAAGATGTAGCGTCCCTCGCGATCCTTCACGAAGACCGGATCCGGCAGCGCATCCAGCAGGGTCTGCGTAATCGTCTGGGAGCGCTGCAGTGAGCGACGCAGTCGCGCACCATAGACCCAGAGGCCCGGCGCGATCGTGGTTGTAACGAGCCAGGCGAGCCAGGGCTGGTGGACCACTAGCAGCGCAAGCCCGGAGACGGCCTGCAGCAGCACGAACCAGCCCATCAGCCGGTGGCCCCGCCGATGGACGGATCGGAGTGCGCGCCGGATGATGCTCCTTGCGCCGGGATCGGACTGGCCGACTGGAACAGCAGCCGGGCGAAGCTGACTCATGGCCTGCCGGGTGGTGGGACAAAGGGACCGGACCGCGCCAGGGCACGGTCCGGGGGGATCACTGCAAGTATCGGTAGGGCTGGTGGGAGGCTAAAAGCCTGAAAGGCTAACGGGTAGAGGCGGACAGCTGATAGCTAAACAGCTAACAGCTAACAGCTAACAGCTATTTGCTGACGGCTTACGCCCTGCGGCAATCGGCCCTCCTCGTTAGAGAACGGGAGGGCCGTGTCTCATGCTGTTAGCTGTTAGCCGTTAGCCGTTAGCCGTTAGCCGTTAGCCGTTAGCCGTTTAGCTGTTAGCCGTTTAGCTGTTAGCGTCACTCCCCATACGGCACCCAGATGTTCTTGACCTGGGTCGCCTGTTCGAGAAACTCTTCGCCGGCGGACCGCCGCGGGTCGGTCCAATCGCGAGGCCGTCCGTGGTTGACCCAAGTGCGCTTCATGTTGCCCGCCGATAGCCGTTCGACTTCGACCGACCCCTCGGCGCTGCCGAAGTACCAGAGCCCGTCGACGTCGTCATGGGCCGCGAGCACCGGTGCCAGCTCGTTGACGGGACCAGTGATGATATTGATCACGCCGCCGGGCACATCGGAGGTATCGAGCACCTGATAGAGGTCAGTTACGGCAAGTGATCCCCGGCTGGACGGCACAGCGATAACCGTGTTCCCCATCGCGACGGCGGGCAAGATCGTCGCGACGAAGCCGAGCAGCGGCCGATCGTCCGGGCAGATAATGCCGAGCACGCCGATCGGTTCGGGCATGGCGAGGGTGACGTTTCGGAATGGCGTGTGGTGCACTACCCCATCGTACTTGTCGGCCCAGGCCGCATAGGTATAGATCCGCTCGATGGCGATCGCCACTTCACTCGCGGCTGTGGCGGCATCGCTGCCAAGGGCGACCAGCCTGCGGGCGAATTCGTCACCTCGTGCGGCCAGATTCTCGGCGACGTAATACAGCACCTGGGCCCGGCCATGCGCCGTCGTTCGCCTCCAGCCTGACGCCTTGTGGGCCTCCTCGACCGCGTTGCGAACGTCCTTGCGATTGCCGTGGCCTACCTCGCCGATTCGTCGTCCCGAAGGATCGAGCACCGGCAGGCTGTAGCCTGAATCGGGCCGGACCTGCTTGCCACCGATGTAGAGCTTGGGAGTGCGATCAATAGGCGGGAGGGCGGACGCGCTGCGCGCGGCGGAAGCGGCAGGCCCGGCGGACGAGGCGGAAGACTTCGTCGAACGGCGACGCGCAGTCCCGGGAGGATGCGCTATTCCGTTCTTTGCGCCCCGTCCGCCGCCTTCGGCGCTTCCGCCATCCTTTCCATCCCACACCCACCGCACATACTCCCGAAGCCCCTCGCGCCCACCCTCCCGGCCGAAGCCGCTCTCGCGATATCCACCAAAACCACTGGCTGCGTCAAAGACGTTGGTGCAGTTGATCCAAACGGTCCCGGCCTGGAGCTGGGGAGCCACGTCGAGAGCGAGATTGATGTTCTCGGTCCAGACGCTCGCCGCGAGGCCGTAGCGAGTGTTGTTGGCCAGCTCGACCGCTTCGGCCGGCGTGCGGAACGTCATGAGCACCACGACCGGGCCAAAGATCTCAACCTGGGCGATGGTCGCGGCCGGAGATACTTCGGTAAAGAGTGTGGGCGGGAAGAACCAGCCTTCCCGCGGACAGCTCCAGGATGGCTGCCAGAGTCGAGCACCTTCTTCTTCGCCCAGGCGAACCAGGCCCTGGATCTTTTTCAGTTGGACCGGGGCGATGATCGCCCCCATGTCCACCGCCTTGTCCAGCGGGTCGCCTACACGCAGAGTTTCCATCCGCGCCTTGAGCTTGGCGACCAACCGCTCAGCGGTGCCCTCCTGAACCAGAATGCGCGAGCCGGCGCAGCAGACCTGACCTTGGTTGAACCAAATCGCGTCAACCACCCCTTCGACCACACCGTCGAGATCGGCATCGGGAAAGACGATGAAGGGCGACTTCCCGCCCAGCTCGAGCGACAGCTTCTTGCCGCTGCCGGCTGTCACGGTTCGAATGATTCGTCCCACTTCGGTCGAGCCGGTGAAGGCGATCTTGTCTATCTCCGGGTGTTTGACCAGTGCCTCCCCAGTGCGGCCATCCCCGGTGATGATGTTGACTACCCCAGCTGGCAGCCCGATCTCCTCGGACAGCTCGGCGAAGCGAAGAGCAGTGAGCGAAGTGAACTCGGCGGGTTTGAGCACTACCGTGTTCCCCATGGCGAGGGCGGGCGCGATCTTCCAAGCCAGCATGAGCAGGGGAAAGTTCCAGGGAATGATCTGCCCGATGACCCCCACTGGAACCCGATCGGGGAGCTCCTGCTCCATGAGTTGCGCCCACCCGGCGTGATGATAGAAATGCCGCGCCACCAGGGGCACATCGATGTCTCGGGATTCCCGGATCGGCTTGCCGTTGTCCAGCGACTCGAGCACGGCAAAGAACCGGCTGTGCTTCTGAACCTGGCGCGCAATGGCGTAGAGATGCCGAGCCCGCCCGTGCCCTCCAAGCGCCGACCATTGCGGCTGCGCCGCGCGCGCAGCGCGGACTGCGCGATCAACGTCTGTGGAATTGGCCTGGGTGAGCCGAGCGAGAGGCTTGCCTGTTGCCGGGTTCAGAGTCTCGAAGTTCTCATCGCCGGGCTGCGACCATCCGCCGTCGATGAACAGCCCGAACCGCCGACCATGCCGCTCAAGCCAGGCCTGCGCCGGGGTCGCGCCCTCTGGGGCAGGGCCGTAGGCCATCGTGCTGAAGATCTCGGGAACAGATGCCATGGTTGGATCAGCCTCAGATCACCATCACGCCATGGGTTGCCGGTAGGCCGTCGAGTACCGCCCGGTCACGAAGTGCTCCAGTTGCCGCTCGATGTCGGTCAGCAGGGCGCTGGCGCCGAAGCGGAACAGATCCGGCCGGAGCCAGCGGTCGCCTAGCTCGTCTTTTACCAATGCCAGCCAGTCCAGTGCCTCCCTCGCACCCCGAATCCCGCCGGCTGGCTTGAGCCCCACGAGCTGGCCGGTACGCTCCCGGTACTCGCGAATGGCGCGAGCCATCACCAGGCCGATAGGCAGGGTGGCGTTGACACTCTCTTTCCCGGTCGAGGTCTTGATGAAATCGGCGCCGGCCATCATGCACACCAGGCTCGCCCGCGCCACCGTCCGTAGGGTGCCGAGCTCACCGGCGGCGAGGATGGTCTTGATGTGGGCATCGCCGCACGCCTCGCGCATGGCCCGCACTTCATCGTAGAGGGCACGCCAATTCTCGGTGAGCGCGTGGCTGCGGGTGATGACGACGTCGATCTCCTCCGCGCCTGCCGCTACCGAGGCCCGGATCTCCGCGACGCGCTGGGAAAAGGGTGAGAGCCCCGCGGGGAACCCGGTGGAAACCGCGGCCACCGGTATGCCGGAGCCCTCTAGCGCCTCGAGCGCGGTTTCCACGAAAGTGTGGTAGACGCACACGGCGGCCACCCTGATCGGAAGCTGCTCCGCGTTCATGGCCTCCAGCAGGTCGGCTCGCACCGGCCGTCGAGCCTTGGCGCAGAGCCGGCGGACCCGTCCTGGCGTATCATCGCCTGAGAGGGTCGTCAGATCCATCAGGGTGACGGCTCGCAGCAGCCAGGCCGCCTGCCATTCCTTCTTTACGGTTCGACGAGTCCGGAGCGTCGCCGCCCGCCGCTCGACAGCGCTGCGATTGACTCTCACCTCTTCAACCCAGTCCAACTCCAGGGGCATCCCCGGATTGCGAGGACGCACCGGCACCTCCAGCGGTGCGGTCGTTGAGGGGGAGAGGAGGCCGGGAGGGGCGGGGTCGGGCATGGTGGGAAGATACAGAGGCTAACAGCTAACGGCTAACAGCTAACGGCTTGTGCACCGCGGCAATCGGCCCTCCTCGCTAGAGAACGGGAGGGCCGTGTTAGCCGTTAGCTGTTAGCCGTTAGCTGTTAGCCGTTAGCCGTTAGCCGTTAGCTGTTAGCTGTCAGCCGTTAGCTGTCAGCCGTTAGCCGTTAGCCGTCAGCTGTTAGCCGTTAGCCGTTAGCTGCTAGCTCTCCCTCAATACCTCTCCCGATAGCCCCAGCCTCCCATCGTCCGGGAAAGCGCGCGGTGTCGGCTAACCAGCTCGGAATCCTGGAACACTGTGATGAGTACCGCCCCAGCCGCGAACCCACCGGCATGGGCCCAGAATGCCACCCCACCGCTCTCGGTGGCCAGCGCGCCGCCGATGAGCTGCAAGAGAAGCCAGTAGCCCAACATCAGGTAGGCCGGCACTACAATGCGAGTGATGAAGAATCCCAGTACCACCAGCATGTGGACCCGCACGCGGGGGTAGAGCACGATGTAGGCACCCATGATGCCGCTGATCGCGCCGGAGGCACCAACCATGGGGAGTCTGCTCGATGGATTGGTGAAGGTTTGCGCCGCAGCTGCCGCTAGCCCGCACACTGTGTAGAAGAGGACGAAGCGGCCACCGCCCATCGAATCCTCGACGTTGTTCCCGAAGACCCAGAGGAACCACATGTTTCCGATCAGGTGGAACCAGCCACCGTGCAGGAACATCGAGGTGAGTGGGGTATACCAGGTGTGCTCCCCGTCCAGGACGCAGACGGTCGTGGGGCTCATCGGGAAGCTCGCGCCCTCCGGTAACCGTCCCAGGAACTCACCGGGAATGAGCCCCAGCTCGCACACCGAGCGGGAAAGCACGGGCTCGGTCCCCATGCCCTGTACCAGGATCCAGACGGCGACGTTCGCGGCGATGATCACCAGGGTCACGACCGGCGTCGCCAGCGTCGGGTTATCGTCGCGGTATGGGAACATGGGTTCAATATAGGGCGAGAGGACGCAGAGGACGCAAAGACGCAGAGGGCCCAGGAGACGCATTGGGCGCAGAAACGCAAAAGACGGAGGGATCCCTCCGTCTTCTCCGTCCTCTGCGTCTTCTGCGTCCTTACACTGCTCGCCGCCCCGAAATCAGCTGCATGATCGCGAGGATCACGGCTACGATCAGCAATACGTGGATGAAGCCGCCCAACGTATACGAAGTGACCACTCCCAGCAGCCAGAGCACCAGGAGGATCACGAAGATCGTCCAAAGCATGGTTCCCCTCCTCGGATTCGGTCTCGATCGAACCGGCCCGCCAGCCAGCCCGCAACCCGGCGCCACCGCCAGGCGATTGACAATAGCGCGCTCCCTCATGGGATGTCGTGACACGTGTCACCCGGATTGCGCGCATGGGTGGTAAGCGCCTACTCCTTACCGGGGTCCCTACCTGCCAGAACGGCAGCTTAGTCGGGTACGACACTTGCTCAGCCCGGTCCAGGGCATTCCGAAGTGACAGAACGACATACCACTTCGGCGCATCAGGACTTTTCTACGGAGCAGACATGGCTTCCAAAATCATTGGAATCGACCTGGGAACGACCAACTCGGTCGTCGCCGTCATGGAGGCGGGCGACCCGGTCGTCATTCCCAACGCCGAAGGTGGCAGGACCACCCCGTCGGTCGTGGCATTTACCAAGGACGGTGAGCGGCTGGTAGGTCAGGTCGCCAAGCGACAGGCCGTCACCAACCCCAAGCAGACCATCTTCTCGATCAAGCGGTTCATGGGCCGCCGGGTGAACGAGATCCCCGAGGAAGTAAAGCGGGTGCCCTATAAGGTCACCGAGGGCCAGAACGGCATGGCCGCCGTGGAGATTTCGGGCAAGCGCTACACCCCTCCAGAGATCTCCGCGATGATCCTGCAGAAGATGAAGCAGACCGCCGAGGATTACCTGGGTCATTCGGTGGAAAAGGCGGTCATTACGGTGCCTGCCTATTTCAACGACTCTCAGCGGCAGGCCACCAAGGATGCGGGCAAGATCGCCGGCCTGGATGTTCTCCGGATCATCAACGAGCCGACGGCCGCGGCCTTGGCCTACGGCCTGGATAAGAAGAAAGAGGAGAAGGTGGCCGTCTTCGATCTGGGCGGCGGCACCTATGACATCTCGGTCCTGGAGCTCGCCGAGGGCGTGTTCGAGGTGAAGAGCACCAATGGCGACACCCACCTCGGTGGCGATGACTTCGACCAGCGGCTGATCGACTGGCTGGTGGCCGAATTCAAGAAGGATCAGGGCATCGATCTGTCCAAGGACCCGATGGCCCTCCAGCGGCTCAAGGAAGCGGCCGAAAAGGCCAAGATGGAGCTGTCCAGCACCACCCAGACCGACATTAACCTGCCATTCATCACGGCCGACCAGTCCGGACCCAAGCACCTCAACATCTCGCTTACCCGGGCCAAGTTCGAGCAGCTGGTGGACGACCTGATTCAGCGCACCATCCCGCCGATGCAACAGGCGCTGAAGGACGCGGGTCTCGATCCCAAGCGGGTGGACGAGGTGATCCTGGTCGGTGGTTCGACCCGAATCCCCAAGATCCAGCAGATCGTCAAGGACTTCTTCGGCAAGGAGCCCAACAAATCGGTCAACCCGGACGAGGTGGTCGCGATCGGGGCCGCGATTCAGGGCGGCGTGCTCGGCGGTGAGGTCAAGGACGTGCTTCTGCTCGACGTCACTCCGCTCTCACTGGGTATCGAGACTCTGGGTGGCGTGACCACGGTTCTCATCCAGCGCAACACCACCATCCCGACCAAGAAGTCGGAGGTGTTCTCTACGGCGGAAGACAACCAGACGACAGTGGAGATTCATGTGCTGCAGGGCGAGCGTCAGATGGCCATCGACAACCGGACCATCGGCAAGTTCCAGCTCACCGGCATCCCGCCGGCGCCTCGCGGCATGCCTCAGGTCGAGGTCACCTTCGACATCGATGCCAATGGCATCCTCCACGTGTCGGCCAAGGACAAGGCGACCAACAAAGAGCAGAAGATCCGGATCGAGGCCTCGAGTGGACTCAGCGACGCCGAGATCGACCGGATGGTGAAGGCGGCCGAGCAGCACGCGCAGGACGACAAGGTCCGTCGCGAGCAGATCGAGGCTCGCAACCAGCTCGATAGCCTGGTCTACCGGGTGGAGAAGGACAGCAAGGAATGGGTGGATCGCCTACCGTCAGATGCCAAGTCTCGCCTCGATGCCGCAATCGAGGGTGGGAAGCAGGCTCTCCGGACCGGCGAGGCCGAGGCCATTCGCAAGGCGCTCGACGAGCTCAATGCGGCCTACTCCGCGGCTGGCGCCTCGCTGTATCAGGGTGCTCAGGCCCAAGGTCAGCCTGGACCGGAGGCCACGGCCGGTGAGCCCGGTCAGGGAGCCAAGCCGGGCGGTCCGGAGGACGTGGTCGAGGCCGACTACGAGATCGTGGACGACAAGAAATCCTAAGGTTCGAAGGCAATAGGGCTTAACGCGAAGGGCCGGAAACCTGGCTTCCGGCCCGTTCGTTTGAAAAGGGTGCCGTGTCACTGCGACTGACCCGTCTGGTGGCACATCTTGGTACTATTAATGGTATTCGCCGGATAGAGCTCACGCTTTCCAGAAGGATCGCTCGATGTCCGCACGTTCCTTGAACTGGCTCAAGTTCGGAGGCTTGGTTGCTCTGGCCTTTGCGCTCGGCTTGCTCTTCGCCGGGCTCCTCGACCTGCCAAATCGTACCTCCGCCCAGGAGCAGGGCCGCCAGGTTTCGGCCATCGCCCAGGTTCCGGCGCCTTCCATCCCGGCCGCCCGGCCTCTCCAAGATCTCAGCGAGGCCTTTGCCGCGGTGGCAGAGCACGTCAAACCCAGCGTGGTGTATATCCGGTCGCAACGAACCGAGCACGCGAGCAAGCAGCGAATTCCGCCCGGCATGGAGCGCTTCTTCCCGCGCTTCCGTCAACAGCCCGAGATTGAACAGGGTAGCGGGTCGGGCTTCATCGTTTCCGCCGACGGCTACATCCTGACCAACAATCACGTGGTCGAGGGCGCGGAACAGGTCACCGTCCGGCTACTCGATCGACGGGAGTTCAAGGCCAAGGTGGTTGGCACCGACGCCAACACCGACGTCGCCGTTCTCAAGATCGACGCCAAGAATCTCCCCCCCGTGGCGTTGGGCAACAGCGAGGATTCGCGGGTCGGCGAATGGGTACTGGCGATCGGCAACCCTCTGGGAGAGGGCCTCACCTTCACCGTGACCTCGGGTATCGTGAGCGCCAAGGGACGCGCCCTCAACGGGCTCCCCGGCCGGGGCCAGGGCAGCATACAGGACTTCATCCAGACCGACGCGGCCATCAATCCCGGAAACTCGGGTGGCCCCCTGGTGAGCGTGCGGGGAGAGGTGATCGGGATCAATTCCGCGATCGCCAGCGAGACCGGGTTCTACTCCGGCTACGGCTTCGCCATTCCCATCAATCTCGCCCGGACGGTCATGAACCAGCTGATTCAGACCGGGTCAGTCCATCGGGCGGCCCTCGGAGTCTCCATTGCCGACGTGACCATCAATGACGCCCAGTATGTCGGGCTGCCGGAGATTCGGGGCGTGGTGGTAAAGGACATCCCCAGTGAGGACTCCCCCGCCAAGGCGGCCGGGATCGAGCCAGGCGACATCATCGTCGCGGTGGACGGCAAACCGGTGGAGTACGTCGGCCAGTTGCAGCAGGTGATCGGGTTCCGCCGCCCGGGAGACATGGTCAAGGTCGAGGTGGCCCGCAAGGGCGGCGTCCGTAAGACCTTCGACGTCAAGCTGCAACCGCTCAACGATCAGCCTCAGCTGGCAGCGGCAGGCGACAGCGACTCCGACAACGCCGACAGCTCGAGTGGCACCGCCATGAACCGCCTGGGCATCAGCGTCGAGCCGGTGACCCCGGACGCCGCGCAGCAGCTCCAGCTGCCCAACGACACCAAGGGCCTCATCGTGACCGACGTGACGCCCGGCGGGCCGGCCTGGGAGGTGTTGTTCGACGATCCTCAGCGCGGTGGCCCGGACATCATTCTCTCGGTCGAGGGCAAGCCGGTGCGGACCGAGGCCGACCTCCGCAAGGCGCTGCAGAACGAGAAGGCGGGAAGCATTGTCACCCTGCGGATTTACAACCCCCGGGCCCAGAGCCGCCGGGTGGAACGGATCCGGCTGGGCGACGCCCAGTAGCTGTCAGGCCTACCAGGGTCTGAACCCATGGTCCTCAAGGGGTCGGCATCGCCGACCCCTTGTTGCTATGTTGGGTCATGGCACGCCCAGACTGATCCTCCACGGAGCGGAGCGGACATGACCACAAGTGAGGAGACGGACTGGATGAACCACCCGGCCATCCGGGCGCTGGTGGATCAGGCGAATACGCTCGCCCTGGAGGAGCGCATCACCCTGGTGAAGGGCCTCGTCCCCGCTATTGCGGATGCCTTGTCCGAAGAGGAATACGAGAAGTTTGTCACCTTCGTCCGCCTCAAAGGGGAGCGCTACCACGAGGCCAAGTCTCACCCGGGGGAGGGGCGAGCCAGCCGGCATACTCCGGGCGATCGCGATCTGGAGAGGCGTTGAAAGGAGGTCTGCATGGACGAGGAGCGCTTCAACATCTCCCTCCGCAAGCTGCTCAAGCATTTTGGGGTCACAGCGCAGCGGGAGATCGAGAAAGCGGTATACGCCGCACTCGACTCGGGCGCACTGACCGGAAGGGAAGCACTGAACGCCCGGGCTACCATGGTCGTGGAAGGGCTGGCAAGCGATATCGTGGTTGAGGGGCGCATCGAGCTGGCATAGAATGTCGACCACAACTTCCGAGAGTCTCGCATGGAGCGCTGGACCGGCTGGGTGCTGGCTTCCGCACTGGGTGTCTCGGTAGTGGCTTGCCAGGCCCGATCCTCTACCGGCGCTGCTTCCCTCTCCTCTGACAGTACGGTCCGCTCACCTGTAGCGGCAAAGCTGGCCCAATTCACCCCGGTTCGGCTGACGGCCGAACTCGGGGGACTGAGCGACAAGGAGCGACGCATGATCCCGCTCCTGATCGAAGCCGCTCAAGTCATGGACACGATCTTCTGGCGAGAGGTGTACCCTTCCCGCGACTCCCTGCTTCAGTCGCTGAAGGACGCGGATGTGCGACGATACGTCCGTCTCAACTATGGACCCTGGGATCGGCTCGACGGCAATCGCCCCTTCGTCGCGGGTGTGGGAGAGCGTCCTCCAGGGGCCGAGTTCTATCCCCACGACCTGACCAAGCAGCAGTTGGAAGCGGCGGCCTCGAAATCGCGCAATGCGGCAGCGGCGCTGCGGAGTCACTATACCGTCGTGCGGCGTGGGTCATCCGGAGATCTTACCGCGATCCCCTATCATCAGGTCTATGCCGAGCCGCTCACGCAGGCCGCGGCGAAGCTGCGCGCAGCGGCTGCCCTGGCGGAAGATCCTGGCTTGCGCCGTTATCTCGAGCTGCGCGCCCGTGCCCTCGAGACCGACGACTATCAGGCGAGCGATCTGGCGTGGCTCGACATGAAGCACAATACGATCGATGTCGTGATCGGTCCCATCGAGACGTATGACGACGCGCTCTTCGGGTACAAGGCAGCGCATGAAGCATTCGTGCTGATCAAGGACAAGCAATGGAGCGCGCGGTTGGCCCGGTATGCCCGTCTCCTGCCGGAGCTGCAGCGCGGGCTTCCGGTTCCGGCGGCCTACAAGCGGGAGACGCCCGGCACCGATTCGGATCTCAATGCCTACGACGTTATCTACTACGCTGGCGAGGCCAACGCCGGGGGCAAATCGATCGCGATCAACCTCCCCAACGACGAACAGGTCCAGCTCAAGAAAGGCACCCGCAGACTCCAGCTCAAGAACGCCATGCAAGCCAAGTTCGACCGGATTCTTCGGCCGATCGCCAGCGAGCTCATCGTGGAGCAGCAACAGGGCAACATCACGTTTGACGCCTTCTTCGCCAATATCATGTTTCATGAGGTGGCCCACGGGCTCGGCATCAAGCACACCATTGCGGGCAAGGGCACCGTGCGCGACGCGCTGAGAGAGCAGGCCGGCGCCCTCGAGGAGGGCAAGGCGGATGTCCTCGGCCTTCATCTCGTCACTCAGCTGGTGGAACGGGGTGAGCTGAAGAACGTGTCGCTGGACGACAGCTACGTGACCTTTCTCGCAAGCATCTTTCGGTCAGTGCGCTTTGGAGCTTCCGATGCCCATGGCCGCGCGAACGCGGCGCAGCTTTCCTATTTCCAGGAGCACGGCGGGTTCCGCCGGGACCCGGCCACCGGTCGATTCCGAGTAGATATGCCGAAGATGCGTGCCGCTACCGACTCGCTCGCCGGCCAGATCCTCCGGTTTCAGGGCGACGGCGACTATGAGGGGGCCAAGCGATTCATGCAAACCCGGGCGGTCGTGCCCAACGATCTGAGGAGCGAACTCGACCGCCTGGCAACCAAGGGCATTCCGGTCGACGTGACCTTCGAGCAGGGCCTCGACGTCCTCGGCCTCGGGCAGTAGCACATGCGGAAATCGAAGCCGAACGAGCTGGTGATCGAGGAGAAGCCGCCGGGGCGGTGGAAGACACCGCTGCTCATTCTGCTGTTTCTGGCCGTGCTGGTTGCAGGCTTTTGGCCCCTGCTCAGCCGGTTGAACCGGCCCAAGAAGCCGCTGGTATTGTCCGAGGCAGTCCAGGTCCGATCCGAGGTCACTCAGCAGGGCGATTCACTCGACGTGATCGTGGCCTGGGCGCTGACCAAGGCTCCCCCCCAGGGCGTGGCCGACTCGGTTCGAGTTGAGGTGGGGGTGGGCGAAGGCAATCAGGCGCGAGTCACCAGCCATTCGGCAAACCAGCTATCCGACACGGTTCGCCTCGCGGCGCCGCAGCCGGGCGAGACTTCCCAGGGATATTCTTGCGTCGCCACCATCATTCGCGGACGGCTGAACCACGACAGCTGCACGCCCTGGCAATTCGTGAGACCGAATGCAGTGCCGGATACCTCACGGATCGCTCGAGGGAAGAAAGAGAAGGCGCCGCCCTCGCGGGCCAGGATAGCACGGGTGGAGATTCAGCCCGCCGGCCTTCAGGTAGATCCCGATGTGGACGGCCGCTGCGCGGACTGGCAGCGACGGAATCCTGGCCGATCGGTTTGGCTCGAGGTCAACCGGCGAGCGGTGGCCGAGTGTACCGGTCCGAACAACAAGCCGACAGTAGCGCAGTTCTGTGCCTTCGCGGTGCTCACCGACGGACATCGAGTGCAGACTCGAAATTCGAGCAAGATCCCTTACTGCGATCGGCTGTTCGAAGAGTGGGTCCGGGAACGAATCTCCTGACCCAGTATCTTTCAGGCAGTCGCGAACGTGCCAGAAGAGGCCGCATGTCGATTCGCCGAACTCCAGTTGCGGTTGCCCTGCTGCTGATGGCTTTGGCGCTACCCGCAGCCGCCCAGCGCACAGCCATTCAGCAGGACTCCGCCCAGGCCCAGATTCGCGCCGTCCTTCGCGCATTCTACCTCAACCTGGAGAGTCGGAACTGGGAGGCTCTCGCGGCCTACGTTCTGTCGCCGAAGCTGTTGGAGCGCCGGGGGACTCCAGAAGACCTCCAGACGGTCGCTCGAGACCGCACCCGGACTCGGGCATCGTCGCACGCGGCTGCTGGGCGAGTGACCTGCTCTTCGAGCGCCGCGCCGGCGGTCAACCAGGCGAGCATTCAGCTTGACGAGGATTGGGCAGAGGTATCCGTTCCCCGCTGCCTCGGCACTTCGGCCGGGACGGATGAGTTTCGGCTGCTCTACTTTGAGGAGCGTTGGCGGTTCATTTACACCGACTTGTTTGAAGCGCCGACGAACGTCTCGACGACTCGGTAGGTTGTCCTTGCAACGCACGCGAACGTGGCGGAACTGGCAGACGCGCAGGACTTAGGATCCTGTCCCGCAAGGGGTGCGGGTTCGACTCCCGCCGTTCGCATCCAACGGTTTAGGGCCTCCCGATGGAGAGGCCTTTGTTGTTGATGTCACTTTGGATGTCACTGTTGGGTCCAGTCGAGGTCTGCCGACGATGGCGGAGTAGCGGTGGGTCCCTTCTCTAGGAAGCGTTAACAGGCGACGGGCGGATGCGCGGACGGGCGACCGGCCCCGCAGAGGGAGCTTTGTGACGAGGACCTCTTGTGGTTGGCGCGGGACTCCGTAGTGTGGAGCAGGCCGGTTTTTGGGTCTTCTAGACCTGGATCGGCAGTAGCCTGCGGAGGTTCTGATGCGCAACGTCTTCCTGTTCTCGTTACCCTTGACCATCGTCGCTGCAGCCGGGTGTGGCTCCCAACACAAGGAGCAGGCGGCACGTTCCGACTTGGGGCGGGATCTCACCTTGGTCAGCAGGGCACCTGATAGCGCCGTCACCTCGCCCCTCGAATTGCGAGAGGTTCGGATTCAGCCGGGTAACACTGTTTCCTTCCATAAAGTCGTTCGGCACCGGCCTGCTCGCCACCCGACTACCAGGGTGGCCGAGCCGGTTCGCTCGGCGCCGACCGCCCGGCCGGTAATCGCCGATGTTCCGGCACCCAGTCCGGCAGCCCAGCCAGCGGCAGCGGTCCCGGCAGACAGCCACGAGCTACCGCCCGGGAAGACCGTCACCGTGATCCCGGTGAGCAGCGGGGCCTCGACTTCGGGCGGCGAGCGCGGCCCGGAGGACATCCCGCTCATGGCCGGAACCGGCGGGAGCGGCATGGGTGGTGGTGGTAGCGGAATGGGCGGCGGAGGCAGTGGGATGGGCGGAGGCGGCAGCGGTATGGGCGGAGGCGGCAGCGGTATGGGCGGAGGCTGCCCCGGCCGGGACGCACCCGGAGTCACTATCGCCTCTCGCCCCCGGGGCGTCCTGTACTAGACCGACTCTACCAGCTCCACCTCGATGACCGCCGGCCCCCCGCCGGCGGTTTTCGTTTTCCGGCGTGCTATAGGACCAGGCCTACCAGACCTCGCCCGCTACAATCGGAGCAGACATGGATGGGCATCCTCGGCGTCCCTGCGAAGGACCAAAGTGACGTCGACGTCACTTCTGCGTCCGTCCGTATCCACTCGCGTCTACTCTTCCGCCCTTTGCCTCCGGCAATTGTCCGATGGTGTCCAATGCTTTACGCTTTTGTCCATCGAGCGGCGCTCAGCTTAGAATCCTGTCCCGTAAGGGGTGCGGGTTCGACTCCCGCCGTTCGCATTTGAGAGACGTCGAGTAGATCCGTCGGCATCCCGCCTCCGATCCAGCCGGAACCGGTTTCCTCCGGGGTCA
>JBIOUY010000226.1:0-10676 GCA_044867445.1 Gemmatimonadales bacterium
CTCTCCCGGATCGGAGAATGCGATACCCCATTCGTGAGCGGTAAAGGCGCGATATGGCGCTTTGAAAATCGGGGTTCCGGTCTCTTGCGCCACCGACTGCCGCGCGGCCCCAGCCAGCAGAGCCACGATCAGGACTGCACCCCGGATGCTACGACGCATGAGAGGCTCCTTGAACGTGTTCGGCTACCACCCGGACGCGATTGTCGACCACTTGAAGAAATCCACCCCGAACGGCGAAGCGATCGACCTGTTCCGCGCGACGCACGGTCAACGTCCCTTCGCCCAGGAGGGTCATGAATGGTGCATGATTGGGCAGGATACCGACCTGACCATCGAACGCGGGCGCGATGACCGCGTCGGCGTCGCCGTCGAACATAGAGGCCTCGGGGGAGATTACCGTGACCCGCATCACGAGCTCGCGAGCTTCTTGGACTTCTCCACCGCTTCGTCGATGCCGCCCACCATGTAGAACGCCTGCTCCGGCAACTGATCGAACTCGCCCGAGAGCACCCGCTCGAAGCTGGCGATGGTGTCGTCCAGCTTGACGTACTTGCCCGGGAAGCCGGTGAACTGCTCCGCGACGAAGAACGGCTGCGACAGGAACCGCTGGAGCCGGCGGGCCCGGCCTACGATCTGCTTGTCTTCCTCGCTCAGCTCGTCCATGCCTAGAATGGCGATGATGTCCTGGAGCGCCTTGTAGCGCTGCAGCGTGCGCTGCACCCCGATGGCGACGTCGTAGTGCCGCTGTCCGATGAACTGTGCGTCGAGGATCCGGCTGGAGCTGTCCAGCGGATCAACGGCGGGGTAGATCCCCAGCTCGGCGATGGATCGGGAGAGCACCACTGTCGCGTCCAAGTGGGCAAAGGCAGTGGCCGGCGCGGGATCGGTCAGGTCGTCCGCCGGCACGTAGATCGCCTGCACCGAGGTGATCGAGCCCTTGGTGGTGGATGTGATCCGCTCCTGCAGGTCACCCATCTCGGTGGCGAGCGTCGGCTGATAGCCCACCGCACTCGGCATCCGGCCCAGCAGCGCGGAAACCTCCGAGCCGGCCTGAGTAAAGCGGAAGATGTTGTCGATGAAGAGGAGCACGTCCTGGCCTTCAACGTCGCGGAAGTACTCGGCGACGGTCAGGCCGGTGAGGCCGACCCGCAGCCGGGCGCCGGGCGGTTCGTTCATCTGGCCGTAGATCAGGGCGCAGGACTTGAGTACGCCACTCTCCTCCATCTCGAGGTAGAGGTCGTTCCCCTCGCGGGTCCGCTCGCCCACGCCACTGAACACCGATTTGCCGCCGTGACCCTTGGCGACGTTGTTGATCAGCTCCATGATCACGACGGTCTTGCCCACGCCGGCGCCGCCGAAGAGACCGATCTTTCCCCCCTTCACGAACGGCGCGATCAGATCGATCACTTTGATGCCAGTCTCGAAGATCTCGGTCTTGGGCTCGAGGTCGGTGAAGCGAGGCGTCTCCCGGTGGATGGGCCAACGTTCGGTGTCGGGCGGCAGGGGCGCACCGCCGTCGACCGGTTCACCCAGCACGTTGAGGATCCGGCCCAGCGCCGCGTTGCCGACCGGGGCCGTGATCGGCCCGCCGGTATCGGTGACGTGCATGCCGCGGGTCACGCCGTCGGTCGAGCTCATGGCTACCGCGCGCACTTGGTTCTGGCCGATGTGCTGCTGGACCTCGGCGGTCAGCTTGACCGCCATCGTGCCGCTGCTGTCCTCGATTCGCAGCGCGTTATAAATCTCGGGCAGGTGCTCGGGCTCGAACTCCACGTCGAGTACCGGGCCGATCACCTGGACGACGCGGCCGATGTTCTGGGCCTTCTCGCCAGCTGCTTTCTTTTTCTCGGCTTTGATAGCGGTGGCCATAAGAGTCTGGACTCCGTGTGAATTCTGCTTGGTTGCTGGACGGTAAGGGCGGTAAGGAGGGTAAAGACGGGATGGTAACCGCGCTACCGACCGCACCATCGCGCTGATCTCATACTCTTTGCCGTCCTTACCGTCCTTCCCGCCCTGCCGTCATCCTTGTAACGCCGCGGCACCGCCGACGATCTCGGAGATCTCCTGGGTGATGCCGGCCTGACGCTGCCGGTTGTAGGTGCGCTTGAGCACCTCCAGGATCTCACCCGCGTTGTCAGTAGCGTTCTTCATCGCCGTTCGCCTGGCCCCATGCTCGCCTGCCGCCGTTTCAACCAGGCCGCGGTACACCGTGTTCCGGACATAGAGCGGAAGCAGTTGCTCGAGGATAGCGGCCGCGTTGGGCGCGAGAATGTAATCGCGCGAAGGACCACCGCCGCCCGATGCCGCGGCCGGAGGCTCGATCGGTAGGATCGGCACCGTGCCCGGTGGCGTCTGCAGCGCGCTGATGAATCGCGCCTGCACCAGATCCACGCTGGCGAGCTCACCTCTGGCATACGCGTCGATGAGCGGCTTGGCAATCTCGGCCGCATGGTCCGCCGTCGGCTTGTCGCCGATGTCGGTCCGCTCCAGGGCCAGCTTCCGGCTGAGATACTTAAAGAACCCGATGCCCTTCTTCCCGATCGCGTAGAGATCGACGGTATAGCCCTCGGCTTCTCGCGCCTCGATCCGCCGGCGGGCTTCCTTGATCAGATTCGAGTTGAAGGCACCCGCGAGTCCGCGGTTCGAGGTCAGCAGAATGACCGCCGCGCGACGGGGGCCGCCCTGCGAGATCGATGCTGGGCGCCGGAGCAGCGGGAAGGTCTGGCTCAGCTCCGGTGTCACCAGATCGGCGATCACCTCCCGCAGCGCCTCGGCATAGGGCCGGGCCGCGACGACTCGGTCTTGCGCCCGCTTGAGCTTAGAGGTGGAGACCAGCTCCATCGTGCGGGTGATCTTGCGGGTGTTCTGGACGGAGCGAATCCGCCCCTTGAGCTGCCGAGCCTTGGCCATTACTCAGCCACGAACAGCGGCTTGAAGTTGGAGATGGCCACCTTGAGCCTGCCGGTCAGGTCATCATCCAGGGCTTTCTTGGTGCGGATGTCAGCGAGCACCGCCGGGTGTGAGGCCTCGAGGTACTCGAGGAAATCCCGCTCCCACTGGCGAATGTGGCCCACCTGCACGTCGTCCAGGTAGCCGTTGGTCACCGCGTAGATGATGGCAACCTGCTTTTCGACCGGCACGGGCTGATACTGGGGCTGCTTGAGCACCTCTACCAGCCGGGCGCCGCGGGCGAGCTGTCGCTGGGTGGCCACGTCGAGATCGGAGCCGAACTGCGCGAACGCCTCCAACTCGCGGTACTGGGCCAGCGAGAGGCGGAGCGGACCGGCCACCTGCCTCATGGCCTTGACCTGCGCGTTGCCGCCCACCCGGCTCACGCTGATGCCCGCGTCCACCGCCGGCCGGATGTTGGAATAGAACAGGTCGGTCGTCAGGAAGATCTGCCCGTCGGTGATCGAGATGACATTGGTGGGGATGTAGGCCGAGACATCCCCGGCTTGGGTCTCGATGATGGGGAGCGCAGTCAGCGAGCCACCCGGCTTCTTGATCCGGCTGTCGAGCTTGGCCTTGTCCGGGTTTTCAGTGACCTTGGCCGCGCGTTCCAGCAGCCGGCTGTGGAGATAGAATACGTCACCCGGATAGGCTTCCCGTCCGGGTGGACGCCGGAGGATGAGGGAGAGCTGGCGGTAGGCCGCGGCCTGTTTGGAGAGGTCGTCGTAGACGCAGAGCGTGGCCTTGCCTTCCTCATACATGAAGTATTCCGCGATGGCGCACCCGGCGTACGGCGCGATGTATTGCAGTGGCGCGGGCTCTGAGGCTGAGGCAACCACGACGATCGAGTATTCCATCGCGCCAGCCTCCTTCAGTCGCTCGACGACGGTGGCGACAGTAGAGCGCTTCTGCCCGATCGCGATGTACACGCAGATGACCCCGGTGCCCTTCTGGTTCAGGATCGTATCGACCGCGATGGCCGTCTTGCCGGTGCCGCGGTCGCCGATGATGAGTTCCCGCTGGCCTCGGCCAAGGGGAATCATGGAATCAATCGCCTTGATGCCGGTCTGCAGCGGCTCCTTGACCGGCTGCCGAACGATGATGCCGGGAGCGACCATCTCCACCGGTCGGCTGAGGCTGGTCTGGATCGGCCCCCGACCGTCGACTGGTTGCCCGAGCGCGTTGACTACCCGGCCCAGCATCGCAGGGCCAACCGGCACTTCGAGCAGCCGGCCGGTGCGCCGGACCTCATCGCCTTCCTTCAGCTTGAGATAGTCGCCCATGATGGCGGCGCCGACGTTGTCTTCCTCGAGGTTCAGCACCAGTCCGGCGACCGTCTCTCCGGTCTCCTGCGCGGTGAACTCGAGCATCTCGCTGGCGACGGCGGATTTGAGACCATAGATCCGGGCGATTCCGTCGCGAACCTCGAGTACGGTGCCGACCTCCGACACGTCGGCCGTGGTGAGGTCGGCAGCGGCAATCTCGCGGAGCAGAATGTCTTTGAGCTCACCGGGACGGAGACTGGTTTGGGCGGCCATGAGTCCTGGAGCCTGGCTGAATGGATAGGGTGGTTTTCAGCTTGTGAAAATAATCACAATGTATCAGACGGCAAGTGATGAGCGAGCGAAGCCACCCAAAATACCTAGCCGCCCGGGCCAAGACCACCGCCGGATGCGGCGGATTCAGAGGCGACTACGGGTGTTGCCGCGGACGAAGGCTGCCAGCACCCCGCTCGGGCCCAGGGTACCGAGGCCCCTGGTCGGCACGTTGGCGATGCGGCGCGCGGTACTGCTCAGGTGGCTGGAGGAGGCGAAATGGAGTACCCGCACCACGGTTGGAATGGAGTACCCCGGATTGGCCAGCAGTTGGGCCGCGCAGGCGATGCGGGTGAGATCGATGACTCGCTTCAGATTGGGGGCACCACCGGCGCCGAACTGACGGGAGAGATGTTCCCGGCTCACCGCCAGGCGGCCCGCGAGCGCGGTGGTGCGCATCGGTCGCTCGACATCCGCGAGCAGCAGGTCCCAGGCGGCTCGTTGGAGCGGCTCGGTGAGTCGCAGCATTCGGGGCGCGTCGGCCAGCGCACGCCGCCGCTCCGCCGTGACCGAGGTCCGGGTCACCATTTCTCCCACCACCGGATCGTCCACCCCTTCGACTGCCACGGAGGCGATCGCGTGCCGGCGGCAGGCCAGGAGCAGGTCGCCATCGTCGGGACGAAACGGGGCGTACACCACAACGGGGATGCCGGGCAAGCGGCCGCGGAGCTCGACCAGATCGGGCAGGAGGCTGGAGTGCGGCGCCAGCACGACCGCGTCCACCAGCCGCGATTCGAGGACTCGCCGGAGCGCTCCCGCCGAGCGGCAGGTGACCACACCCGGGCCGCCCTTCGGCAACGTGCGGCGGAGTGCGATGAGGGCAGCCCGGCTCTCCAGGAGAGCGGCGATCGCGGCCATCAGGCGGTAGGGCGGTAGTCGGTAGGGCGGTAGTCGGTAGGCCGGTAAGGCGGTACGGCGGTATCCTCGTCGCGCGTAGCGCTCCCCGCAGCTTCCCCCTCCTTCGGGACCGCCCCTTCGCTTGCCGCCAGGGGGTTTGTACCTCCCTCCCGCCCTACCGCCCTACCGCCATACCGCTCTACCGCCCCTTCGCTGCGCTCAGGGCGGGCTTTACCGCCGGCCCGACCCGCGCCGACCGCCACCAGGGTTCGCACCATATCACCGGCCCGCTTCAATACACCGCGAGCATTGTCGTAACTCAACAGGTCCAGGGCTTCTTCCAGCGGGCGCCACTGACAGTCAGTGATTCCCTCCGCCACCTGGGGGCAGGCCTCCCCGGATGGACTCTCGAACAGGAAGAAGTGGCAGTACTTGTGAATGTGCCGTCCGCGGAAGCGAAAGTGCCAATCGATCACCCGGATGGGACCTTGAAGGACGAGCTGGTCGAGGCCGGTCTCTTCGGCGGTCTCCCGCCGCGCGGCGTCGGCGGGAGACTCGCCGTCCTCCAGGTGACCCTTGGGAAACCCCCAGTTGTCGTACGAGTCCCGAATGAGCAAAAAGCGAGGTCCTTCCTCCGGACCCCGCCGAAAGACGATGCCGCCCGCACTCACTTCCAGCTCTGCGCGCCGCTTGCCCATCAGAACACCGAGATCTTGAGGTACTTCTTGGGATGCGCTTGGATGTCATCCAGCAGCTCCCGGAATTGAATGACCGTCTTGGTGGTCTCGCGATACAGCGTGGAATCGGTCGCCAGCATGCCGAGGGTACCATTCCCCTGCTGGATCTTGGTCATGAGCGAGTCGGCCTGTTGAATCACCCGAATGAGGCTCACCTGGTTCTCCCGAGCGGCGGCCATGACCGCCCGAAGGTCAGCGGCGGCCTGCCGCACGTCCGTGCTCGAGTTCCGAGAATTTTCCAGGATGTCCCTGAGCCGGTTGTCGGCAGTGGCTGTATCGAGCCGGGAAGCGGCGACATCGAAGGTGTGAGCCATACCGGCGAAGGAGCTCGACGTGGACGCCACATTTTGACTGATGCTGTCGATCCGTCCGGTCTGCGCACTCGCGAAGCGCACCAGGCGTTGGGAGATCACGCCGAGGTCCTTGATGCTCTGCTGCATGTTCTTGAGCGCGGTGCTGTCGAAGGCCTGCCCGATCCGCTGGGTGATGTCTCCGACGTCGCCCGCGATCCGGCTGGCCTGCGCGGTGAGTTGGCCGATATCGGGCAGGGTCGCGCCGGGCCAGGCTTCGCCACCGGCCTTGTCCGACTCGATCAGGGCATCACGAAGGTTGGGATCGGTGGGCAGCGGCTCATAGGGAATAATGTTGGCGCTCCACTCCCCGAAGAGGCTTGCCGACGCTGAGATGACGGCCGGCTTGGACGGCAGATCCACGCTCTTGTCGATGCTGAAATCGGTTTCCACCCATTCGTTCTCGACCAGACGAATGGCCTCGACCCGGCCGACCCTCACGCCCCGAAGGGTGACGGGCGCGCCAATCCCGAGCCCGCCCACGGTGCGGAACCGGGCAGCATAGGTCGCTTTCTTCTGATTGACGTCGGTCTCGCTGAGCCAGAGGGCTCCACCGATCACCAGCCCGAGCGCGGCCAGGACGGCGAGCCCCACGGCGAATTCGTTGCTTCGTTTCACTCCGCCCACCTCCCTCCGGCGGGTTCCGGCGCCGCATCCGGTCGCCCTTCGATGAACTGCCGCACCACCGGATCCTCGGTTGCCTGGATCTCGGCGACGGTACCGACCTGGCGAATGATGCCTTGGTGCAGCATGGCGATGCGATCGCCGACACTGAAGGCGCTGCGCATGTCGTGAGTGACGATGAGGCCGGTGACGCCGAGATCGCGAGTGCGAATCATCAGCAGGTCCATCACCGCGGACGTGACCGGATCGAGGCCGGTCGTCGGCTCGTCATAGAGAATGTAGCTCGGCCGAAGAGCGATCGCCCGAGCGATTCCGACGCGCTTACGCATTCCTCCGGACAGCTCACCCGGGAACTTCTGTTCGGTCCCGCTGAGGTCCACTACTGCCAGGCTCTCCTGCACTCGTTCCTGAATCGTCGCGTGGTCGAGCCCACGCTTCACCAGTCCCAGCTCGATGTTCTCCGCGACCGTCATGGAGTCGAAGAGGGCGGCGAACTGGAAGACATACCCGATGTGCCCCCGGAGCTCGGCCAGCTCGACACGGTCCAGATCCTGAACCGATTGGTCATCCACCAGTACCCGGCCGGCGTCCGGCTCCAGCAGCCCGACGATGAGCTTGAGGGTGACGCTCTTGCCCGATCCCGATTGGCCGATGATGACCGTGTTCTGGCCATCGGGAACCTCGAGTGAGACGCCGCGCAGCACGCGCTTGGGGCCGAAGGATTTGCTCAGGTTCTCGAGGAGGATCATCGAGAAAGACGGTAAGGGCGGTAAGGGCGGCAAAGACGGTACGGTTGCCTAAGACGGCATGGACCCGGAGCGGGCGGGCCGTACCACCTTACCGTCCTTACCGCCTTTACCGTCGTTACCGCCCTTACCGTCTTTTCCGCCTTTACCGCCTTCACAGAAGCACCAGCGCCCAGAACGCGTCCAGTACCAGGATCGCCTCGCAGCCGAGCACAACGGCGCGGGTGGTGGACCGTCCCACCCCCTCGGCGCCACTCTGAGCGTCGAGCCCACGGAGGCAGCCCATGAGCGCCACGGCACCGCCGAAGCTGGCGCTCTTCACCAACCCGAACCAGATGTCCTTGAAGCGATAGAATTGCTTGAGACCCTTGAGGAACTCAGGCGTCGAAATGTCCAGCAGATTGATGGCCGTGAGCCAACCGGAAGCCACGCCGATTGCCATGGCAAAGGCGGTGACCACCGGAAACATGAGGATGGCGGCGAGCACCCGGGGCACGATCAGGTAGGAGTTGCGGTCGTACGCCAGGGTCTCGAGCGCATCCACCTGCTCGGTCACCTTCATCGTGCCCAGCTCGGCGGCGATGCTGGCGCCAACCCGGCCCGCCAGCGCCATCCCGGTGAGGACCGGCCCGAGCTCCATCATGATAGTCTTGCCGACCAGCGCACCCACGAAGTACAGCGGAACGGTGCCGGTGAAGATGTAAGACGAGAGGAGAGAGAGCACGATCCCGGTGAAGATCGCGATGAAGAGCGCGATGGGTACCGAGTCCACGCCCAGCCTCCGCATCTGCCCGATGAGCAGCGGGGCCCAGGTGCGGATATCGGCGAGAGCGCGGGCGGTTTCGAGGCTGCGGCGGCCTAGGTGCGCAACGAAGCCGTCCCGGGCGGCGACACGGGAAGCCACGGAGGGCGACACGTTGGGAAGGTAGGGGGTCGCAAGGGGGGTGTAAAGCAGTCGCGGGTCGCGGGCTACGGGTCGCGGGTCTTTGCCTCCGAGGCTCGTGCGCACCGGACCCGCGACTCGAGACCCGCGACCCTCCTCAAGCCGCAAAACTAGCTAGCGCCCTCCCCACCTCTCCCTCGCGCAGCCGCTTCAGCGCTCGGTCCCTAAGCTGGCGGACCCGCTCGCGGGTGACGCCCAGCATGCTTCCGATCTCTTCCAGCGTGTGCTCTCGTCCGCCATCGAGTCCGAAATAGAGCCGGAGCACCTTGGCGTCGCGTGGCGGCAGGGTTCGAAGCGCGTGTTCGATCTCCTCGGAGAGGAGTTGATCGATGGCCTGCGCCTCAGGGTCGTTCCGCTCGTCGGCGATGAACCGCTCGATCAGCGACCGCTCACCTTCGGCATCCAGCGGCGCGTCGAGCCGCACGTCGCTGGTGTTGAGGGCGGCGAGCGACTGCACCACGTCGAGCGAGAGACCCGTGGCATGGGCGATCTCCTCGGGGGTCGGCTCCCGGAGGAATTCCTGCCGCAGCGCCTCGGAGGCGCGCACGATACGCGAGAGGTCGGCCGTCCGATTGAGCGGCACCCGCACCGTGCGTCCCTGTCGAGCAAGCGAGGCCAGAATCGCCTGCCGGATCCACCAGACGGCATAGGAGATGAATTTCACGCCCTGATCCGGGTCGAACTTCCGGGCCGCCGTGAGCAGCCCCAGGTTGCCTTCGCCGATGAGATCAGTCAAAGGCAGCCCACGATTCTGATATTTCTTGGCGACGGAGATCACGAACCGGAGATTGCGCTTGACCAGCTCGTGCATCGCCTCGGCATCGCCCGCTTGCACCAGTCGCGCGATCGCGATCTCCTGCTGCGCGGTGAGCAGCGGAGTCTTGCTGACCTCGAAGAGATACTGATCCAGGATGTCGCGGTCGGCGTCGTAGACGCCAAGGTTCTTGGCGGTGTCGCGCTTGCGGGGACGCCGGGGCTTGGGCGGAGGGGAATGGGCCAGGATTTCGGCGGTACTCAGGCCGTCCGGCAACGCGTCGGGGGAGGTGTCGGGGGGACGCTGGGATTCCCGTTTCGGACGCGCCTCGTCGTCAGGCTTCTTCTTGCTCATGGTCCAAAATATCCAATTTCGAGCGTGGCACACTGCTGTGGGAAGCGTGGGTTTCCGCTTGACGCTCGATGTTGCGCGGGCTACGTTTCCGTGCTGCCGAGGCGCCGCATACCCGTACGAGGCCGGACAAACATAACGGGGGCGTAGCTCAGTTGGGAGAGCGCGTGAATGGCATTCACGAGGTCAGGGGTTCGATCCCCCTCGCCTCCATCGCGGTACGGCGGTAGGGTGGTACGGCGGTAGGTGATCCCGGGTATGGTGGCGCTGCGCTCTACAACTAAATACTGAGTTACCGCCCTACCGGCTTACCGCCCTACCACCTAAATTCTTGCGGCGCCCTGCGGGAATAGCTCAGTTGGTAGAGCACAACCTTGCCAAGGTTGGGGTCGCGGGTTCGAGTCCCGTTTCCCGCTCTCCGGGAAGGTCGGCAAAAGACGGTAAGGGCGGAAAGGCTTAGAGGAACACGTCGCGGGGTGGAGCAGTCTGGTAGCTCGCCGGGCTCATAACCCGGAGGTCGTGGGTTCAAATCCCACCCCCGCTATGAAGGTCGGAGAGGACGGAGAAGACGGAGAGGACGGGGCGGCTTCGGCATCCGGAGCCGCTCACGCGCGGAACCCAGGTTCCGACCTCTCCGACCTCTCCGTCCTCTCCGTCCTCTGAAGGGCGGTTAGCTCAGTTGGTTAGAGCGCCACGTTGACATCGTGGAGGTCACAAGTTCGAGTCTTGTACCGCCCATTGGTCCGCGCCCTTAGCTCAATTGGATAGAGCATTTGACTACGGATCAAAA
>JBIOUY010000227.1:0-21498 GCA_044867445.1 Gemmatimonadales bacterium
GGAGACGGAAGTCTGTGGAGTAGCGGGGGCAGGTACCTCTCGGTCGGTCACGGCAGGCATGCCGTGAGTCTACCGCTGGCTCCCGCCCGGTCTGTCACGGCCGCGTAACGAAGTGGTCACGACTAGATCCGCTTTTCAAGCAACTCGATCACCGGCACAGGAAGCGGCGCATAATGCAGGTCGGCAGCCATGCGCTGGGCCTCCGGCTGCAACATCCAGTGAAGGAAATCGCGCAGTTTACGGTCTTTGGCTGTGTCGGAACTCTCCTGATGCACCAGCAGCCAGGTGAACGACGAAATAGGGTAGGCCTCGGCGCCTGGCGGGTTCGTGATCGAGACCCGAAAATCGGTATCGGGCGGAAGCTTGGAGGAGCCGGCTGCGGCGCTCACGCTCTTGAGGGTGGGCTCGACAAACTTGCCGTCGGCATTCTTGATCTCGGCCACCGGCAGCCCATTTGAGAGCGCGTAGATCAGCTCGACGTAGCCGATCGCGCCCTCGGACTGCTTGACCTGCTGGGTGACCCCTTCGTTGCCTTTCCCGCCCAGGCCGGTGGGCCAGTCGACCGAGGTGGCGTTCCCCACCTTGCTCTTCCACTCCGGCGAAATCTTCGAGAGATAGTCAGTGAAGATGAAGCTGGTGCCCGATCCGTCGGAGCGGTGCACCACAATGATGTCGAGGGTGGGGAGCTTGATGCCGGGGTTCAGCGCCGAGATTCGAGGATCGTTCCATCGGGTAATCCGGCCGAGGAAAAGGTCCGCGATGGTTGGACCATCGAACTTCAGCGCCGCCTTGCCCAGCGCGGGCAGGTTGTAGGTGACCACCACCGCGCCCAGCACGGTCGGGACGTGCAGCACCTTCCCCTTGACCGCCGCGATCTGCTGGTCGTTCATCGGACCGTCGGTGGCCCCGAAGTCCACCGTGCCCTCGGTGAACTGCCGGATGCCGCCGCCGGAGCCGATCGACTGGTAATTGATCCGCACCCCGGTGGCTTTGGCGTAGGCATCGAACCACTTGGTGTAGATCGGATTGGGGAAGGTGGCACCAGCACCGGTGAGATCCGCGCCGGTAGCTCGCGGAGTGCTCTTGTCCTGAGGTCTATTGTCCTGCGGACTACAAGCAGGGGTCAGCAGGGCGAGAGCGAGAGCAAACCGGGCGAGGCGCAGCCAATCGGTCAACGCTGCGGGTGCGGAAACAGGCGCTGGTTTCAAGCTCATCTCCTATAGTACGATTGAGTCCCCCGTACAGCGAACGGCGAGCCGCTACTCGCTCGCGATCGTCTTCCCGTTCGCCTTGAGCGAGGGTAGCCTGGCCTCGATCAGCTTCACCACAGGTGCGGGCAGCGGCGCGTACTTGAGCTGGGCCGCCATTTGCTGTGCCTCGGAGGTGATCATCCAGCTGAGAAATCCCTTGAGGGCCTTTGCCTTGGCTTCGTTGGGCAGGTCGGTATGCACCAGGAGCCAGGTAAACGAGGAGATGGGATAGGCTCCCTGACCCGGCGCGTTGGTGATCGAGACCCTGAAATCGGTATTGGTCGGGAACTTGGCGCTGGCTGCCGCCTGGGTGACCGACTCGAGCGAGGGCTCGACGAAAGCACCGGCGGGGTTCTTGACCACGGCGTATGGCAGCTGGTTGGCCAAGGCATAGATCAGCTCCACGTAGCCGAGCGACCCCTCGGTTTGCTTCACCTGCTGGGTGACCCCCTCGTTACCCTTGCCGCCCAGGCCTACCGGCCAATTGACCGAGGTCGCCTTCCCCGCCTTCTCCTGCCACTCCTGCGAGACCTTCGAGAGAAAGTCGGTGAAGATGAAGCTGGTCCCCGAACCATCAGACCGGTGCACCACGATGATGTCGGAATCGGGCAGCTTGACCCCGGGATTGAGCTTGGCGATGGCCTGGTCGCTCCAGCTCGTGATCTTGCCCAGGTAGATGTCGGCGATCGTGGGCCCATCGAATTGGAGCTTCGTCGCCCCCAGGCTGGGCAGGTTATAGGTCAACACCACCGCGCCCATCACCGTCGGGATGTGGAGCACGTTGCCCTTGGCCGCCGCGATCTGGTCGTCGTTCATCGGGCCGTCCGTGGCGCCGAAGTCTACCGTGCCCTCGGTGAACTGCCGGATGCCGCCGCCGGAGCCGATCGACTGATAGTTGATCTGCACGCCGGTCTTCTTGTTGTAGGCATCGGACCACTTGGTATAGATCGGATTGGGGAACGTCGCCCCGGCGCCGGTCAGACTCACCTGAGCCGCGGCTGCGCCGTTTCCCATGAGGGCGGCGAGCCCGAGCGAGATTCCGGCGCGAATGACAGTGCCACGCATGGCGCTCTTCTCCATGGTTAGAAAGTGAACTGGATCTGGAATAGGCCCTGCGTCTTCGTAGCGTAAAGGGCCGGCGTTGGAGTTCCGCCTTGGTATGAGACGTTGTCGACATCGGCCAGGAGCCGGAGGGCCGGGGTGAGCTGGTATGATGCTCCGCCGATGAAGCGGGTCTGGCGGTCGTTATCGGTGTCCTTGTTGGGATCGGTGACATCCACCCGCCCGATCAGCGCGGCTCGGGTCTGGGGGATGTGCACTACCCCAAAGAAGCTGACGAGCTCGCCGTCGACCGTGGTGATGTTGGGCGTCGCCGGAGCAGGCGGGTTGTCCGATCGATCCTTGGTTCGGGCATACTCGCCGGCGAGGGTGAAGACCTTGCTCCGGTAGGAGACCATGCCAATGAAACGGTCCCGGAGCCCGCCCCCCGTCGGCTTGCCAACCTGTCCGTAGCCGGTGAGTCTGAGGCCACCCACCCGAGAGTCATCATCGGTCGCGAGGACCCGCACCGACGCGCGTCCCATCAGATCTTTCCGCTTGTCGCCCGGAGCGCGGTTGTAATTCTCCCCGTTGTAGATCCCCACCTGCAGGTTGACCAGATCCTTGTGCCAGTTGCCGTCCACTCCCGCGCCGAGATCGGAGGAGGAGAGGTAGCCGCCCCGCTCGATGGCCATCTGTCCCTGCATCCGATAGTCCCACAGCGCCTCCTCCCAATCCAGCCACGGCGTGTGGATCTCGCCCAGCTTGAAGGTGAGCGGACTGCCTGTCGGCGTGTACGACGCGTAGGCGTATTTCAGGCGGTAGGCCAGGGATCCGTCGGTGTTCCGGTAGATATCAGCGGTCACCCGCGTCCCGAGTCCGGTGGGGAACTTGCCGATCACGTTGACGTACGCTCGGGTGATGTCGAAGTCGTTCGCGTGGCCGGCCGTGTCCTTGAGCTGGTAGAGATACTGTGCGTACACCACGCCTCCGACCGTCACGCTCGGCGTCGGCGAGGGTGTACCCTGGGCTGCTGCTCTCGCTACTGCGAGCAAACAGAGAAAGACCAGAATGCCGGCCTGCCTCACAGTCGAACGCATGGCCACCTCGAGGGTGAGTGTGGGGGCCAAAGGAGCCGGTCGCGTGTAACGGAACCTCGGCCGATGTGTACCAGAGCGGTAAAGTCGAGGTTGATCGCTAGCCCCGTCTCCGTCTCGTCCCGTTCACCCGCTGGTGCGCTCGGAGAAACGCCACACTAGTCGCCTCCGATCACGCCGGATCATCTACGCCAATTGCGGCGCATTCGTCTTCGCTTCAGTCACCGAAACGCTGGGCTGGTGGTGCTCGAGGCGATGGCGAGCGGGTTGGGCGACGACGGTCTGTCTCAGCGGCTCTCGCGAGGCGCGCGCCGGACTGCCGAGGCGTTGGATTGGGGACGGGAGGTCGAACGGTTGGACCAGAGCTATCGAGAGATTCGCGAGCGAGCTGCGCTAGTGACTGCCTCCTCCCGATCCAGCCCGAAGGAGCAGCTGGCCCGCTCGCTCAGACCGCGGAGTCGGGAAACCAGAAGGTCACCGTCGTTCCCCGGCCCAGGTCGCTCTGCGCCCAGACCCGGCCGCCATGCGCTTCCACCAGATGCTTCACGATGGACAGGCCCAGGCCGGTGCCACCCTCCTCTCGGGAGCGAGAGGTGTCCGCCCGCCAGAATCGCTCAAAGATCCGAGGGAGATGCTCGCGGGATATTCCTGTGCCGGTGTCGCGCACGCTGATGGCGGTGCCTTCTCCCTGGCGTCGAGCGGAACAGAGGATCCGTCCGCCGGCGGGGGTATAACGGAGCGAGTTGTCAAAAAGATTAGTGAAGATCTGCCGGAGCGCGTCCAGATCGGCGCACACGGCTCCGGCCTCCTGATCGATCTCCAAGTCAAACTGGATCTGCTGAGCGACGTGTCCGGCGAGGGCGTTCCACGACTCTCCCGCCACACTGCCGACGTCCACCAGGGCGCGCGAGGGCTGCCATCGCCCCGCCTCAATCCGAGAGAGATCAAGAAGGTCATCCACCAGCCGCTGCATGCGCCGGGCGTTACTCAAGATCGTAGCCAGAAACCGGCGGGTCGTTTCTGCATCGGGCTGCTCACTGAGCAGGGTCTCGGCGTACCCCGAGATCGAGGTGAGCGGCGTCTTGAGCTCGTGAGAGACGTTGGCCACGAAGTCGCGGCGCACCGCCTCCAGTCGCCGCATCTCGGTCAGGTCGTGGATCACCAGCACCGCGCCGCCGGCGGGTAGCGGGCGAGCATTCACCATGAAGGCCCGGCCGTCCATCTCGAGCTGACGGTCCTGCACCGGCCGGCCAACCAGCACCGCATCCACCACCTCGCGCGCCGCCTTCACCCGAAAGAGCTCCGGCAGGTCAGGCAAGGTGTCCAGCGTCCCGTAGCCCAGAATGCGTCGGGCGGCGGGATTGGCCGTGACGATGTGCCCCCGCCCATCGGCCGCGATCACCCCTTCGATCATGGATTCCACCAACGCGGCCGATTCGGCCTGTTCCCGGCGCAGCTCGTCGAAGCGGTCGGCGAGCTGGCGATGCATCTGGCGCAGCGCTTGAACCAGCGCATCGATATCGGGAACCCCTGAGCGAGGGAACCGGGGCGGCGACCCGGCCGCGATGGCCCGGGCCGCGCCGGCGATCGCGGTGAGGGGCTGCGCGATGGACCGGCCGGCGAAGAAGGCCAAGATGGCGCCCACGGCGAGCGCAAGTGCCGCCGCTCCCCCGACCGCTCCCTGCGCCCGTCGCACGATCGCGTCCACCTGCGAGAGATCGGCGGCCACCCGCACCACGCCGGGTCCACCAGGGACGGCGACGTAGAGCAGCACTCGGCCCACGGTCTGACTTCGGCGGCTGGCTACTCCTGTTCCTCTGCGCAGCGCTGCGCGGATCTCGGGGCGGGCCGCGTGGTTTTCGACGGCGGGCATTGGACCAGGAGGAAAGTCGCTGTCGGCCCGCACCCGGCCGCCCCGGTCCACCACGGTGATGCGATGATTATTCTGCCGTGCCAGTCGGTGGACCGTCTCGTCCCAGGTGAGGGAATCGGCCGGCAGCGCGTCGACGATGAGCTGCGCCTCGCTCTTGAGCGAGTTGGTGATATCGCCCTCGAGGTCGCGCCGAAGGGAACGCTCCGCCGCCCAGAGGAGCACGGCCATGGTGGAGATGAGGACCAACAGAGTGCCAAGAACCAGTCGCTTGGCGAAGGTCACCGGGTACGCACTCCTCGCTCGGTGCCCTTGAATCGATAGCCGAATCCGCGCACCGTCTCGATCAGCTTGCCGGCGTCGCCCAGTTTGGTACGAAGGCGCTGCACGTGCATGTCGACTGTTCGAGTCTGAATGTCGGGCTGGGCCTCCCAGACCGTTTCGAGCAGCTGCGGCCGGGTCTGCACTCTCCCGCGGCGCTCGACCAGGGTGAGGAGAAGCCGGTACTCGGTGGCGGTGAGGTTGAGCTCCTGGCCTCCTACGCTGGCGCGGTGAGCCGAGCGATCGATTGAGACCGGTCCCGCTGCCAGAGTCGAGCCCGCCGTGACCGGCGGCGATGCCAGCCGGCGAAGCAGGGCGCGGACCCTGAGCGACAGCTCCTGGGGGGAGAATGGCTTGGTGAGGTAGTCGTCCGCACCGAGGGTAAGCCCCCGAATCCGATCGGTCTCTTCCCGCCGGGCGGTCAGCAGAATGACTCCGACGTCTCGAGTCTCTTCTCGCTTGCGCAATTCGGCCAGCACGTCGTACCCGGAGACTCCCGGCAGCATGAGATCCAGAATGACGATGTCGGGGCGCTCCTCCCGCGCCGCCTTCATGGCGTCGGGGCCGGTATTGGCGGTGGACACTCGGAATCCCGCCTTGGCCAGATGATACGCCACGAGTGCCGTAATATCCGGTTCGTCGTCGACCACGAGAATTCGATGGGTCATTATGGCCTCTTCGAACGGGTCAGCGGCTTTTCGCGGGCCGGTTCCTCCACCCGAGCCCGGGTATGTGAACGGCTGCGATCGGCGGCCCGATCGCGCTCGGCACGCAGGAGGGGATCATCATGGACCAGCGCGTCGAGAATCGCCGAGAGCAGGCGACCTTGCACGCCCAGGTCGCGGCGGAGCCGATACAGCACGAATTGAGCGATGGGAGTATCCCGCACCAGCTCGACCCGGCGGAGCACCTGCAGATGTCGCGAGACGGTGGGTTGCGGAAGATCGAGCAGAGCCTGCAGGTCGGACACGAACAACGGCGCGGCCGCCAGGCAGTTGAGGATGCGAAGCCGAGTGGGCTCCGCGACGGTCAGCAGCAGCTCGGCGACCGACGGAGAAGCGGTAGTGGTAGTCATATTCGCGTCAACGAATATACCGCCAGGCGAATATGCGCAAGGGTGTATATTGCGTGCCGATGCTCTCCCTGCTCCTCGCTCTCGGTGTCGCTACCGCCCAGGTCCAGGACAGCGCCCACGTCGTACTCGTCGCCACGACCGACGTGCACGGGCACGCGACCGCCTGGGACTACCTCAAGAACCAACCCTTTGCCGGTGGCCTCGCCCGCGTCGCGGTAGTGGTCGATTCACTCCGCCGCCGCTATCCCGGTCAGGTTGTCACCCTCGACGCCGGCGACCTGTTGCAGGGTGATCCCTTCGCCACCTACTACGCCAGAGTCGCCCCCCGCGATCCCCATCCGGTGATCGAGGCGATGAATCTCGCCGGCTACGATGTCGCCACGCCGGGGAATCACGATTTCGACTGGGGGGTTCCAGTCTTCCGGCGGGCACAGGCCGAAGCGGCCTTTCCCTATGTCAGCGCCAACGTCTTCACCCTTCCGGGCGACACCTTGCTCTTCGCTCCGTTTCGAGTGCTGCAACGTCAGGGTGTAAGGGTCGGGGTGACCGGCTTCACCACGCCGGGCGTGATGCTATGGGATCAGCAGGAGCTCAAGGGTCAGATTCGGGTGGGGCGAATCGAATCCGCCGCAAAAGGCGCGATGGAGGCGCTCCGCCGCAATGCCGATCTCTCGGTCGTAGTAATCCATAGCGGACTCGACGGCTCCTCGTCCTACGATACGACTGGAGTTGGGGGAGAGAACGTCGCCGCCGGCTTGGCGGCTCTGCCCACCAAACCCAATGTCGTGATCGTGGGCCACTCACACCGCGAGATTCGGGACACGGTGATCGGCGGAGTCCACTTTGTTCAGCCTGGCCCCTTCGGCGGGAGCGTGTCGGTTGTGCACCTGAGCCTGGCGCGCCAAGATGGTGGCCGCTGGCGCGTCGTTCGCATTCACGCCGACCTGGTGAACACCAGAGACCTGGCACCCTCACCCCTGCTGACTCAGCGGCTGGCTCCGGAGCACGATGCGGTGCGCGAGTGGGTGAGTACTCCACTGGCGACAGTGGCGTCTCCGATGCCCGCGACCGCAGCCAGGGCGGAACCCACGCCGATCGCCGATCTGGTGCTCGACGTCGAGCGGCGCCACACCGGCGCGGAGCTCGCCTCTGCTCCGGTGTTCAATCTGAACGCGGGATTCGAGGCCGATACCATCCGGCGAGCCGACGTGCTCGCGTTGTACCCCTACGCCAATACCCTGCGGGCGATTCGGATCAGCGGGGCCCAGCTCAAGGCATACCTCGAGTGGAGCTCGCGGTACTTCCAGCTGGACCCGGTAGGGCGGGTGAGCCTGAACGATTCGGTGATCGGATACGACTACGACATCGTGGCCGGTGCGCGTTACGATATCGACCTGCGGCAGCCGGTGGGTGACCGTATTCGCCACCTCGCCGTGCGGGGGCGTCCGGTGCAGCCGACTGACAGTTTCACCATGGCGATCAACAGCTACCGTCAGAGCGGCGCCGGCCGATATGACATGCTGCGGGGCGCGCCGGTGGTCTATGACAAAGGTGAATTGATTTCCGAGCTGCTGGAGCAGGATATCCGCGCCCGGGGTCGAATCGACCCGGGCACGATTCCCCGAGGCGAGTGGCGGATCGTGCCGGAGGTGGCTGCAACGGGAGCGCGCAATCTCTTCGGCGTAGCGACCAGTCCGGAGGAGCCAGGCGCGCGGGACACCGTGGTGCTCCGGGTGATGTCCACCGCCGACCTCCACGGAGACTTGCTGCCTGGCGCGGCAGCGCTGGCGGATCGAATGGACAGCCTGACCGCGGCGTGCAACTGTCCTACGCTCCGGTTGGATGTGGGCGATGCCATGCAGGGGACCGTGCTGAGCGACGCAACCGAGGGCCGCGCCGCGGTAGAGGTGTTGAATCACTTGGGCTACGCCGCCGCGGCGCTGGGCGAGCACGATTTCGATTGGTCGGTGGACACCTTGCGCCGCCGGATGAGCGAGTCTCGCTATCCCTGGCTTGCCGCCAACGTGTTCGATTCCGCGAGCGGCCGCCGGCCCGACTGGGCCATTCCGTACCGAGTACTCGAGGCCGGCGGGACGAAGGTCGCCGTCATCGGCTACGTGACCGTCGATGCCAAGTCCACCTTCCCGCCCGAGCGAACCCGCGGCCTTCGCTTCGGAGAGGGTGAGCTGGCGCTGCACGACGTGCTCGGCGAAGTGCGTGCGCTGCAACCCGGACTCACCATTCTCCTGGCACACGCCGGCGCCACCTGTGATTCCATCGTGTGCACCGGTGAGGTGATCCGCCTGGCCGAGCAGCTCGGCCGCCAGGGCGTGGATCTGATTTTGGCGGGACATACTCATCGTATCCTGGATACCCGCGTGGCCGGCATACCGCTCGTCGAATCGTCCGGACTGTCGAGTCTGGCCGTGGTCGACGTGGTGAAGACTCCGGCTGGTGGGCGGGAGCTTCGTACTCGGGTGGACCGAGTAGAGCCCGAGGTCGGCCGCGGGAATGCAGCGCTCGCCGCGGCGCTGGATGTCTATGCCCGCCGGACCGACACGCTGGATGGCCGTGCGCTTGCGCAGCTCAAGCGGCCCTTACGGCGCAGCGGCGCGCAGTTTCCCCTCGGCGGACTGCTGGCCGAGGCCCGGCGCAATGTCTTTCGCGCAGATATCGGCCTCATCCCGACAAACGCCATTCGCGCCGATCTACCCGCTGGTCCGGTGACCTACGCCAAGCTATCCCAGGTAGAGCCCTGGCGGCGCAATCTGGTGCGCCTCACGCTCAACGGCACCGAGGTGCGTGCGCTGCTGGAGAAGACGCTCGAGGGTCCCGGAGGACCCAACGCGCATGTTGCCGGCGTGCTGGTACGCTATGACCCAAAGGCCGCGGTAGGGCGGCGGGTGAAGAACGTGGTGCTGCCGGGCAATCGTAAACTTCGCGACCAGGATGCCTACACTCTGGCCACTGACGACTCCACTGCAGCCGGAGCCGGGGGATTCAGCATGCTTCCGGGCCGCCCCGTGCTGCGGAGCGGTATCCTCGAGGTCGAGGCGACGGCCGCGTTCCTTCGTCGACTGCCGCAGCCGGTGGAAGTCTCCGCCGCCAGCGGCTTTCTCGCGACCAGGCGCTGAACGGAGTGATCCGGGTTTTCGTGAACGCCGCACCCGTGGATGTCGATCCCGGCGCCGACGTGCGCGATGCGCTGCGGGCGTGCGATCCCGCGCTCGAAGCCAGCGTCACCTCGGGCGCGGCATATGTCACCGACGCGCGAGGCATCGAGATTCCGCTGGATGTGAGGCTGGCGGCTGGAGCGATTCTGCGGGTGGTGGTGAGCGCGCGAAAGCGCTCAGGGAGTGATCATGTTGACGCGTGAGCTGCTGGCCCGCCTGCCCAAGGCGGAGCTGCACATACATCTCGACAGCTGTCTCCGGCCGGAGACGATGCTGGAGCTGGGGCGCCAGGCCCGTGTCGACCTGCCGAGCACTGATCCGGAGATGCTCCGCCGCCACATGATCGTCTCCAACGCGCGCAACCTGGAAGACTACCTCCAGCGCTTCGAGCTCACGATTCCGCTACTGCAGACCCCGGAGGCGATCGAGCGGGTGGCGTATGAGGCGGTTGAGGACGCGGCCAAGGACGGCATTCGCTACATGGAGGTGAGATACTGCCCCTGGCTCAGCCGCAAGCGGGGCCTGACTATGGAGGCGGCGCTCGAGGCGGAGCTCCGCGGACTCTCTCGGGGCGAGCGGGATTTCGGCGTCATCACCCGAGTGATCAACTGCTCGCTGCGACACTACGATCCCGCGGTGTCGCTGGAGATCGCAAAACTCTCGGTGGCCTATCGTGATCGCGGAGTCGTGGCCTTTGATCTGGCGGGCGGCGAAGCCGGGCGGCCGGCGGGCATCCACGGGAGCGCTTTTGACGCCGCGGCCGAGGGACTGCTTGGCATCACGGTGCATGCAGGTGAGGCGGCCGGAGCCGAGTCGATCGCCGCTGCGGTGCATCGTTGTCACGCCAATCGGATCGGCCATGGCACTCGGCTCTACGAAGATCCCCATCTGCGCGACTATATTCGCGACCGGCGGATCCTGATCGAGACCAACGTCACCAGTAATATCCAGACGCGGGCGGTGGGAAAGGCCTCCGAACACCCGGTGCGCGGCTACTTCGATGCCGGCGTGCTGGTCACGCTCTGCACCGACGGCTGGCTGATGACCGGTGTCTCCCTGAGTGATGAGTACTGGCTGGCGCATACCGAGCTGCGCTTTACCCGGGAAGAGATCGACCAGATGATCCTGAACGCCTTCGCCGGCGCATTCCTTCCCTGGCCGGCGCGGGTGGAGTTGCTGGCGCGGGTGAAAGAGGAGCTGGCGGACCTGAAGTAGGCAGGTGTCGTAGGTTGGGGCTTTGCCCCTTCCGCTCCCCTCGCGTCTGCTCGGGTCGCTTCAGGGTGACATCTCAGTCACCCTGGAGGCTGCGGACCAGCCGAGAGGGCCGAAGTTCAGACTCTTAGCCACGCCCAATCCGACAGAGAGGCCCCCGGATGTCGCTGCGCCGTCAGACGCTCGCCGCTCTCGTGCTGGTGGCCATCGCCCTCATCGGCGCCTGGACAGCGCCCGCTCTGGCCTGGCGGGGCTTCTCCTCTCTGATGGCCCAGTCAGGCGCGCAGCAGCAACAGCAGGATACCGTCGCTCCTGCCCCGGCCCCGCCACCGGTAGTGGCGGCGCCGCAGCCGTCCCAGCCGCCCCAACCTGCGGCGCAAGTCACCATCCGCACCCGGCTCACCGGCCTCCTCGGCCTCGCATTCATCCTCTCCATCGGGGTGCTGTTGTCCCGCAATCGCCGGGCGATTCGCTGGCGGGTTGTGGCCTGGGGGCTCGGCCTGCAAGTGCTCTTCGCGATCTTTGTCTTGCGGATTCCGGCCGGCCAGGCCCTTTTCCGCTGGTTAGGCGCGCTGGTGACCGGCATTCTCAGTTACTCCTACGTCGGCTCGCAGTTTGTGTTCGGTGAGCTGGGCAAGCCCAACTCCACCCTGGGCGTCATCTTCGCTTTTCAGATTCTGCCCGCCATCATCTTCGTCTCCGCGCTCTTCGCCATCCTCTATTACATCGGGGTCATGCAGTTGGTGGTGCGCGGCTTTGCGGTAGTGATGCAGCGGGTACTGGGCGCGAGCGGGGCCGAGAGCCTCAACGTGGCAGCCTCGATCTTCATGGGCCAGACCGAGGCGCCTCTCACCATCCGGCCGTTCCTCCCCCGGATGACCATGTCCGAGCTGATGACCGTGATGACCTCGGGCATGGCCCACATCTCCGGCTCGATCATGGTGGCATACATCGCGTTCGGGATCGAGGCCCGCCACCTGCTCACCGCCGTGATCATGACCGCGCCGGGCACAGTCATGATGGCCAAGCTGTTCGAGCCGGAGACCGAAAGCCCGGAGACCTACGGCAACGTCAAACTGGACATTCCCAAGACCGACGTGAATCTGTTGGACGCCGCCGCACGGGGCACCAGCGAGGGGCTCCACCTTATGCTGAACGTGATTGCGATGCTGGTCTCATTCGTCGCGCTGGTCGCGCTGGTGAATGGAGGCTTCGAGGCGGTACACCGGTGGGCCGTGTGGTTTCCCGCCAATCTTCAGACGGTGTTTGGGTGGGTCTTTCGTCCGGTTGCCTGGATCATGGGCGTGCCCTGGCACGACAGCGGGACCATCGGGAGTCTGCTCGGCACCCGGATGGTGCTGAACGAGTTCATTGCCTACGCTCAATTGGGCCCGCTCAAGCCGGCGTTGGACCCGCGCTCGTTTACCATCGCCTCCTTTGCCCTGGCAGGGTTCGCCAACTTCAGCTCGGTCGGTATTCAGCTCGGCGGCATCGGTGCGCTGGCACCGGGCCGCAAAGGCGACTTGGCGCGCTTGGGACTTCGTGCCATGCTCGCCGGCACGTTGGCCAACTTTCTATCTGCCACGATCGCGGGGATTCTGCTGTGACGACTCAGGTGGCTCCGGAAGTGGCGGGCGCGGTTGGTGAGGCGGCCGAGGCGCTCCGCCGGCATCTTGCAGGGCGGACGCCGAGCGTCGCCATCGTGCTCGGATCGGGACTTGGCGCCTTCGCCGAGCGGCTGACCGATCCGCTCAGGATCCGCTATGCCGAGATCCCCCACTTTCACCCTTCGACGGTTATTGGTCACGCCGGCGAGCTGGTCGTCGGGACGTTGAAGGGGAAGACCGTTTTGGTGCAGAGCGGCCGATTCCACATGTACGAGGGTCACTCGCCCCAGGTCGCCGCGATCGCCGTTCGCGCGTTTGCCGAGTTGGGGGTCGAGACGTTGGTGCTGACCAACGCCGCCGGCGGAATCAGACGAACGTTCGCCACCGGTGCGGTCATGCTCATCGCCGACCACATCAACCTCACCTTCCGCAATCCGCTCACCGGACCGATGCTCCAGGGCGAGGAACGCTTCCCCGACATGTCCGATCCCTACGACTCGAAGCTACGGGCTTTGGCGCGTGAGGTGGCTCGGCGGGAGCGGGTGCCGTTGGCGGAGGGAGTCTATGTCCAGCTTCTGGGTCCGAGCTATGAGACGCCGGCGGAGATCCGGATGCTCGAGCGCCTGGGCGCCGATGCGGTAGGAATGTCCACGGCGGTGGAGGTGATCGCCGCCCGCGCGCGGGGCATGCGCTGCCTGGGTTTTTCGGCAGTGACCAACGCGGCCTGCGGCATTCTTCCGGTGAAGCTCAGCCACCTCGAGGTGATGGAGGTGGCCGCGAGAGTGTCCGTGGAGCTCACGAAGTTGATCGAGGGGGTAGTGGCGGGGCTGTGACGGTGTGGTTCAAGGGGCCGTTTCCGCCACCCAGGCCCGGCGCCGCCGCGATGGCTCGCTGCACGAAGTCAAGCGCGTCATCAATCGCCTCGTCCAGGGGACGGCCCAGCGCGAGGCCCGCGGTGACCGCCGCCGAGAGGGTACAGCCGGTCCCGTGAGTCGAGTTGGTGGCGATACGCCGACGGGTGAAGCGCTTGATGCCAGACGAAGTCACCAGCACGTCGGTGATCTCGTCACCCTCGAGGTGGCCGCCTTTCACCAGGGCTGCTCCGGCGCCCATCGTGAGCAGCGTGGCCGCCGCCCGCTCCATGCTGGCTAGGTCATGTACCGCCAGTCCGGTGAGGATGGCCGCCTCGTTCAGATTGGGAGTGACCAGCACCGCCAATGGCAGCAGGGTATCGCGCACCACGTCTTCGGCCTCGTCGGTGAGGAGCCGATCGCCCGATGTGGACACCATGACCGGGTCCACCACGAGCGGACGCCAGCCGTTCTCGCGAATCGCCTTGGCCACCAGCCGAACGAGATTCGCGTTAGCGAGCATTCCGGTCTTGAGCGCGGCGGGCGGAAGATCTTCCGCTAGGACGCTCAGTTGTGCGGCCACCATGGATTCGCTCACCGGCTCCGCCGCTCGTACCCCGCGAGTGTTCTGCGCCGTCAGTGCGACGATGACGGAGGTGCCGAACAGGCCGAACTGGTGGAAGGTCTTGAGGTCCGCCTGGATGCCCGCGCCGCCCCCGGAATCGGAGCCGGCGATGGTGAGCGCGATCTTCATCGGGTGAGCACGATCATGGGCAGCTCCCTGCAGACGCTGGTTCGCGATCTCCACCGCCGCGGGGCACGGGAGCGGCGAGGGCTGGCGCTGGCCGAAGGTGTGCGCCTGGTCGAGGAAGCGGTGAACGCGGGGATCCGCATGGGCGGCGTCCTGGTCTCCCCCGCGCTGGAAGCTACCACTCGGGGGAAAGCGCTCAAGAGCGTGCTGGTGGAGCGCGGTGTGACCCTGGAACAAGTGAGCGAGGCGGAACTGGAGAAGCTGGCCGACACCGAACACCCGCAAGGCGTGCTGGCAGTGATCGAGCCGCGTCCCTGGCGCATCGAGGACATCGAGCTCGCGAAGGGCGCCGTGGTGATCGTGCTCGATGGGGTGCAGGACCCTGGCAACGTGGGGACCATCCTGCGTACGGCGCACGGGCTTGGTGCCGCGGGTGTCGTAGCGCTTCCCGGCACCGCCGAGCTCGGCAACAGCAAGGTGATCCGAGGCAGTATGGGCGCGCTGTTCCGGTTGCCGGCGGTTTCCTCCCAGACCGAAGACTTTCTCAGCTGGGTGAAGCGATCCGGAGTGGAGCTCTGGACTACCGCGGCCGATGGTGAGCCGGTGAACCGAATCGTTGCCCAGGGGTTAGATCGCGCCGCGATCGCCCTGGTTCTGGGCAACGAGGGCGCTGGAGTCAGTTCGGCGCTCGCCTCTGCCGCACGTCGGCGAGTGGCTATCCCGCTCGCCGCCCGGGTCGAGTCGCTCAACGTGGCGGTCGCCGCCGGCATTCTCCTGTACGAGGTCACGCGTGGCCGCTGACGTGCCGCTTCCATCGACCATCGTCGTCACCTTTGCCGCCATCTTCGGCCTCATCATCGGCAGCTTCCTCAATGTCTGCATCCTGCGCTGGGGGGCGGAGCCGAAGCAGTCGGTGGTGCGTCCCCGCTCTCGCTGTCCCAACTGCGCCCGCTCGCTGCCGTGGTACGAGAACATCCCGGTGTTCTCCTGGCTGGTGCTCCAGGGTCGCTGCCGTGGCTGCAAGACTCCGATCTCGGTACAGTATCCCCTGATCGAGGCGGCCACCGCGCTGATCTGGGGATACGTGGCGTCGCGCCATGGCCTCAGCCTGGAGACATTCCGCGGCGCAATCTTCCTGACCATCCTGCTAGGCATCGCCATCACCGACGCGCGCGCGTACATCATCCCCGACGAGTTCAGCCTCGGCGGCTTGGGTCTGGGCCTCCTTTTCGCGCTCGCCGCGGGATGGCCGACCCTCTGGACCGCCCTGCTCGGCGCCGGGATCGGGTTTGCTTTCCTTTGGATAGTGGCTGCGGTTGGAACCCGGATCTTCAAGCAGGATGCCATGGGGGGCGGCGACATCAAGATGATGGCGATGATCGGGGCCTTTGTCGGTTGGCAGGGCATGTTGATGACCGTGTTCCTGGGCGCGTTCCTCGGCAGTCTAGTGTTTGTGCCGATCGCGCTCGCCGGACGAAAGCAGCTGGTCCCGTTCGGCATTTTCCTCTCGCTGGGCGCTCTGGCCACCTACCTGGTGGGCCATCAGGTCATCAGGTGGTACACCGCCTACCTGACCGGCGCATGAGAGCGAGGTTGCTCGCCGCTGCGCTCTGCGGCGCGGTGCTGCTCGGCGCGTGCCGAGGCGAGGCCCAGAACTCGGCGGGCGAGGCGGCGCTCGCGCGGCTAGTCGATAGTCTGCGAGGGCCAGTGGAGCGCGCGACCGGCCTCAAGTTTACCAAGCCTCCCCGTTCGGCCATGCGCACCCGAGACCAGGTACGACAGTACCTGATTCGCAAGCTGGATCAGGAGCTGCCGCCGGCCCGGTTGCGTGGGCTGGAGCAGGCGTATCGGCTGTTCGGCCTGCTGCCCGACACCCTCCAGCTCCGCTCGCTGCTGGTGGACCTCTATACCGAGCAGGTGGCCGGCTACTACGATCCGGACTCGGCGACCCTGTTCGGAGTGGCCGGTGCTGACCGGAGCCAGCTCCGGCTGGTGCTGGCGCACGAGCTGGTCCACGCGCTGCAGGGGCAGCACATGGCCCTCGACTCGATCCTGCACGACATCTCCAACAACGACCGGCTCACCGCCTCGCAGGCCGTTCTCGAGGGACAGGCGACCCTGGCCTCGATCGAGGTGTTGGCGCCGGGGCAAGACGTCACCCAGAACCCGGAGTTCTGGGAGCTCTACCGGGACCAGGTGCGACAGCAGCAATCGAGTATGCCGGTGTTCGCCCACGCGCCGCTCATCATCCGGGAGGCGCTCATCTTTCCCTACCTGCAGGGCGCGGAGTTCATGCACTGGTGGGAAGGCTCGCCGCTGGCGGACACGGTGCCCTTCGGGCGGCGCATGCCTGCCTCCACCGAGCAGATCCTGCATCCCGAGCGGTACCAGCGGGGCGATATGCCCGTCGCGCTTAGCTTCAGCGCCGCAGGCGGTGCCGTCTACGAGGACGTGCTGGGAGAGAGCGAGATCAGGGTGCTGATCGCGGTGCTGGCGGGCTCGGACGAGGTCCAGACCGTGGTGCCGATCGGGTGGGGCGGAGACCGGTATCGGGTGTACGACTCGAGCGGCGACCACCCGGCGCTGGTCTGGTACATCGTGTGGGATGACGCGCCCTCGCGCGACCGCTTCCTGCGAGGGTCGGGTGCGGCGCTCCGCCGGACGGGCCGCCCGGGCTACCAAGCGACGTTCGACACGGTGAGCGTGGGGCCGCGGGTGGGGACCCGGTACGTTCTGGCGCCGAACAGTTGGGATGGATGGGCGAAATTGCCGGGGGTGGTTGTGAGATGACGAGAGGACGGAGAGGACGGAGAGGACGGAGAGGATGGAGAGGACGGAGAGGACGGAAAAGGCCACTCGCGGCGCTCCGGCGATGAGGATCTGCCTCAGGAGCATGTTAGTGTGGCGGCATGTTGCCTCACGAAAGGATACGAGCCTGGGAGCTGTGCCACGAGCTGACTCTTGCCATCTATCGCTCTTCGGAATCCTGGCCTAACCGGGAGCTCTATGGCCTGATCTCCCAGATTCGCCGGGCTGCTGTATCTGCTGCCGCGAATATTGCCGAAGGTGCTGCTAAGCGGGGACCGCGGGAATTCAGGCGATTCGTAGACATCTCCTTAGGATCACTTGGCGAAATCGCCTATCTGCTACTGCTCGCGAAGGACTTGGAGCTGCTCCAAGTTAAGGATTACGAGATGCTGGAGGATCTTCGGAAGAGAGCCGGAGGACTGACCTGGAGACTAGCGCGAGGTTTGAGAGCCGCAGGCGATTGACAAGCACCAGCCCGTTCTCACAATTGCTGCTCTCTCCGTCCTCTCCGTCCTCTCCGTCCTCTCCGTCCTCTCCGTCCTCTCCGTCCTCTCCGTCACCTCGACAACACATACAACACCAACCCTACCAACCCACCCACCAGCGTCCCATTGATCCGTACGAACTGCAGGTCGCGACCGATCTGCAGCTCGATGCGCCGCGAGGTCTCGTCGGGATCCCAACTGCTCACCGTGTTGGCGATCAACTGACCCACCTCGTTGCGATGCTGGTCGATCACTCGTAGCACCGCCTCGATCACCCAGCCATCGACCTTGTCGAGCAGTGCCTGGTCCTCCAGTGCCGCCTCCGCGAGAGCGTTGAGCCAGCGCTCGAATCCCCCCGGAGCCCCGTCACTCGAGGCCTGCGCCCTCCGCTCCAGCGCCCGCTTCAGCTCCTCCCACAGTGAGGCGCTAAGCCGCTTGCTGGTGGGATTGTCGAAGATCTGCTGCTTGATCGCCTCGGCCCGCGCCATCGCGTCGGGCGACTCCTGCAGCTCGACGATCCACTCGCTCAGCAGGGTATCGAACTGCTGGCGCAGCGGGTGAGCCGGGTTGGCTCCGATCTCGAGTAGCGTCCGCTCGATCGCACCCATCACCTTCTCATGCACCCGGTCATCCACGAAGTCCGGCACCCACCAGGGACTCTCCTCCCGGATCCGGCGCCGGATCAGCTCCTGATTCTGCAGCACCAGGCCGGAGAGACCCCGCACCACCTGGTCCAGCAGCGTCTGGTGGCGGTCGTTCACGGTTAGCAGACTCAACCCTTTGGCCAATGCCGGCGCGATTGGGGTTCGGCGCAGCGGTTCGACCACGCTGCGATCGAGCAGTGCGTGCACGTCCTCATCCCGCACCACCTCGCTCGCGCCTCGCAGCACGCCGATCGCGTGCAACGCGACCGCCCGACTGTGCTCCGGCTCCCGCAGCCACTCAGCTCCTCGCCGGCTCAGCTGGGCCGCCAGCAGCTTAGCGCCCAGCACTTCGCGAGAGAGGAAGTTGTTCTGAACGAAATTCCCCAAGCTCCGGCCGATCCGGTCCTTCCGGCTGGGAATGATGGCCGTGTGGGGGATGGGGATGCCAAGCGGATGGCGGAAGAGAGCTGTGATCGCGAACCAGTCGGCCACGCCACCCACCATCGATGCCTCGGCGGTCGCCCGGACATAGCCCAGCCAGGGATAGCGCGGCTCCAGTAGCCGGGCCACCACAAAGAGGATGGTGGCGAAAACCAGCAGGCCGGTGGCCCGCCGCTTCATCTGGTCCAGCCGCTCCCGCTTGGTCTCGGCGTCGGCGACCTGGGGTAGTGGGGGGGTCATGGGGTGGAAATTAGTGGTATGGCGGGAGTGCTGCGCACGGCGGGAGCTTCGCGGCGCGAACGGCGGGGAAGCTGATTATGTCCGTCATCCCGAGCGGAGCGAGGGACCTTGTCAGCGTGCTTCCGATACTGGCCGGCAAGGTCCCTCGTCGCTTTCGCTCCTCGGGATGACGTCCCCCATACCTTCCCCCGCCTTCCCGCTGCTCCCGCCGCGAAGCCCGCGCCGTTCCCGCCGTTCCCGCCGCTCCTACCGCCGCGCCCTAGCCAATTCCTGACCCGGCCCATATCGTTCCGCTCACTGCCGCTTTCCAGTTCCTCCCGCTTTGCCCTCCGCCCGGAGCGCTCGCTCATGCCCGAGGTCGGTGACCGTCTTCATACCGCGCTGGCGGATCGGTACCGCCTGGAGCGCGAGATCGGGCGCGGGGGAATGGCCACTGTCTATCTGGCGCAAGATCAGAAGCATCGGCGCCCGGTCGCAGTCAAGATCCTCCATCCGCATCTGGCCGCGAACGTCGGCCTCGAGCGATTTCAGCGCGAAGTCGAGATCGCGGCACGGCTCAGCCACCCGCATATCGTCACCCTGATCGATTCAGGCGAGGCGGACGGATTCCTCTACTACGTTATGCCTTTCGTTTCCGGTGAGTCGCTCCGAGGTCGGCTCACACGAGAAGGTCGGCTGCCGATCGACGAGGCCCTGCGGATAGCCCGCGATGTCGCCGCCGCGCTCGGTTACGCCCATGGCCAGGGCGTGGTCCATCGGGACATCAAGCCCGAAAACGTCATGCTCCACGAAGGCGAGGCGATGGTCACCGACTTTGGCATCGCTAAAGCGGTCAGCACCGACAGTGTCGAGGCCCTGACCCAGACCGGCACCTCGGTAGGCACTCCCGCCTACATGAGCCCGGAGCAGGCCTCGGGAGACAAGGAGCTCGATGGCCGAAGCGACATCTACTCCCTGGGCTGTGTGCTCTATGAGATGCTGACGGGCGAGCCGCCCTTCACCGGCCCGACGGCCCAGGCCATTATCGTTCGGCGGTTTACCGAGGTCCCCCGGCCGGTCCGAAGCATTCGGCCGGAGGTATCCGAGGAGGTGGAGCGCGCCCTGAATCGGGCCCTGGCACGCTCGGCCGGGGAGCGGTTCGCCGCGGCAGCGCAGTTCGCGCAGGCGCTGGCCACGGCGGCGGCCGCCCGCACGCCACCGGCCGGCACGCCCACGGTTGTGACCGCGTCGCATCGGTCTGTCCGCTCGATCGCGGTGCTCCCCTTCGCCGACATGAGCCCATCGAAGGACCAGGATTACTTCTGCGAGGGCATCGCCGAGGAGATTATCAACGCGCTCGCGAAGCTCGACGCCCTGCAGGTGGCCTCGCGCTCCTCCGCGTTCGCCTTCAAGGGCAAGAACCAGGACATCCGCCAGGTGGGCGAGCAGCTCAACGTGGCGACGGTTATGGAGGGGAGCGTCCGCAAGGCTGGTAACCGTCTCCGGATCACCGCGCAGCTCATCAAAGTGGCTGACGGGTATCATCTCTGGTCCGAGCGCTACGACCGTGATCTGGAGGACGTCTTCGCGGTGCAGGACGAGATCGCGGAGAATGTCGTGCGCGCCCTCCGGGTGGTACTCACGGAAGACGAAAAGCGCGCCATCGAGCGGCCCCACACGGATAACGTGGAAGCCTACGAGTTCTATCTCCGCGGCCGGCAGTTCTTCTACCAGTTTCGGGAAAAGGGCCTCCAGTTCGCTCGGCGGATGTTTACTCGAGCTATCGAGATTGATCCTACCTATGCCCGGGCGTACGCCGGGATCGCGGACTGCAGCTCCCAGCTCTACAAGTACTGGGACGCCAGCGCGGCCAATCTGGAGCAGGCGGAGTCTGCCAGCAGAAAAGCGCTTGAGCTGGCCCCCGACCTGGCAGAGGCCCATGCTGCCCGCGGGTTCGCGCTGACCCTCCGTGGCAGCCACGAAGAGGCCAACCGAGAGTTCGAGACCGCGATCCGGCTCGACCCGAAGCTCTACGAGGGCTACCTGTACTACGGCAATGGGCGATTCGCCGAAGGAAAGCTGGAGGAGGCCGCGAAGCTTTTCGAGCAGGCGTCGGCCGTGCGGACGGAGGACTATCAGGCGCCGGCGCTCGCGGGCCTCTGCTATGCGGGACTCGGGCGGGAACTGGAGGCCCGCGCCGCCTTCGAAAAGACTGTCCGAGCCGCAGAGCGGCATATCGAGCTGAATCCAGACGACCCCCGCGCGTATTATCTCGGCGCCACTGCCTGGTGCCGGCTGGGTCAGGTGGAGAAGGGCCTCGGGTGGGGGGACCGAGCCCTGGCGCTCGACCCGGACGACGCCGGAGTGCTCTACAACGTGGCCTGTCTCAACGCCGTCGGGGGCAGAGCCGAGCAGGCGCTCGGGCTCCTGGAGCACGCGGTGCAGAACGGGTTCGGACACCGGGAATGGATCGAGCATGACCCCGATCTCGATTCGCTGCGAGGCCACCCCCGGTATCAGGCCTTGCTAAGCCGGCTCTGAGGAAGGCGGGAGTGCTGCGCGCAGCACTCCCGCCACGCGCAGCGCTCCCGCCTAAATTCCCGTCTTGCCCAAACCCTCACTCCTGATTAGCCTTACGGGCTTATGTTTGACGAGC
>JBIOUY010000228.1:0-3301 GCA_044867445.1 Gemmatimonadales bacterium
TGACCTATGGCGTGGCAGGGGAGCTCGATCCGGCCGACGTGGTGCGTCGGCCGATCACGATCATAGGGGACGATCCGCGAGTGGATCTCCTGACGATCGCCTGGAGTGTCCGTTACGCCGACGCGGCGCCGGGCACGCTTCGGGCGCGCATCGAGGACGTCGAGATCCCCTACGCCGATCTGGATACGCTGATCCGGTCGAAGCAGACCGGGAGGCTCCAGGATCGGGCCGACGTCGAGACGCTCGAAGAGCTGAAACGTCTCCGGGGATGACCGAGCCACTCCACCGTCCTCCGCCCCGAAGCAAGGGCGGCTGGCGCTCGCTTTCGCACTTGACGGTCTCTGTACCAGACCGTATCTCAAGCCAACCACCATCGACAAAAGCACACCCGGCGAAAGCCGGTGCCGCAAAGCCACGGGTCCTCGTCTCCTCCGCGACGCCGGGCTCCAGGACGCCACGAAGGACCCTTAAGACCGCCGAGCTGCCGAAAGGTGTAGTGTCCGAGCCGTTGGACTACTAGCCACCGGAGACAGCCTATGCGCTCACTTCAAGGCGCTGCACCCGTCATTGCGGTCGTTCTAGTCCTTTCGTGTACCGAACGGACTGCTCCATCTGATGCTGCACCACCCGCTCCACCAGTTTCGTTCGACTTCCTCAACGGCCCTGACTCACCAGGGAACTCTGGCATCTTCAGACTTCAAGACGTGGTTTTCGAAGTAACCTTCGACTTCAACGCGGAACTGATCAGCGTCCACGGTCTGACCAACTCGATTGCCGATCTGTGCAATGACCTGGGCGAATTTGATCTCATGGACATTCAGTTAAAGCCGCATTCCAGGGAAGAGGTAAACAGTTTGATCGTTGACCGTGAATCACCGGTGCAGATCCTGGCCTTCCCGCCCGAGGGGCTTGGGGAGAGCTTTTGCTCAGACTTCAGCGGTGCGCCGGTTCTCTACAGTGGCACGGTCGCCTTTCGTGAAACCGATAACAATGAAACTCCCACAGGTACTGAAGGAGGTCGTGCGAACTCTTTCGGATGGAGGGCGCAAGGAGTGCTTGACGATCTTGTAAACGGTGGGCAGGTCCACTACAACGAGGAGGTCCGGCTTATCATCAGCCCACGCGATGAGTTCAAAGAGGCGGTGTCGAAGATAACAATACACTAGCAGGTTTCGCTCTCCGAGACGGCCACGAACACGCCTCCTTGCGATTAGGCGCAAGGTTCCAGTAGCATCGGAAGCTAACGCAGCACGCTGCCCCTTTCCCAAAATGGGGACCTGGTGAGTGCCCGAGGTCCCCTCAGGGAAGCACACCGGATCAGCAAAAGGGGCTAAAGTACGCAGGACGTTTATTGTCCGGCTCAGCGCTGCGAAAACAGCCGGTGCCGCAAAGCCACGGGTCCTCGCCTCCTCCGCGACGCCTTCGCTGACGCCACGAAGGACCCACGACCGCCGAGCCGGCGAAGGATGGCTCGGCGTGCGTCTTCGTCTCGTCCACGCTTACAACTGATCTGCGTATCGGTCCAGGAAGTCGGATGCCTCAGTTGCTGCGATGTGCCGCCGGCCAGGTTGGCGGCGATGAACAACACGATGAACAACACTACCCGCACGTGGAGGACTCTATGCGGTGGTCACACAAGGCCCAGTTGATGGCTTCGTTCGCCATCTTCGGGGCTCTAGCGATATGGTCAGACTCCCTGCTGGCCCAGCGTGCAGACACGTCGCGCACATGGAGCGACAGCTCCGGCTCGTTGGCGCGGCGGCTCGAGGCGCTCGCCCCTGGACTGGTGAAATCGGCCGGGATCAAGCCCGGGCAGGTGGTCACCATTCACGGTGGTCCGCAGGTGGTGCCCGCCATGGAAGCTTTTGCCATCGAAGTTCAGAAGCAGGGCGCTACTCCTCTCCTCCTGCTCGAGAGCCCCAAAATCTTCCACTCCTACTTCACCGAGGTCCCCGATAAGTACCTCGGTCTCATCCCCCAGAAGTGGCAGGACTTTCAGGCCGATGGGATCGATGTGGAATTCCAGCTGCCGGTCTTCGAGAATTTCCAGCAGGCTTTGGCCGATGTTCCCGGGGAACGACAAGGTAAGGTCTTTGCAGCATTCTCCAGCGCTCAGGCCAAGGTGACGGAGCGACAGAATCGGAACCTTGCGCGACGCTTGAACGTCAGTTCGCCACCCACCCGTATTGACGCTGAGCAGGCGCGGTTGGACTTGGCGATCTACGCGCGCATGTACAACGAGGGACTGAGCTCGGACTACCAGAGGATTGCCGAGCAAGGCCGTCGCGTACAACAGGCCCTCCAGGGGGCACGGCGGGTCCGGATAACCACGCCCGAAGGAACCGATCTTTCCTTCTCTGTCGGTGCCCGTCCGGTCATACTGGATGCCGGCATGGCATCACCCGGCACGCGCGGCCTCTTGGCTGCTCGGACAGCGCAGCTACCGGGCGGAGCGATTCGCCTTGCACCGGTCGAAACTTCTGTCGCCGGGAAGATCCGGGCGCCCAGCGATCAATGTGACAAGCCGGTGAAGGACGAGGCCATCGACGTGCGTGGGGGGATGCCCGAGAACGTTCATGCGGCCAGCGACGAGGAATGCGTCAAAGCCGCGCTGCAGCGGGCGGGACGGTTCGGCTGGGTGGAGATCGGGCTCAACCCGGCGCTCCGAGTGAGCGATCTAAAGGTCAACCTCGCGAGCACCCTCCTCGATCTAGGAGCGGGTGCGGTCACGGTGAACTTCGGGACCAATCAAGAGCTGGGTGGGGAGAACAAGTCCTCCGCCGGGGGCTGGTACATCGTTCTCCCACGCGCGACCGTCGAGGCTGATGGCAAGATGATCGTGCGTAACGGACAGCTGACCATGTAAGATAGGCAAGGGGGAGCGAAGCTCGCTGGGACGCGAGAAGCACAAGGCTACATTCCACCATCCCGAACCCAACCGCTCGTGGCTGACGCTCCCCCGCCTCTCGGCTCCCACGATCCCGGCCATCGCGACCGGCAGCTCGCGGCCCGCTAGGGCCGTGTCATGCGGACCCAGGCCCGCGAATCCTGGCTGGTCCCGCTCCTTGCCGTTCCCCTCACCGAGATCGCCTTGTCCCCTATCCTCGACGACGACGATCTCGTGCGCTGGGGCGGCAAGCACCTCGAAGGCCGGGGACGCGACCTGGCGCGCCGGACCCAGGCCGTCATCGACTCGGTGATCGAGGCCAAGCACACCCTCACCGACGAGGAGGGGCTCCTGCTGGTGGAGGCGAGCCACGACCTCCTCGGCCTGAGCTCCGCCTTCTTGTACCCGGCCGGC